>JBKJJC010000189.1:0-4391 GCA_046598245.1 Rhodoferax sp.
GGTAAGCGCCCGGCAAACCCATCTTGAACTGACAAGCATCCTCTCACAAGATCGTGTCCACTTAACCAATCGTGGACACGATGCTCAAAGACTCAGAAACCCCAAGATACTCGGCCCGACGCGCGCACCGGACCTACACACCAGAATTCAAGGCCGAACTGGTGGCAGCCTGTTTGAAACCCGGCGCATCCATCGCCGCACTGGCCCGCGCCAATGCCATGAACGCCAACGTACTGCACCGCTGGCTTACGGAACACGAGCGAAGCGGCGCGCACCAACTGTGCAAGCGCCACCCCAAGCCAACTGACTCGATTGCTCCGGTCGTCCAAACCCGCTCGAGCGAACTGCCAGCATTCATCGCGCTACCCCTGCCCGCATCACCTCCAACGCAGCCGCCGACCATCCGCATCGAGATTCAGCGCGCCAATGCAACCATCATCGTCAACTGGCCCGCGCAAGACGCTGGCGCCTGCGCACAGTGGCTGCGGGAGTGCGTGCAATGATCCGCATTGACGCCATTTGGCTGGCCACCACCCCGCTGGACATGCGCGCAGGCGCCGACAGCGTACTGGCTCGCATCGTGCAAGTCTTTGGCGCAGCCCACCCCCACACCGCCTACTTGTTTGCCAACAGCAGAGCCAACCGCATGAAGGTGCTGGTGCATGACGGCATTGGCATCTGGCTGGCAGCACGCAGACTGCACCAGGGCCACTTCGTCTGGCCCAAAGCTGCGCAAGACGGTGGTGCAGAACGCATGGGGTTAAGCCGTGCCCAGTTGGACGCCTTGGTGCTGGGACTGCCCTGGTCCCGCATCGGGCACGCCGGCATTATTACCGTGGTGTAGATGTGTTGTTGCTACCATTTTTGCGTCTATTGGGGCAAGCTCCAATGGGCGTAAAAGAACTGCGCTGGCACACTACCTTGCATGGTCGCAGCCCTTCAATCACTTACCCAACTCAACGCAGAACAACTGCGCGCGCTGGCCAGTGATTTGATCGCACAGATTGCCCAACAAAGTCGAATCATTGAGGCCAAAGACCAAGACATCCTGTACCGCCAGGCCAAGATCGACAAGCTCACGCACGAGATGGCGACTCTGAAGCGCTGGCAGTTCGGGCGCAGCCGTGAACAACTCCACGGCACACAAATCAGCTTGCTGGACGAAGCGATCAGCGCCGACATTGCCGCCATCGAACAAGAACTGCAAAACCTCAGCCTGCAGCCCAAGACCGCCAAAGAACCTGGCCAAACGCCCAAGCGTGCCGCCCTGCCTGCCAACTTGCCCCGCGTGGAAGTACACCACGAACCCGATTCGAGCACCTGCCAGTGTGGCTGCCAGATGAAACGCATTGGTGAGGACGTAGCCGAGAAGCTGGACTACACCCCCGGCGTCTTTACGGTAGAGCGCCATATCCGGGGCAAATGGGCCTGCGCCCAGTGCCAAACTCTGATCCAGGCTCCGGTGCCAGCCCAAGTCATCGACAAGGGCATCCCCACAGCGGGTTTGCTGGCCCAGGTGCTGGTAGCCAAATACGCAGACCATTTGCCGCTGCACCGCCAAGAAGGTATCTTTGCCCGTTCTGGCTGTGCCATTGCCAGCTCCACGCTGTCCCAATGGGTGGGTGTATGCGGTGTGCAGTTGCAGCCACTGGTGGATGCTTTGAAAGACGCCATGCTGAACTCAGTCGTGCTGCACGCCGACGAAACACCGGTGTCCATGCTCAAGCCGGGCAACAAAAAGACACACCGCGCTTACCTGTGGGCTTATGCGCCAGGAGTCTTTGAGAATTTGAAAGCAGTGGTGTACGACTTCTGTGAATCCCGGGCGGGAGAACATGCCAGGGAGTTTCTGGGCAAGTGGCGCGGCAGCCTGGTGGTGGATGATTATTCGGGCTACAAAGCAGGCTTTTTAGGCGGCATCACCGAGGTGGGCTGCATGGCGCACGCACGGCGCAAGTTCTTTGATCTGCATGTGAGCAGCCAAAGTCAGATAGCCCAGCAGGCGTTGACCTATATCAGTCAGCTCTACGATGTGGAGCGGGAGGCCAAGACCCTAACTACCCAAGAGCGGCTACAGATGCGCCAAGCCCGGTCCAAGCCAATGACTGATGCCTTGCACCAGTGGCTACAGTTGCAGCGCCGCCAGATTACGGATGGCACGGCCACAGCCAAGGCACTGGACTACAGCATCAAACGTTGGACTGCGCTGACACGGTTTGTTGATGACGGGCAATTGCCCATCGATAACAACTGGATCGAGAACCAGATTCGCCCGATTGCCATCGGCAGAAACAATTGGCTCTTTGCGGGTTCGTTGCGCGCCGGACAGCGCGCTGCTGCGGTGATGAGTTTGATTCAGAGCGCCAAACTCAATGGGCACGATCCGTATGCCTATCTGAAGGATGTGCTGACTCGCTTGCCAACGCAGTTGAACAGCCAGATCGAAGAGCTACTGCCACATCGCTGGCAGCCACTGAGACAGTAACCGTTCTACCTGCCACGCGTGTGGCGATGTCTGCAAGATGGGTTTGCCGGGTGCTTACGGTGGACGTCGCGTAGCCAACGAAGCAATCGACACCCGCGTCGGCCTGAGCCACATGCAGTCTCTGGGCACCCGTTTTGCTGTAGGCGAACCATTGGCCTTCGTGCATGCCGCGGACTTGGCCAGCGCGGAACGCGCCGTCGCACAGTTGCAAGCGGCCTGCACCATCAGTGAAGACCATGCGGGCCACCCAGCATGGCGTGCCACGCCCGAGGTGTTGGGCTATGTTGCCGCTTAGGGCACCATAGCCACCAATGACAAACTAAAAAGTTTCCCAGTCGTCATCCGCACCACGGGCAGCGGGTTTGGCGGCTGTAGTGGGCTGCCCCTTTGGTGCTGCCAGCTTTTGCAATGGTTTGGCAGCTGCCTTAAACGCAGGTTTGGCAATTGCCTTGGCTGCGGGCCGGGCAACAGGAGCCGCCTTGGTACGGTGGTGGGATGGCGCGGCCTGTGCGCCCATACCGGCTGTGTTGCCAGGCAGCTTGAATTCGCCCACCAGGCTGTGCAGCTTGGCGGCCTGGTGTTTCAGGCTCTCGGCGGCGGCGGTCTCCTGCTCCACCAACGCAGCGTTTTGCTGCATGGCCACGTCCAGGTGTTCCAGCGTGGTCGCAATATCGTGCAGTCCGCGCGTCTGCTGGTGTGACCTTCCACTGGCCTCGACGATCAAGCCCGATACTTCCTCAATGGCCTTGACCACCTCGCCCATCTTTTGACCGGCGTTGTTGACCAGGCCAGCGCCTTTTTCAACCTGCTCGACCGATGTCGTGATCAAGCGTTTGATCTCCTTCGCGGCTTCAGCCGACCGCCCGGCGAGCGAGCGTACCTCACTGGCAACCACGGCAAAGCCTCGCCCCTGTTCGCCGGCGCGGGCAGCTTCTACCGCTGCGTTCAACGCGAGGATGTTGGTCTGGAACGCTATGCCGTCAATGACGGAGATGATGTCTGCAATCTTGCGCGACGAAGTGTTGATCTCTTCCATGGCCGCCACGGCCTGGTTGACGACATCGCCGCTGGTGTGCACCAAGGCACTGGTGCCCTGGCTCAGGCTGGTGGCTTTTTGCATGGCTTCTGAGCTGTGGGCGGCGGCATCTGTCATCTCTTTCATGGCGTTGGATGCTGCTTGTAGTTCAGAACTGCCCTGCTCCGTTCGGTGACTCAAATCCTGGTTGCCCGCCGCGATCTCGCTGGACGCATTGCTCACCTGCCAGGCCCCCTCATTGAGCGCGCCGAGCATGGAGCGGATGCGTGTTTGCAACGCCTGCATCGTGCCCAGTCCTTCACGCAAGGTCGGGTTGCTAAAACTCAAAGAAACGTCGCGCGTCAAATCGCCCTGCCCCATGCGCTCGGCCCCAGAAATCAGCTCTTCCACAAATTGTTTGCTGGCTGTGGCGCTATCTAGGTACAGCCACAGCATGAACATGCCCACACCCAGACTGCTCAGAATCAGCGTCAACTTGCTCCAATCCATCAATACGCCGGTGACCACAACCACCTGCAGGGTAATGTTGAGCAACAACTGCAGGACCACGCGTTGTTTGAGGGTGAGCTGATTGAACATGCTGCTTGTCTCCTTATGGGTATCGCTGTAATTTAGCAGACGAAGACAGGCGATGGGGGCGCATTTTCTAGGGCAAACGCCTAGCCCAATTCAATCACCGCCTACGCGCCGCCCTTACCCCATTAAGGTCCGCCACAATCCCCAGCACCCGGTTCAACCGCCCCGCGTCGCCCACCTCGACGGTGAATGTCATCCAGGCAATGCCGCGTATCGACTGGGTTTGCACGCCGATCACGTTCATCTTTTCTTTGGCGAAGACCTCAGAAATATCGCGCAGCAGGCCCTGGCGGT
>JBKJJC010000359.1:0-6094 GCA_046598245.1 Rhodoferax sp.
CGCGGCGGCGCCGCGCAAATCCTGCAGGGGCATCAACAACTGTTCAGCCCGCACCACATGTTTGCGAAACTCGTCCATTTGAACCGGTGTCATCACTGAAATGGGCATGGCCAGCAGCTCATCTGCAAAGCCAACCTTTCCTATTTCGCACAACAAACCCGATACAAATGCATCCTGCACCAACTTGCTATCCAGCTTTAACTGCATGGCAATTTTTCGCGCCAGGTCGGCTACACGCCGCGAGTGCCCGGCCAGGTTGCCACCCCGCATTTCAATCAAATTGGAGAACACCTTAATAGACGTGATGAAGCTACCTTTGAGTTGCTCATTCGCCGCCTTCAGCGCTACCGTGCGCTCCTCGACCTTCGCCTCGAGACTGGCATTTAGCCCCTTGAGCTCTTCATTTTGTTGCTGGGTCAGGCGCTCCAAACGCTTCGTCTCTTGCTCCAAGAGTCGCCGCTCCAATGCATGGCGAACCACCAGAACAATATCGTTGTCATCCCACGGCTTGGTGATATAGCGGTAGATTTCGCCCCGGTTGATTGCCTCGATGATGGAGCTCACATCGGCGTACCCAGTCAACAATATACGCATGGTCTCAGGCCACTGGGCACGCACATGCTCCAGAAACTGCGCGCCATCCATCTCGGGCATGCGCATGTCGGAGATAACCAGATCAACATGTTCCTTTTGCAGCATCTCCAAACCCGCCTTACCGCTCTCGGCCACCAAAACCTTGTAGCCTTTTGGGCGAAAAAGGCGCCGCAGGGCCGACAGGATGTTGGGCTCATCATCCACACACAAGATGGTGGCGGGTGCCAGGTCGTCACTCATGGGTTACCTGCACTTTCTGTAGCCGCTTCAACATGCTTGATGGGCAAGGTCACTCGAAAACACGTGCCCTGCCCTACTTCCGATGTCACCTCCAATCGCCCATTGTGTTTTTGCACAATGCCGTAAGACAGCGACAAGCCCAACCCCGTTCCTTTGCCCACCGGTTTGGTAGTGAAAAACGGGTCGAAGATTCGCGACAAAATTTCTTTCGGTATACCGCTGCCGTTGTCCTCCACTTCAATCCAGACCTCGCCACTGCCCGTGCCTGTGCGAATGGTGATCTTGCCGCGCTCACTGCCAATGGCATGGGCTGCGTTCACCACTAGGTTCATCACAATCTGGTTGATCTGCGAAGGCAAACACTCCACATCGGGAATGTCACCATAGTCGCGCACCACGTCGGCCTTGTATTTCACCTCATTGCTGACAACGTTCAGGGTCGAGTCAATACCCTGCGTCAGATTGACCCATACCCAGTCCTGACCAGCATCTACGTGCGAAAAGTCTTTCAGGTCTTGCACAATCTTGCGAACCCGCACAATGCCTTCTTTGGATTCACGCATCAGCACGGGAATGTCTTCCTTCAAGAAATCCAGGTCAATCTCAGTCTTGAGCGATTGCAAGCGCTCGCGCGCCGCAGGCAGGCTCACGTTGACCTCCTCGCGCTCATAGGCGGCCAGCATGTCGAACAAACTATTAAGGTATTTTTCGAGCGACCCAAAGTTTGAAAAAATGTATCCCACCGGGTTGTTGATTTCATGCGCAACTCCGGCTGCGAGTTGGCCAATGGAAGACAGTTTTTCCGATTGAACCAAGTGTTCTTGGGCCATCGACAATTTTTCGTTTACCTGACTGAGTTCGGCATTGCGGCTTAAAAGCTCGACCTCGGCGCTTGCCAGCCGAACAAGCTCTTCCTTCAGCGCTTGGTGCGCGTCGGCCAACTCGGTTGTTCGCTGTGCATACAGCGTCTTCAGCTCTTCCTGAGATTGCAGCAACGCGGCTTCCGCGCGTTTGCGGTCAGAGATATCTTGCAAGGTCTCGATGGCCCCAACCAGTGCACCTGTCGCATCGCGTAGTGGCGCAGCGGTGAAAAACAGCCAGCGCCCTTGCAAGCCCATGTGCGGAAAGAATCCTTCGGCGGCGTAGGCCTCGGGCACAAAAGCGCAGGGACCAACATGCGCATTCGTGTAATGCGCTGCTAATTTTTCCGGGGTAATGCCATCCACGATCAAGTCCGCCAAGACGGGTCTCTCATACTGGTAGAAAAGCTGTCCCAACGTGGTCGTGCCAATTACATCTTGAGCCCGCACCCCCAACGTCACTTCACACGCCCGGTTGAAGTGGGTCACCACATGCTGGGTATTGATGACAAATGTGGGCACCGGACTGGCATCAAAGAAGCCAGATGTACCCAAGGCACCCAGCCCTTCAACAGTTTGCGCTGGTTTGCCATCGCCTATGGATGGATTCAACATTTGAATCATTGTTTTCTCTTCCTTACGTTGACAAAACCAAACATGCCGCTGCGAAGTCCGTCTCACCTGTTTTGAACACCCGCAGCAATGCGGCGTCCGAAAGTCCCAGTTCGGTAAATGCCAGCATGTCTACCGGTGGTACCAAGTCGTCTTCAGTACCCGACAAATCCAATGCGTGGGCTATGGCATCGGCCAGGTGTATGACCAAGCCCAGTCGGCAAGCTGCCGCAGGCTGGTGGTGTTCGCCAATAGCCTGCTGCATCGCGTCGGGAAACTTCCAGTGCTCGGCCAGTGCCCCGCCCACCGCAGCATGATCCAGGCCCATGATTGCCGTTTCTGCTGCCATGGCAGAACAATCGCGGGCCTCTCGGTCGACCATCGCCTGGTCATACTCCACCGCAAACTGCGTCGCCAGGACCAGGCGACCTATATCGTGCAGCAACCCGACGGTGTAGGCTTCGGCATGGTGTTCTCGCAATTCCGTGGCGATGGCATTGGCACACGCCGCAGTGGCGATGGAGTGGCGCCAAAAATGCAGCACATCAAAACCTCCATGGGTGTGGGCAGGTATGGCATTGACCATGGCCGTGGTGGTCACGAGATTGCGAATGGTGTGAAAGCCCAGAACCGCAATCGCCTCCGTAACGGTGGCGACCCTTCTTGGCATCCCGTAAAACGTGGAGTTGGCCACCTTGAGCGTCTTGGCGGTAAGCGCCTGATCCGTCATAATTTTTTTGGACAAAACATCAATGTCCAAGTCGTCCTGGTTCAGGCTGGCCAGCAGATCCATCACCACCGTCGATAACGAGGGCAATTTGTGAATTTTCCCCATGACCGCTTCCAGCGTCACACCGCTCATGGCATAGCCTCCATACGGTACTGCGTGACTAAAGCACGCAAGCGAGTGGTTCCGCTTTGGCCATCGTCGTTTCGGAACAATCGCCCCAACCTCTCCACCCGGACCAATCGCGCCTTTACGTCCATGTCCGCGGCGGCGTTGGGACCACTGCACGTATCCGCGTCGGGCACCAGAACTGACAAGCTCGCGACCCCCCTTCGGCGCAGTGCATGGAGCAGCGCCTGCGTCAACGCAACCCCTTGCGACAGCACCACTTCACCCTGGGCTCCTACAACAGGCTCTGCCAAGGACATGCCGACACTGATTTCGTCCAAGGGTAATACTTTGGGCTTTGTATCTTGGGTCATACCAAATGCGCCTCCCCTACCAATGAAATAATCTTGCCGCGCGAGGTGGAGTGGTCACCCATGGTATGCCATTCCAACCGGTAGCAGCGCTGCCCGATGGTGACCTGTCCATGCTCGCCTTCGGGCGTGTTCTGCACCGACGTACTCAACTCGGGCAAAGCGTCGGCTATGTCCGCACCTAGCAGCGATGTATCGTGGTTCAGCAGTTGCATGGCTGCGGTGTTAACAAAGGCCACCATGCCGTCCTCGTCCACACCCAATAGCGGCAGCGGAATGTGGTGCAGCGTCTCGCGCACCACATTCAAACTCCGCTCGCTGCGGGCAATGAGTTGTTGCTTGTCGTTGTTGGACTCCAACAACTTCCGGTTATTTCTAGCCAATTCACTATTGGCTGTTCTGATCTTCAAATTGAGCTGGTGGTTTTCATCGGCCATCTCCTTGTGCTGAAAGGCCTCCAAAATGAACGCCCGCAGTTGATCATCGATCCATGGCTTGGTCAGAAACCGGTACACCGCGCCCTCGTTAATAGCATCGGTGACCGACTGCAACTCGGTATAGCCCGACAGCACAATACGCAACGTGTTGGGATACAGCACTTTTGCCGATCGCAGAAACTCCACGCCCGTCATGCCCGGCATGCGCTGATCCGACAAAATAATGTCTACGGGGTTCTGGGACAACACATCAAGCCCCTCTTGTCCGCTGTTGGCGGACAAGATGGTGTAGTTGTCCCGGCGCAATAGGCGTTTGAGCGATGAGATGACGTTGGGCTCATCGTCCACCAGCAGTATTGTGCGCGCGCGCGCCTGGGTGCGCAGCAGGTGGGCGGGCAAGCACTTGGCTTGCACCAGCATCGTCTGCATGGCCGCCATGGGAACAGCTTCGGAGAAAAAGTAGCCCTGGATTTCGTCGCACATGTTGTCACGCAGAAAAGCGCACTGCGCCTCGGTCTCCACGCCCTCTGCAATGACGCGCAAACCCAAACCATGGGCCATGGACACCACCACCGTGGTAATCACCGCGTCTTCGTTGTTGATCAGCATGTTGCGCACAAAGGACTGGTCAATTTTGACCTTGTCAAATGGGAATAACTTGAGATAACTCAGCGACGAATAGCCGGTGCCAAAGTCATCCAATGACAGCTTGACCCCCAACGACTTGAGCGAGCGCAAGATAGCCTCGCTCTTGGCCACATCTTCCATCAAGGCCCCTTCGGTCAGCTCCACGTAGATCAAGCTGGGGTCAATGCCAAACTCTGCCAATGTGCTTTCGAACTGCTGCGCCATCCCCGCATCCCTAAACTGAATGGGTGACACGTTGATGGCCACCTGCGGCACGGTCAGGCCTTGGTCCATCCATGCGCGCATATCCTGGCATGCCCGGCGCAAAACCCAGGTGCCAATGTTCTTGATCAGGCCACACTCTTCGGCAACCGGTATAAAGCGCGCTGGCGATACTGCGCCCAGCACGGGGTGCTGCCAGCGCAACAACGCCTCCATGCCAGCTACTGCGCCGCTTTGCAGGTCTACGAGCGGCTGGTAGTGCAGTGATAACTGCTCCAATCCAATCGCCATGCGCAGCGCATTGGCCAATGTCTGGTTCTCCAGCCCCTTTTGATTCATGGCCTCATTAAACAGTTGGTAGCCATTGCCACCCATTTGTTTTGCACGCTGCAGCGCGCTGCTGCTACAACCAACCAATGATTCAAAGTCTTGGGCATCGTCCGGAAAAACAGCGATACCGATGGACGCCGATAGCAGCACGTCGCGCCCACTGACAAAAAACGGCAAAGCGAAGACGTCCACCAATTTGGTAGCCAGTGTGCTGGCGCCGCTGCTACCCGTATTTGGCATGACCATCACAAAGCCCTCACCGGGTAGCCTTCCAAGGAGATCTTGCTCGCGTACGGCAGACTTCAGTCGCTCACCAAATGCCACCAATAGCTCGTCGCCACCTAGATGCCCCAGCGCTGAATTCAGCGCCTTGAAGCTATCAATGCCGAACATCATCATGCACACGGGCTCACCACTGCGCTGCGCCAAGACGATGTCTTGATTCGTTCGATCGGCAAGGCGTGTGCGATTGGGCAAACCGGTCAACGGGTCTTGGCTGGCCATGCGCTCCAACATCTGCTGGTGCGCGCGCAACTCGGTCGTATCGCTAAAGATGGCTACGTAATTCGTGGTTTCACCGTTCGTCGCCCCGACCGCGATGATGCTGAGCATCTCCGGGTAGATGGCACCGTTCTTGCGGCGGTTCCATATTTCTCCAAACCAGTGCCTCTGCTGAAGGAGGGTTCGCCACAATTCAGAAAAAAATTCGGGCTCGTGTCGACCCGACTGCAATATGCGCGGGTTCTTACCCAATACCTCGGCCCGGGTATAACCTGTAATGCGCTCAAAAGCAGTGTTCACGTCCAGAATGGCGCCGTGGGCGTCCGTAATGGTGATGCCATCGGTCGAATGGGTGAACACGCTGGCCGCCAGTTGCAAACGGCTCTCTGTGGCTTTTCGGGCGGTGATGTCACGCTCAATGGCGATCCAGTGCGTGAACCATCCGGTAGCGTCGGCCACAGGAAC
>JBKJJC010000136.1:0-8961 GCA_046598245.1 Rhodoferax sp.
TTGAGCATGGGCTCGCCGAAGAACTTTTCACCGCCTTGGGCTTCGATCTGCATGAGCCCGCGCTGGATGGCGCCTATGCTGGCCGCGCTGATGTTGCCGTATTCGGTGGTGTATTGCTTGGCATTTTCACCCACGTCCTGGCACATCGCGCGCAGGTCTTTCATGTCCAGCAGCAGAAGGCCGTCGTCGTCGGCGATCTTGAAGACTAGTTGCAACACGCCGGCCTGGGTCTCGTTCAGGTTGAGCATGCGGGCCAGCAGCAGCGGGCCCAGGTCACTGACAGTTGCGCGCACTGGGTGGCCTTGCTCGCCAAATACGTCCCACAGCGTGGTGGGGAAGGCTTGGTAGGCAGGGGTGGGCAGTTTGCGCTCTTCCAGAATCTTGCCCAGCTTGGGGCTAGTGCTGCCAACTTGCGAGATCCCAGTCAGGTCGCCCTTGACGTCGGCCATGAACACCGGCACCCCAAGGCGCGAAAAGCCCTCAGCCATGGTTTGCAGCGTGATGGTTTTGCCGGTGCCGGTAGCGCCTGTGATTAGTCCGTGGCGGTTGGCTTTGTTCGGTAACAGACAGCACTGCGTGTCGCCATGCTGTGCAATCAGGATGCTGGTGTCGTCAAGAGCGGCCATGGGATTCTCAAAAAGTACAATCGAGCCTGTAGCGTAACGATATTTCGAAGGATTTCACGTGGCAGGACATAGCAAATGGGCCAATATTCAGCACCGCAAAGGGCGCCAGGACGAAAAACGTCAGCGTATCTGGACGCGGGTGATGCGTGAAATCATGGTCGCTGCCCGCCTGGGCGGGGGCGATCTCAGCATCAATCCGCGTTTGCGTCTGGCTGTGGAAAAGGGCAAGGCCGCCAATATGCCTGCGGAAAATGTGAAATATGGCATTGCCAAGGCCACCGGCACGCTAGAAGGCATTGTGTACGACGAAATCCGTTATGAGGGTTATGGCATTGGCGGTGCGGCCATCATTGTGGACACCATGACCGATAACAAGGTACGTACTGTGGCCGAAGTGCGCCACGCCTTTAGCAAGCACGGTGGCAACATGGGTACCGAGGGCTCGGTCGTCTTCCAGTTCAAGCACTGCGGGCAATTGATTTTTGCGCCGGGTACCAGTGAAGACAAAGTCATGGAAGTGGCGCTGGAGGCTGGTGCCGAGGACGTTGTCACCGATGAAGATGGTGCTATTGAAGTTCTGACCGGTTTTGCCGACTACGAGGCCGTCAAGCAGGCACTGGAGGCCGTGGGGCTGACAGCAGAGATTTCCGGCGTCACCATGCGCGCCGAAAATACGATAGAGCTGACCGGTGACGACGCAGCGCGCATGCAAAAACTGCTGGACATTCTTGAAGACCTGGACGAAACCCAAGAGATTTACCACAACGCTGCGTTATGAATAACAATAACTGCAACTGCCTGATGGCGGATAGGGATCCTATATGAATGTTTTGGTGATTGGGGGCGGCGGACGCGAGCACGCCATGGCCTGGAAGTTGGCAGAGTCCGACAAGGTCCAAATGGTCTACGTGGCGCCCGGCAATGGCGGCACTGCGCTGGACAGTCGCCTGAAGAACATTCCCATCACCGACGTGGTGGCGCTGCGCGAATGGGCGCAAGATAACAAGATAGGCCTGACCTTGGTCGGGCCCGAAGGCCCCTTGGCGGCCGGTGTGGTGGATGAGTTTCGTGCGCACGGTCTGCGTATTTTTGGGCCCACCAAAGCAGCCGCGCAATTAGAAAGCTCCAAGGCCTTCTCCAAGGCCTTTATGCAGCGGCATAACATTCCTACAGCGGCCTATGAAGCCTTTACCGACCCTGTAGCAGCCCACGCTTATGTGCAGCGCATGGGTGCACCCATCGTGGTCAAGGCGGACGGACTCGCTGCAGGCAAGGGCGTAGTTGTAGCGATGTCGCTTGACGAAGCACATGCTGCGATCGACTTCATGTTGCTGGACAACACGCTGGGCGTGGTGCACAACACGGGCGACGGCGGTCAAGCTGTGCCGCGTGTGGTGATTGAAGAATTTTTGGAGGGCGAAGAAGCCAGCTTCATGGTGCTGTGTGATGGCAAGGATGTGGTGGCGTTGGCTACCAGTCAGGACCACAAGCGCCTGCTGGACGACGACCAAGGCCCCAACACGGGTGGTATGGGAGCCTATTCGCCCGCGCCGGTGGTCACCCCCCAGGTGCACGCCCGCGCCATGCGCGAAATCATCTTGCCCACCCTCAAAGGCATGGAGCAGGACGGCATTCCTTACACAGGGTTCTTGTACGCGGGCCTGATGATTGACCCCCAAGGTCAGGTCAAAACTCTGGAGTTCAATTGCCGAATGGGAGACCCGGAAACGCAGCCCATTTTGATGCGGCTCAAGACCGACTTCGTGGATGTGTTGATGGCCGCCACCGAACTGGGTGGATTGGCCAATATGGAACTGGACTGGGATCGCCGCACCGCCTTGGGCGTGGTGCTGGCCGCTTTTGGTTACCCCATGGCCCCGCGCAAAGGCGACGTTGTTACCGGTTTACCCCCGGCGCAAGAGACTTGCATGGTCTTTCATGCCGGTACCGAGGCGCGTGATGGTGCCACGCTGACCAGCGGTGGACGGGTGTTGTGCGTGACGGCCTTGGCTGAAAACGCCAAGGCGGCCCGCCAGGTGACCTATGACGCGATACAGGGTATTCGCTTTGATGGCATGCAGTTCCGCCAGGATATCGGCCATCGGGCCATGAAACCGACCGTGGACGCCAAGGCCGGTCGATGAGTGATGCGCGCGTGGCGCTAGTGCGATCCTATCTGGAGGGCCTGCAAGAACGCATCACGGCTGCGGTAGCGGCTATGGACGGCAGCGACCAAACCTTTGTGTCCGATGCCTGGAAAAAATCCCCAGAAGAGCCATTGCAGGGTAATGGCGTTACCCGCATTTTGGAAGGCGGCGCAGTGTTTGAGCGGGCTGGCTGCGGCTTCTCCCATGTGCGCGGCCCCAAGCTGCCGCCGTCCGCCACGCAACACCGCCCTGAATTGGCAGGCGCGGCGTTTGAGGCCATGGGCGTGTCGCTGGTGTTCCATCCGCGCAACCCCTATGTGCCCACGGTGCATATGAATGTTCGCATGATTTCGGCGGGTCACCCTGACCAAGAGCCTGTGTGCTGGTTTGGTGGCGGTATGGACCTCACACCGTTTTACGGCTTTGAGGACGATGCCCGCCACTTCCACGCTACCTGCCGCGATGCTGTTCAGCCATTCGGAGATGACAAGTATTCGCGCTTTAAGACGTGGTGCGATGAATATTTCTACCTGAAGCACCGTGATGAGCAACGCGGCATAGGTGGCATTTTTTATGACGATTTCGCAGAAGGCGATTTCGTCAATGGCTTTGCACTGATGCAAGCGGTGGGTGACGCGTTCTTGGGCGCGTACATGCCCATCGTGGAGCGCCGCAAAGACGCAGCCTATGGCGAGCGAGAACGCAATTTCCAGTTGTACCGCCGGGGTCGTTATGTGGAGTTCAACCTTGTCTGGGACCGGGGGACGCATTTTGGTTTGCAGTCAGGCGGCCGAACCGAATCCATTTTGTTGTCGATGCCACCGCTGGCCAGTTGGGCCTATCAGGCCGTTCCCGAGGTTGGCTCACCCGAGGCCGCCTTGTACTCGCAATTCTTGCCGCGGCGAGACTGGGTCTAGACGTGGCAGCTGGCTTGGCGCAGCGCGTTGGGGTATTCGGCGGCGCATTTGATCCGCCCCATATCGCCCACGTAGGTTTAGCAAAGGCCGCTATTGAACAGCTGCGGTTGGACGAGTTGTTTGTCATTCCCACTGGGGAGGCCTGGCACAAAAGCCGCAGCCTGACGCCAGCTGTGCACCGGCTGGAAATGGTCCGTTTGGCCTTTGATGGACTGGACGCGGTGGTCGTAGATCCACGCGAGACCCAGCGTATCGGTCCCAGTTACACCGTGGACACTCTGTTGGAGTTGCGCACGGAATTCCCCAGGGCGCAGCTTTTTTTGCTGCTGGGCGAAGACCAGGCCCAGGCATGGGGTTCTTGGCACCGTTTTAGCGAGATTCCCGGCTTAGCTACAATATGTGTAGCTGGACGCGCCGATTTAACGAGGGCTGGAGGCATATTTGATGCATTGCCCTGTGAGATTCCAGGCTTGCGACCGCTGAAAATGCCTCCCATGGAGGTCAGTGCCACCGATATCCGTCTGCGATTGGCTCACGGCCAAGACGCTTCCCCACTGGTTTTTGATCCCGTTGCGCGTTATATTGCCCAACACCACCTTTACCGAACTGCCTGATGACTACAACTACCGTTGCCAAAAAAGACATTACCAAGCTCCAACGCGCCATCGTCGATGGCCTGGAAGACGTCAAAGCCCAGGACATTCAGGTGTTTGACACGGAGCATTTGTCCGCCTTGTTTGAACGGGTGATCATTGCTTCAGGTACCTCTAACCGCCAAACCAAAGGCTTGGCGGCCAGCGTGCGCGATGCGGTGCGTGAGGCCGGATTTGACAAGCCACGGATAGAAGGTGAAGAGAATGGTGAGTGGATCATTGTGGATTGCGGCCAAGCCGTGGTGCACATCATGCAGCCAACCTTCCGCCAGTATTACAACCTTGAAGAGTTGTGGGGTGAAAAGCCGGTTCGCCTGAAAATCGGTGCATCCAAACCCGCCATGGCCGAAAGCGCCAAGCCGGTAAAAGCAGCGCCTAAGGTGGAGCCGACATTGAAGCGTTCCAACGCGGCAAAGATTGGCGTGGCAGAGGCCTTCCCGTCCAAGGCGCAGATGAAGAAAGACGCAGACAAGGCGGCTAAGGTGAAGGCACCTGCGCGCAAATCTGCAGGGGCCAAGCCTGCAGGCAAATCTGCGGCTGCTACTCCCGCTAAAAAAGTAGCCCCCCAAAAGGTGCCTGTAACTGCCAAGCGCACGGTCGTAGGCAAGCCACCCGCCAAGCCAGCAGCTAAATCGGCCGCAAAGCCAGCGGCCAAGAAGGTTGCTGCCAAGAAAACGGCCATCCGCAAAGCCTGATCCCCTCCGTGCGGCTGATCATCGTCGCCGTAGGACAGCGCGTGCCCGATTGGGCGCAAACGGCGTGGGATGACTACGCCAAGCGCTTCCCGCATGAGATTAAAGTGGAGCTCAAGGCCGTTAAGACCGAGCCGCGAGGCTCCAAGACCCTGGAAACGCTTTACGCTGCCGAGCGCGCCCGCATAGAGGCCGCCATTCCCAAGGGCGCGCGCATCATAGCGTTGGACGAGCGGGGCACCACCGTCACCACGTTGGCATTGGCCTCCAAGCTGAAGGACTGGCAATTGGACGCCAACGATGTGGCCCTGATCATTGGTGGCCCGGATGGTCTGGAGCCAGCATTTCGACAGGGCGCACACGAACGTATTCGCTTGTCTGATTTGACCTTGCCCCATGCCTTTGCGCGGGTCTTGTTGATCGAGCAGCTATACCGCGCTTGGTCTGTAAATGCTAACCACCCTTACCACAGGGAATAGTCTTTTGATGCCGTCCTCCATTCCTGACTTCATCTATCTCGCGTCCCAGAGCCCTCGGCGCAGCCAGTTGCTGGAGCAATTGGGTGTGCGCCATGCGCTCTTGCTGCCTGACGCCGATGAAGACTCGGAAGCGCTAGAGGTTGTGATGCGCAACGAAGCGCCCAAGACCTATGTGCAGCGCGTGACCGGCTTGAAGCTGCAGGTAGCGCAGCAGCGTATGGTGCGGCGCAACCTGCAACCCGCCCCCATTTTGTGTGCCGACACTACGGTGGCCATGGGGCAGACCATTTTTGGCAAGCCTGAGGATGCCGATGACGCCAAGCGCATGTTGCATGCGTTGTCGAACCGTCCGCACCGTGTGCTCACGGCGATTGCCATTGGCCTGGGTGACCAATGTGTCGCCGCCTGCAGCGAATCTTGGGTCACGTTTGCCGAGTTGGGTGAGGCAGACATTGAGGCATATGTGGCGTCCAACGAACCCATGGGCAAGGCTGGTGCCTATGCGGTGCAGGGCAGGGCGGCTGCCCACATTGCCCACATAAGCGGGTCTTACTCTGGCATCATGGGCTTGCCTCTGTATGAGACTGCGCAAGCGCTGCGGTCCCTGGGGTTCAGGCTCTGAATGGATCAAACCGGATTACCCGTGACGCAAAACGACATTTTGATCAATTGGTCCCCGCAGGAAGCCCGCGTGGCCATCCTGGAGAATGGCGCGCTGCAGGAACTGCATGTGGAGCGTACGTTGGAGCGTGGCCTGGTGGGCAATGTTTATCTGGGTAAGGTGGCCCGCGTGCTGCCGGGTATGCAGTCTGCCTTCATTGATATTGGTCTGGAGCGCGCCGCCTTCTTGCACGTGGCCGATGTGTGGCACCGCCAGCCCGATGGTGAGGCCCCGTTTATCGCAAAGGGTGCGGCGCCTGTTATCCCGATTGAAAAGCAGATATTTGAAGGCCAAGCCTTGATGGTGCAAGTCATCAAAGAGCCTATTGGCAGCAAGGGTGCGAGGTTGTCAACGCAGATCAGCATTGCAGGTAGGCTGCTGGTTTTTTTGCCACAAGACGACCACATTGGTGTGTCCCAAAAAATCCCCAAGGACCAACGCGACGAATTGCGCTCGCGCATGCAACACCTCGCTGGTATACAGGGCGGCGGTTTCATTCTGCGGACCAATGGAGAAGACGCGAGCGACCCCGAGCTGGCCGATGACATCGGCTACCTGCGCAAGGCGTGGGCGCGGATCAAGGATGCCTCCACGCGCCTGCCCCCCCAATCGTTGTTGCACCAGGATTTGAGTTTGTTGCAGCGTGTGTTGCGCGACATGGTGGGCGAGGCCACCCAGACCATTCGCGTAGATTCGCGTGAGCAATTTGAAGCGCTGAAAGCATTTGGCGCCGAGTTCATGCCCATGGCGGCCGAAAAACTGCAGCATTACAAGGGTGAGCGTCCGATCTTTGATCTGTTTTCGATAGACGAAGAGATCGAAAAGGCGCTGGGACGCCGCGTGGACCTCAAGTCCGGTGGTTACCTGATCGTGGACCAGACCGAAGCTTTGACCACGATAGACGTCAACACCGGGGGTTATGTAGGCGCCCGCAATTTTGACGACACCATCTTCAAGACCAATCTGGAGGCGGGCCAGGCCATTGCGCGCCAACTGCGGCTGCGCAACCTGGGTGGCATCATCATTGTGGATTTCATCGACATGGTGCGCGAAGACCATCGGGAGGCGGTGCTGGCCGAGTTCCGCAAGCAGTTGTCGCGTGACCGCGTCAAGACCATGGCCGGCGGCTTCTCCCAGTTGGGCCTGGTGGAGATGACCCGCAAACGCACACGCGAATCATTGGCCCACATGTTGTGTGAGCCCTGTGCGGCTTGCCAAGGCAAAGGCAGTGTCAAAACGCCCCGCAGCGTGGCGTATGACATCTTCCGCGAAATTTTGCGCGAGGCCCGGCAGTTCAACCCGCGAGAGTTTCGCGTGGTGGCATCGCCCAAAGTCATCGAGTTGTTCCTGGATGAAGAGAGCCAACATCTGGCCGGCCTGAGTGAATTCATTGGCAAGCCGGTATCGCTGCAGAGCGAGGCTGCGATGGGGCAGGACCAGTACGATATTGTCCTGCTGTAACCCTTAGTTTTTGCCTACGCTGTCACCGTGCACTCCAAAGTCAAAAGCCATTCACCGGTCCCCATACTGACCTACCACCAGATTGCCCAAGAGCCACCCAAGGGCTCGGGGTTTCGCAGCCTGAGTGTTGCACCCAAAGATTTCGAGCGGCAGATGGCATTTTTGCATGGCATCGGTTACCACGGCCTGTCGATGACGGCATTGCAGCCCTATCTGCGCGGCGAACGGGAGGGCAAAGTCTTTGGCATTACCTTTGACGATGGTTACCTGAACAACCTGACACATGCCTTGCCTGTGTTGCAGTGGTACGGCTTTTCCTCCACCTGTTATGTGGTCAGCGGCATGCTGGGCCAAACCAATAGCTGGGATGCGGCCATGGGTGTGCCTCCCTCCGAATTGATGTCAGCGTCGCATTTGCGGCAATGGGTTGCGGGGCGGCAAGAGGTGGGCGCCCATACGCGCAACCATGTGCGCCTGCCAACACTGGATACTGCCGCGTGCCTCACGGAGATTGCGCAGTGCAAGGCAGATCTGGAATACTTCACCGGTACTTCGGTTAGCCAATTCTGTTACCCCTATGGTGAGTTCACCGCCGAACATGTAGCCATGGTCCAGGAGGCCGGTTACCTGTCCGCCACCACCACGCGGCGCGGGCGCTGCCAATCGGGCGACGGCCTGTTCGAATTGCCCCGTGTGCCGGTCTTGCGCAGAACCCACCGCATGTTGCTGTGGTGGAAACTGGTGTCCCAATACGAAGACCGTCGGCGGGACTGACGGTGGTTGCCCAGTCAAAACGGCTTCGCATCGCAGTTCTGAACCGGATCTTTCGGCCAACCGGGGGTGGTGCCGAGCGGTATTCGATTGCCCTGGTTGAGCAACTCGCCGCGCGACACGACATCCATGTTTTTGCGCAGCAAATAGAACACCAATGGCCAGGTGTCACCTACCATCCGATTCCCTGTCCTTTTGACAAACCACGCTGGATCAACCAGTTGTGGTTTGCGCTGGCCACCTGGTGGCAGACCCGGAGTGGATTTGATGTGGTGCATTCACACGAGAACACCTGGCATGGGCAAGTGCAAGCCGTGCACGTGGTTCCGGTGCGCTACAGCCTGCTGCACGGCCTCAGCGGTTGGCGGAGGGCCATGCGTTACCTGAAGATTGCCACTAGCCTGCGTCTGCTAGCCTACCTAGGTCTGGAATGGGCCCGCTACCGTGTTGACGATGGCCGCTGCATCACGCTGGCATCTGGCAACCAGTTGCCGGTGATGGCCGAAGCTTTTCCCCATGCGGTAGCCGCCTGCCAGGTGGTGTCACCCGGTGTG
>JBKJJC010000339.1:0-3751 GCA_046598245.1 Rhodoferax sp.
CGACCTGCAGCTTGAAGCTGGTGTCGAATACTCTTCTGGATTTCTGGTTGCTCACGTTTATGCCATTTCGGTTTTAACAACCTATCGGGCTGTCTGTTTTTATTAGACCACCACAAAGGCATTAGATAGTCCCAGACCATGGGTGTGGATTGCGTTATCCAAGTAGCGCACGCTCCACTTCCGTTTTTGCGTCTTTTACATCAGAGAAAAAACGGGTGGGTTGTGGCGCGGCCTTGGGCAAATGGCTAGGGGGCGGCCACAGTCGTTCGTTGAGCCAACTCGCAGTTACGCCACCAATGTCCTTGGTCTTCAGCTCGCAGACGGGCACACCATCCAGCAAGGCGGTGTACAAAGCCGGCGAATCGTTCCAACTGATGTTTGCCATGACGCCCTCACTTTAAGCTGTAGGCACAACCAAGAGGTTGACCTTGGAATCCGATGGCGTCAAGCAG
Organism: Rhodoferax sp.; assembly: GCA_046598245.1. Taxonomy (GTDB): domain Bacteria; phylum Pseudomonadota; class Gammaproteobacteria; order Burkholderiales; family Burkholderiaceae_C; genus Allorhodoferax. The sequence goes on from JBKJJC010000339.1 coordinate 453, forward strand.
AATTTGGCGCCACCAATGGCACTACCGTGGGTAGGTGTGTCATCAACACCCGCTAAGATGGGCGTCTGCCAACCACGGCAACCCTGTTCCAACACGAGAAGAATGGACTTATGGAAGCGAACCCGGCGGTTAAACCACTAAACCCGATCATTCGGATTCTGGCGCAAGGCGTGTTGGCGGTTTTGTTGGTTCAGGTCGTTGCGTGTACAACGGTTTCCAGGCCCGATGTTGCAGCCAGTCTGCCAAGCAGTGCGCCCCCTGATTCTGCGCCGCCCTTTATTGCATGGAAGCACTACCCATTGCCGGGCAAAGAGACGACCGTTTTTTCGTTTGCCAAACTGGATGGACGGGAGGTGGTTGTCGCATCCGCAGACGCTTCGGCTAGCATGTTGCGCCAGCCGGTGCGCGTGGAATCGGCCGATCTGGGTAAGATTAAATTCTCCTGGATGGTGCCCAACCTGATAGAGAAGGCCGACATGGCGGTGCGCCAGACTGACGATTCGCCCGTGCGGGTAGTGCTGGCGTTTGAAGGTGACCGGTCCAAGTTCTCGACGAAGAATTCCATGTTGTCCGAACTGTCCCTCACGATCACGGGCGAACCCCTGCCTTACGCCACGCTCATGTATGTCTGGTGCAACACCCGCCCCATAAACACGGTCATTACCAATCCGCGTACGGACCGCATCCGCAAGATGGTGGTGCAGTCGGGCCCCGAGGGCCTGAGCCGCTGGCTAAGCTATGACCGCAATATTCGCGCGGACTATGAGAAGGCCTTTGGTGAGTCGCCGGGCGCCCTGGTTGGTATTGGCATCATGACGGATACCGACAACACCCGAACCAAGACGCGCGCCTGGTATGGGCCGTTAAACCTGTCCGCTGCCAAGTGAGTAGCGGGCTGCCAATGCAGGCCCTGCTGAGCGCCATCGCAAAGGTGGACCTGTTCACCGACGCCCAGCGTGTGTTCCATGGCCGGGGAGGGTTGCATCCTGGTTGCGAGCATTGGGCATTGGACTTCTATCCCCCCGTCTGGGTGTTGACCAGTTTTCAACCGATCACCGACGAAGATTTGGCGTGCATCCATGCGGCCCTGTCGGAGCGTTGGGGCCAGTTGGCCCCCGGGCAGGCCCTCAACTGGGTCGTTCAGTGCCGACTAGTGGGCAAGACCGAAACCAAGCTGATGGCCGGCAGTGTGCCGACACCCCATGTGGTGACAGAGAACGGTGCGCTGTTTCTGGTACATGTGCTCAAGGGCCAAAACCACGGTCTTTTTTTGGATATGGCCGAAGGCCGGCGTTGGGTGCGCGAGCACGTCAGCGCCCGCCCGGGGCTCAAAGTGTTGAACCTGTTTGCCTACACCTGCGCGTTCTCGGTGGTCGCGCGGCTGGCCGGAGCGCGGCATGTGAGCAATCTGGACATGAGCCACGGGGCGCTGGCCATAGGGCATCAGAACCACCAACTCAACGGTCTGACATCGGGGGCTGGGTTTCTGGCACACGACATTTTCACGACCTGGGGCAAGATCAGCCGCGGTGGCCCCTACGACCTGATTATTCTCGACCCGCCCAGCTACCAGAAGGGCAGCTTTGTTGCCACCAAGGACTATGCCCGGCTGATGCGCCGCCTGCCTGATCTGCTGGAGGTGGGCGGCCACGCATTGCTGTGCCTGAATGCGCCCGAGCTAGACGTGGCCTTTTTAAAGGACCAAATGCAAGAACTGGCACCCAGTCTGGCGTTGGTAGAGCGGGTGCCCAATCCACCGGCGTTTGCCGATGTGTCCCCCGAACGTGCACTCAAAGTGCTGGCATACCAAGCTGTTGCAAATCCTCCTTGCATAGGTTTGGCTTTGCAAGCATAGTGGTCGCAATTCGAGAAACGCTTCCCTATAACTGGAGACTTACGATGCACAAGCGAAAGCTAATTAAGGCCTTAGCCCTCGCAATGATTGCGCTGAGTGCTACACAATCCATAGCGGATGGCGGTACCTTCAAAATCGGCTTGATACTGCCTATGACCGGCCAGCTGGCCAGCACCGGCCGCCAAATCGAAGCGGCTGCGAAGCTCTACATGGCGCAAAATGGCGACACGGTGGCGGGCAAGAAGATTCAGCTCATCATCAAGGATGACACCACCGTTCCCGATGTGACCAAGCGTCTGGCACAAGAACTCGTTGTTAACGAGAAGGTCGATGTGCTGGCTGGTTTTGGTATCACGCCCTCGGCCCTGGCCACCGCGCCCATTGCCACCCAGTCCAAGACACCCATGGTGGTAATGTCCGCTGCCAGCAGCAGCATCACCCAGGCTTCGCCCTACATCGTGCGCACCAGCTTCACACTGGCGCAGGCGGCAGTGGCCATGGGCGACTGGGCGCCCAAGAATGGTATGAAAAAAGTGGTGACCCTGGTCAGTGACTACGGCCCCGGTATCGACGCCGAAAAATACTTTATCGAGCGGTTGTTGCTCAATGGCGGCCAGGTGGCCGACTCTTTGCGCGTGCCCATGCGCAACCCCGATTTCGCCCCCTATTTGCAAAAGGTACGCGACTCCAAACCGGATGCGCTGTTTGTGTTTGTACCCGCCGGTGCCGGCGCGGCCGTCATGAAGCAGTTTTTGGAGCGCGGCATGGACAAGGCCGGCATTAAGCTGATTGGCACGGGCGATGTGACCGATGACGACCAGCTTAACGACATGGGGGATGGCGCGTTGGGTGTGGTCACCTCCCACCACTACGCGGCAGCCCACCCCTCGGCCGCCAACAAGAAGTTTGTCGATGCCTTTCAAAAGGCCAACAAGGGCATGCGCCCCAACTTCATGGCGGTTGGCGGCTATGACGGCATGCGCGTGATCTACGAGGCGCTCAGGGTTAGCAAGGGCCAAGGCGGCGGTGATGCGCTACTCGCTGCCATGAAGGGTCAGATATTCGAGAGCCCGCGCGGCCCCATGTTTATTGACAGCCAGACCCGCGATGTGGTGCACAACATCTACCTGCGCAAAGTGCAGCGCCAGGATGGGCAACTGCACAACGTGGAGTTTGAGGTGATCAAGGATGTTAAGGATCCAGGGAAGAGCAAGTAATTGCGGCGTGGCTGCTCTATCTGATGAATGGGCAAAGTGCTGCGGTTTTAATTTTCCATGTTGACCATCCTCTTTGATGGCATTGCCTACGGCATGCTGCTCTTCATACTGGCTGTAGGCTTGTCGGTGACCATGGGGTTGATGAATTTCATCAACCTGGCCCATGGCGCTTTTGCCATGGCGGGCGGCTACATCACCGTGTTGCTGATGCAGCGGCTGGGCGTGCC
>JBKJJC010000281.1:0-3207 GCA_046598245.1 Rhodoferax sp.
GTTTGTGCCAGGTAGGCATCTGCGAAAGCGGCATGTAGTCCTGCACGGTGTGGTCATCCGCATGCAGGGCGATGCGGCCGGCCCACTCAGCCAGCTCGCGTTCGGACAGATTGCGTCCGAGCACCGCATCAAAATTGCCATGTACGGCGGAGCCGGGGTAGGTGGGTTTGATGGCGCAGTTGTGCAGGCGCGGCAGCACTGCCTCCATCGCCGACCGCTCGCCGCACCACCAAGTGGGCAGCGCGGGTAGCAGCAGCTCCTCGCCAAACAGATGCTTGGCCAGGGCAGGCATGAAACCGAGTAAGGCCGGCGACTCCAGAAAGGCCGAACCCGGTGCGTTGGCCACCAGCACATTGCCAGCGCGAATCACCTGTAGCAAACCGGGCACGCCCAGGGTGGAATCGGAACGCAGCTCCAGCGGGTCCATAAACTGGTCATCCAGGCGCTTGAGCAGGCCATGCACCGGCACAAGCCCGCGCAGGGTTTTGAGGAACAGGTGCTGGTCGCGCACGATCAGGTCGCTGCCCTCTACCAGCGTCAACCCCAAGTAGCGGGCCAGGTAGGCATGCTCAAAATAGGTTTCGTTGTAGGGGCCGGGCGTCAGCAACGCAATGTGGGCGTTTTGCCCGGCTGGGCTCATGGCCTTCATGCTGTCGATCAACGCGCGGTAGGTACCCGCCAGGCGCTGCACCTTCAGGTTCTCAAACGCTTGGGGAAACAGGCGCGAGATGGTCAGCCGATTCTCCATCAGGTAACCCAGGCCCGACGGTGCCTGTGTGCGCTGCGACACCACCCACCAGTTGCCGTCTGGCCCACGGGCCAGATCGAAAGCCGCCACGTGCAAGTGAGAACCCCCGACCGGTTTGACACCGTGCATCGCACGGAGATAACCCGGGTGGCCGTGCACCAGCGCAGGGGGAATCAGCCCCTGGGCCACCAGGTCTTGCGGGCCATACACATCGGCAATGATTTGGTCCAGCACACGCATGCGCTGCGCGATACCGGCTTCAATCAGTTGCCAATGCGCGGGAGAGATGATCAGCGGAAAAAGACCCAGCGACCAGGGGCGCTGCGGCCCGTCGGTATCGGCGTAGACGTTGTAGGTGACACCGTTGTCACGGAGCTGGCGGGCCAGCGTTTCCGTGCGCAGGTTCATGTCGCCTAGGCTGTCTGACTGCGATTGTTCAAAGAATTGCCGCCAAGCCCCCGATATATCTGGTTGTTCTGCTACTGATTGTGTAGCATTTTCGGATGCTGGGGTGGCGGCCGACAGCCGCGCCCGCAACTCGTCGTAGTGGCTAGGTGCGGCGTCGGCAGAGGCCAGGGCGTGGTCTAGCGCGGTCTGGGGCTGGTTGGCCACGGCAGGGTCGCGGGCAGGAAATTCGGATAGGTGGCTCACTGCCCGAAGTATGCCGCAAACCGTCTACAAGACTGACGCTGATTTACCGCCGTGATCCGCTGTGCGTTCCGGGGTTTAGGGCGCGCGACCGCCCGGAATGGTCGTTAAGACTTGCGCGCAGTAACCAACAAAACAATGCCACCCACGAGGGCACCCAGACCTACCCACAGTGGGATATTGACGCGCTCGGTCTCTTTAACCTGCAATGTCAGTGGGCCGATCTTGGCGCTGGTGGTTTCTTTGGTGTAGCTGAAGCCGCCATACAAAAGCCCCAATGCGCCGCCGACGATGAGAAGAATTGCGACGAGTTTGACTGCGTTCATAGTGGGTACATCCTTAATTAGCTTTCGATTGTGTAAATTTCCGCATGCTCGGTATGTGCGCAAGCCCACAGATGCGCCGCACGTTTACCCGCATACTGGGCAGTAACATGATACGCATAGAACTCCAACTCGCCCTCAACTACCAGATCGACGCCCAAGGCGCCGATTTTGTTTTTAACATCCATGCCGCACAAACGGCCAGTCAACAGGTCAACTTTGAGAACCTGTGGGTGAGCCAGCCAGTGCAGACGCTGATTCATACCGATGCCTACAGCGGCAACCGCTACATGCGCCTGCACGCCCAGCAGGGCGAACTGAATGTGAAGTACGAGGCCACGGTAGACCTGACCCACCATTTTGCTGACGCCCACCACATTGCCGAGGTACCGGTGCAGGCACTGCCACCCGAAGTGTTGGGCTATATCTACCCCAGCCGCTACTGCCAGTCCGACCGCCTGCTCAAGCTGGCCAACAACAACTTTGGCCACTTGCCGCAGGGTTATAGCCGGGTGCTGGCGATCCGTGACTGGGTCCAACAGCATGTCGCGTTTACATCGAACAGCTCCACGGGCAGCACATCAGCCATCGACACACTGATAGGCCAAGTGGGCATTTGCCGCGACTTTGCCCACCTGATGGTGGCTTTGTGCCGTGCACTGAACATACCGGCCCGTTTCACCACGGGTACCGACTATGGTGCAGACCCGGTGCTGGGCCCGCCTGATTTTCATGCCTATGTGGAAGCCTTTGTCGGTGACCGCTGGTATCTCTTTGACCCTTCGGGCACCGCTATTCCGATGGGCTTGGTGCGCTTTGGCACAGGGCGCGACGCGGCCGATGTTGCCTTTGCGACCATCTTCGGCAATGTGCAGGCCCATGCGCCTATGCTGTTGGCGACGGCGGTTGTGGATCAGACCATTGGTGCCGTGCTACCGCAGCACACTCAACAGGCGCTGTCTACGGACAGTGGAGCTACACAGGCGCGCGTCGCTTAGGCTTCGGCCTTGGCCAGTTCGTCAAAGGCGTGCAGTAGCCACATAGAGAGGCGCTGGCGCTCCATCAGCCGCAGGCTGGCGTCACCGCCGGAGGTATCGCTTTTAGCGGCCCAGAAGCTGCTGTTGTTGGCGTCTATCTTCTGCACCACAGCGTCGCTCAGGTGCTTGATGGATATGACCTTGGCGCCCAGACCCAGTGCCCGCTCCAGTTGACCCGATCGCTCCAGTTGCCCGAAATCGTCACCGCGCAATTGGTTGAGCACCAGCACATAGTTCAGTTGTTTGCCATAGCGGTCTAGCAAACGGGTCAGCAGATCTACCGAGTCGCGGCCCGAGTCCATCACATGCCAATAATGCAGCGTAAAACCGGTGTCATCGGCCATGTTCAATACGCCCGAGTCTTCAATCCAGCGCACCAGCGGCTCGTGGGTCTGCGCGGCCAGGTCCACCAACACCCGCACACCGGGTAATTCCACTGCGGCTTCTACGA
>JBKJJC010000241.1:0-4491 GCA_046598245.1 Rhodoferax sp.
ACGCCGTCCAAACTGCCCAGCGGCAGCATATGGTCAATCACCTCTACCGCGTCGTGCGCGCAGATGCGGATGTTGGATAGATTTTGCTCGCCAATACGCTTCAACAGTGCACCAACTCCCGGCTCGTGCACCTCGCAGCACAAGAAGCGGGTGTCGGGCAGCACACCGGCGATGTGGGCCGTGGCCTCACCCATGCCAAAGCCGATTTCCAGCACGATGGGGCAGTGTTTTAAGCCAATCTGGCCTGTAGCCCCCGTGGAATCTGCATATACCGCTTCGAAATTAATAGCGTTTTGCTGGTAGGGCAGCAAAAATTTGGGCCCCAGGTCTTCAAACGCCTTGGCCTGGCCGGTGGTGGTGCGGCCGGCGCGCTTGACAAAGCTCTTGATGGTGCGCATGAAGGGTTTATCGGGCGTACCAGCCGTTTCAGGTGCCTCAGGGGCATCGGCGAGAGGGGATTCGGCTTCGGGATGGGGCTGGTCGGTGGTCATGTGGCGTCTTTCGGGTCCATGGCGCGGGGCCATTGGCGAGGCCTGCATTGTAGGCAAGCAACCCACAAGCCAAGTCACGGGCGGGGTCTAGCCAAACGTGGTGATCTAAATGTGGGCCAGCGTTTGCCGTACTGTCAGTTGCGATGCCCGCCGCGCTGGGAAATAGCTCACTACCACGGCCCCTGCGAGCACGATGCTCAGCCACAGGGCCAGCCCCGTACCCGATAGCCCCATGGCGAGTTGCTGCGTGGAAATAGCGGCCAGCACACGGCCCACTTGCGCCGATAACACCCAAGCGAAGGCAACGGCCACGACACTGCTGAGTGCCGCGATCAACACACCTTCGCCCAGCACGCTGCGCATGATGGCCCCTGACTCGGCACCCACTGCGCGCATCACCCCGAACTCGCGGGTGCGTTCGATGACGCCGGTGCCTAGCGACGACGCCAACCCCAGCAGCCCCACGACCGCCATCAGCACTGCGATGAAACCCAGTGCCACCACCAGGATGGTGACGTGACCGCCCTGCGCGGCAGCCAGGCTTTGCTCGGTAATCACCGCCTTGACACCCATGTGTTCCCGCTCCAGCGCCTGCACCAAGGCGCGGGCCACTGACTCCGTGCGTTCTCGATCGCTCAGCACCACGCGCAGTCCGTTAGTGAGCCCGGCAGAGCCCGTGGCAAGCTGGTAGGTGGCGGGCGTCACATACACCGCGCCCGGCGTCAAATGCTCACGCGTGAAGCCCACCACCTTCAGCTTCAAAGGGCGGTGCGCCACGTTCAAAGTCACCCAGTCACCCAACTGCACACTGCGAAAACCGGTAGCGCTGGCCAGGCTGTTGATGACCACGGCGTCCGTGTCCTGGGCCTGCAGCCAGCGCCCTTGCGTCATGGTGTGGGCCACGAGCTGGGTTTGGGGGGGTGCCGCGACCAGAGCAAAGCCGCCGTGGCCACCATCCGGGTAACTGCGCACCACCTCCAACCCGGTTGTATTGAAGAGGGAGGCGCGCACCGCATTCCATACCTCAACCTCGCGCACCCCTTGCACGGCGGACGCGACCGCCATGGCGCGCTCTTGTGGCGCACCTTGCTGCAGGCGCAACTCCAGGTCGTAGTACCGGTCTTTGGCCGACTGGGTGACGTTGTCTTCCCAGGCGGATTTGAGATTCAGGCTGGTGATGAACATGGCACCTGCGCCCGCGAGCAGGCCCAGCGTCAGGGCCAGCCGGGTGCGGCGGCGAAAGGTGTTGCGCAGCGCCAGGTTCAAGGCCGCATCGCGTAACGGGATGCGCGCCAGCACGCGGTCCAGCAAAGTTGCGCCGCCAGACGAGCCGCTGACACCGTGGTCTTGAATGGCATCGCGCACGGTGCGTCGGGCCGCTGCACGGATCGGCACCCAGGCCGCCAGCAGTGGTGCGGCTATGGCCATCAACAGCGTGGTGGCATACAACCACCATGGCAAGGCCGTACTATCAATGCGCAGATTCAACATTTCCGCGGTAATGGCGATGAACCCCCGACCCGCCAGCAGGCCCAAGGGCAAACCAACCGCCACCGCTACCAGCCCCAGTGCGGCCACCAGCGTCAAGTAAAGGCCCGTCACTTGGCCGGCTTGCGCACCGATAGCTTTCATGATGGCGATCTGGCGCACCTGCTGCGCCAGCAGACCGCCGATGATGGTGGCGGTGAGCACCGCGCCCAGCACCAAGGCGAGCAAACTGAAGATCAACAACATCATCATCACCGCGCCCATTTGGGCCTGGTGGGGGTGGCGTTTGGGTGGCGGAATGCGCGCCTCCAGCACCGCGTGTCCTTGACTGGCCAGCCACACTGAAAGATCACGCACGGTGTGCTCGATCGCCTTGGCATCGTCATCGCCTTCGCGGACCACGACTTTGAGCAAGTCCAGTGGCACGGTCTCGCCCATCAAGGCCAACGTGCGTGGCGTGAGGTAGGCGTAAACCGTTTGCTCTTGCCAGGCCGGTGCCACGCCGGGGTCGTGCACCGTGCCGGACATGACGACGGCCCGCCGCCCGCCCTGGGGCAACTCGATCTGCACCGATTGGCCCAGCGCGGAACGTGTCAGCGGTAAGGCGCTGCGCTCAACCAGCATGGTGCCATCCGCTGGGGGCCATGCGCCGGCTTCACGGTCCAGTGTGTTAATGCGCAAGTTTTCGAAACTGGGCACAACAAATATCTTCAACGCCATCCATTCGTCTGGCCCCACCTGGATGCGCGCCAACAAGCTGGCAGCGGCTTCGGCTGCAGCAATATTGGGCTGCTTGCGCACCTGGGCCAATAGTGACTCGGGCACGCTGTCGTGCATTTCGAGTTGCGCCGAGGCGGGGTTGGTACCCACGTAGTTGCGTGGCACCTCGCGCATCAACACCGTGTAGGTGCTGAGCATGGTGACCACGGCGGCGATGCTGGTCGCCAGTGCCACCACGATCATCGCCAGGCGCCCGCGCGCGGCTTGTGCGTCGCGCAGCATCTTTATCCAACGGGGTGTCATGCCATGGCCCTTTGTGCGGAGGCGGCGTGGGCCGAGTCGCTCTCGACCACACCGTCGCGCAGTGTCACGGTGCGGGTGAAGAAGTGGCTCAACTCGCGCTCGTGGGTGACGATGAGCACGGTTTTGCCGTCCTGCGCCAGCGAGGCCAAAAAGCCCATCACATCGTCTGCGGTCGCTGAGTCCAGGTTGCCGGTGGGCTCATCCACCACCAGAATGGGCGGGTCATTGGCCAGCGCGCGGGCAATTGCGGCACGTTGCTGCTGGCCGCCCGACAGGTCCGACGGCAACTTGTCGGCCTGGTCGGCAATGCCCAGGCGATCCAACAAGGCCAACGCCCGGGGGCGGCGCTGCGCCGGCGCAAAGCTGGCGCAAAAGTCCATTGGCAGCATCACGTTTTCCAGTACCGTCAGCGTGGGCAAGAGCTGAAAGAACTGGAACACCACGCCCACGTTGCGGCCGCGCCAAGCCGTCAACTGTTCTTGCGACATGTGGTGTATGGCGTGACCGGCGACATGGATCTCGCCCGCGCTGGGGCTGTCGATGCCGGTCAGTAGATTGATCAAGGTGGTTTTGCCGCTGCCCGATTTTCCGACCACGGCGACGCATTCACCGTGACCAATGTTGAGGCTCAGGTCTTGCAGGGCTGAAAAGCTGCGGGTGCCGGTCTGGTAGTTTTTTGACACTGCGCGCAGGCGAATCAGCGGCAGGGTGAGGGCGGTGGCCATGGGTGTTATTCTCCTTTTGAGATCGGTCAGCCGCGAAGATACGCGCCCACCGCCAAAAACCCCCGAACAAAATGCCGACGTTTGTTCGCTACTGAATAACAACCTCCCATTCGTTCGGGATCTGCCTATGCCAGACGCACCCACCAGCCCCGACCGGCGCGCACAGCGATCCCGTGACCTCTTACTCGAAGCGCTGGTCGCGTTGATGATGGAGCGCGGTTTTGAGCGCCTGACAGTCCAAAACCTGATGGAACGGGCCGGTGTGGGCCGAGCAACCTTTTATGCCCATTTTGAGAGCAAGGATGCACTGCTGGCTTGCAGTGTGGCCAACCTGCGCGATTGGTTGGAGCAGGCCTGGAAAACGGCTCCTGCCCACCGCCTGGGCTTTACCTTGCCATTTTTTCAACACCTGGCCAGCCACCGCCGCATGTACCAGATGACCATCGTGCGCGAGAGTGAAACCACCGTGGAGCGGCACATCCGCAGTATGCTGCGCGATTTGGTGCGCCAGGATCTAAGAGTGGGTAGGGCTACTGCCATAACGGACACTGCGCTCGACCTGGCAGTACCGTTCGTGGTGGCAACCTTGTGGGCCTGCATCGTGTGGTGGATGGAGAGTGCCCCGCATTTACCGCCCGATGAGATGAACGTACGCTTTCAAAGTTTGTGCTTTCCAGGGCTGCAGGCCAGCTTGGACGGTGGTTCACAAACCGCGGTCCGTGCGGTTTGAAGCTCAGAACGCAAAAGTAACGGCAAGACCTCAA
>JBKJJC010000118.1:0-6719 GCA_046598245.1 Rhodoferax sp.
GTGTTTGCCGCGCAAACGGAGAGCAACTTCGCTGGCTACTCGTCCGAGGACCTTGTCGGTCGCGTCAATCACAAACCACTCGTGCACGACCTCAGCGGGTTTTGCGCTGAAAGTTGACATGAGTTTTCTCTTTTTAAAGGAGGGTTTGGAGGGCTCTTTTCCACGGTCGGCGTTCCTTCTATTCCAAACCCAACGGGTTTATTCGTCAGGTCCAGTGGGAATCTCTTAGGTGGGGATACTTTGTGAAAAGCCTTCGCCGCGGAGCCACAAAAGCGCTGCGAAGCCCAAGATTATACAAAACCTTGCGGATATAGGCAAATAGTGGCACCACCGGTTACCATCCAAGCATGTTCAGTTACCGCCACGCCTTCCACGCCGGAAACCATGCCGACGTCCTCAAACACACCGTTTTGCTAGCCGTTTTGCGGCATATGGCACAAAAAGACGCGGCCCTCATCGTGTTTGACACCCATGCTGGCGCCGGGCTTTATCGCCTGGATGGGGATTACGCCCAAACCAGTGCCGAGGCCGCCGAGGGTTTCCTCAAACTGGTCGCCACCAAGCCCAAAGAAGCCTTCGCCCCGCTGTTGCAGGACTACCTGGACCTAGTGGCAAGTTTTAACAAGCCGGGAAGCCACAAAGTTTATCCAGGTTCCCCCTTCATCATCCACCGGGTGATCAAAGAGCGTGACCGCGACAAACTCAAACTGTTTGAGCTGCACCCGACCGATACCAAAACACTGACCGCCAATATTGCCCAACTTGAGGCCGGGCGCCAGATCGCCATCCTGCGGGAAGACGGTTTTGAAGGTGTCAAAAAATTCCTACCACCGCCCTCGCGCCGCGCACTGCTGCTGTGTGATCCCAGCTACGAACTCAAGACCGACTACGGACGTGTAGTGGACATGGTGGCCGATGCACTGCTGCGTTTTGCGACCGGTACGTACGTGGTGTGGTACCCGATCATTCCCCGCCCAGAAGCGCACGACCTGCCCAAAAAACTCAAGACACTGGCCAACAAGGCGGGCAAGAGCTGGCTGGGCGCCACTTTAACGGTCAAATCCAGCAAGCTGCTGCAAGACGATGCGGGCGAGGTGATCCGTCCCGGGCTGCCCGCCAGTGGCATGTTCATCATCAACCCGCCGCACACGCTCAAGGCCGGGCTGCAAAAGGCCTTGCCACAAATGGTGGAGTTGCTCAAGCAGGACGCCAATGCCACCTTTACGGTGGAATCGGGCGGCTAAGACACATCGCACGGGTCAGTCATGCGTGTCTTGCGCGATGCTTTTGCGATTTTTCGCATGGAGATGACGCTTTTTTCGCGTTTCCCAAAACTCAAAGTGTCGACCATCGGTGTGGTCATCATCCCAGCCCTGTACGCGCTGATCTACCTGTCCAGTGTGCAAGACCCAAGTGCCCACACCGGCGACCTCAAAGCGGCACTGGTCAACTTAGACCAGGGGCTGAACTACCGGGGCCAGGATGTAAACGTGGGCCAAGAGGTAGCGGCATCTATACGCGAAAAGCAGGCATTTGGCTTTGTTGACTACCTGGAAGAAGACGAAGCCAAACGCGCGGTGCGAGACGGTCGCCTGGCATTTGCACTGATCATTCCCAGAGACTTCAGCGCCCATGCGGTACCGGGTCAAGAGGCCGCGGGTGGCCGCTTGGTGATGTATGTGTCTGAGGGCAACAACTACAACGGTGCCAACATCGCCAAACGTTTTGCGTCGGAGTTGGGGCACCAGGTCAACGTCAATCTCAATGAGAACCGCTGGTCACTGGTGTTAACCACGGCTACCGGCTCACGGGACAAATTGACCGAGCTGCGCAAAGGCGCCGCTGCCCTGAACGAGGGAGCACACAAACTGGATGCTGGCTTGACCAAGGCGGATACAGGCTCCAAAACGTTGGCCAGCGGTGCCGACGGACTGGGCGTTGCCGTTGCGCAACTGACAGACGGCGTCAAACAATTGGGTGCAGGCTTGCGCACCATGGATCAGCAGGTCCCTTCTGCGCAAGAGCTGGCGGCACTCAAGTCCGGCCCACCGGAGCTCCTGGCGGGGCATGCCAAGCTGGCGCAAGGTCTGCAGGATTTGCAGGGTGGCACACAGGAGCTGACCGATGCCAGCACCCGGATGCACGACGAGACCAAGGGCATACCGCTGATTGGCACGCGGCTGTCAGAGGGTGCATCCCAATTGGGCGACGGCGCCGCCTTGTTGGGCGCGGGACTGCAGTCCGCCCGTCTGGCCCAGGAACAACTTGCCGAAGGCACACAAAAACTGGGTGCAGGCACCACCAAGTTGGCCGACGGAGTGGCGGCTTTGGGGGGTGGCATTCGCACCGCGGCCAACAAAGTGCCGGCAGACGCCAAGTTGGATGAGCTGGCAAGCGCCAGCCGCACCGTGGGCACTGGCGCAAAAGAATTGCACCTGGGCTTGGATCAACTCAAAAGCGGCGCCAAAGACCTTGCCCTGGGTCTGGAGCAGCTGAACCACTCTCTGCCAAGAGACGTACAAGCGCCCGATGGCAGTGCACGTGGCATGGCGGACTCGGTCGAACCCTTCATTGAAATCGTCGCACCGGTGCCCAACAACGGCGCCGGATTTGCGCCCAACTTTCTGGCCACGTCGCTGTGGCTCGGTGCGGTGATGTCGGCGTTTTTGTTCCATCTGCGTCGCCTGCCCCATGCTGCGGCATCCGCATCGCGTCCTGCCAGGCTGCTGGGCAAGCTGGGGATTTTGGGTGGGCTGGTGGTGGCACAGGCCATGGTCATCATGCTGATGTCGCTATTTATGCTGGAAATGCATGTGACCCAACTGGGAGCCTTTGCATTGACCCTTGTTATCAGTTCACTGACCTTTTTGACCATCATCGTTGCCCTCACCCGAGCATTTGGTGATGCGGGCAAGGCCGCGGTGCTGTTGTTGATGGTGCTGCAGTTGTCGTCAGCGGGGGGCGTGCTGCCGGTAGAACTGTCGGGAGGTATCTACCAAGCAGTGAGCCCCTGGTTGCCATTTACCTGGGTCATCAAAGCACTGCGCGCCAGCATGTTTGGCGCGTTTGACGGCGACTGGCTCAGCGCCTGGCTGGTCATCGCGCTGATAGGCGCCATCGCATGGCTGGCGGCCTGTTTTGTGGGTCGCTGGCAATTCGTCAGCGACGCGGACCACCGCCCTGCTATGGAGTTTGAAGGCGTCTAAGAGCTACAGAGGGGTCAACCCAAGGCGCTCGCATAGTGCAATCGTCGCCACGCTTTGGTTCATGGTGTAGAAGTGCAGCGCAGGGGCACCGCCAGCGCGCAATTGCTCACACAGGCTGGTCACCACATCCAGACCAAAGGCTTTGATGGACGCGGTGTCGTCGCCAAAACTTTGCAGGCGCAGACGGATCCAGCGCGGGATCTCGGCACCACTGGCGTCCGAGAAACGCATCAGTTGTGTGGAACTGGTGATGGGCATGATGCCGGGCACCACGGGCACATTCAGACCCATTGCTGCTACGTCATCGACAAACCGGAAGTAGGCATCGGGGTTGTAAAAATACTGTGTGATCGCCGAGTTGGCACCGGCACTCACCTTGGCGGCAAAAGCCTGCAGATCGTTTTCGGGGGATTTGGCCTGGGGATGGATCTCGGGGTAAGCCGCCACCTCAATGAAGAAGTCGTCACCCGTTTCGGCACGGATAAATTCCACCAGCTCGCTGGCGTAGTGGAACTCGCCACCCGCGCCATAACCACTGGGCAGGTCGCCGCGCAGTGCCACCAGGCGCTTGACGCCCATGGCTCTGAGCGTGGTCAGTTGCGTGCGCACCGTGCTGCGTGTGGCACCTATGCACGAGAAGTGCGACGCAGCGCTGACACCTTCGGCCAGGATTTCAGACACCGCGTTGAACGTGCCCTCTTGTGTAGAGCCACCAGCGCCAAAAGTGACCGAGCAGAACTCGGGCTTGAGCGCATACAGCTGCTGGCGCACCGCGCGCAGCTTGGCCACACCTTCGGGCGTCTTGGGCGGAAAAAATTCCACGCTCACGGGAATGCGGTTCGTTTCGGACATAACTATTCTCCGACTCTGCGGTTACTTCCGCGTCTATTCAGTTGAGGACATGGCTTGCCGCTTTGCAGCTACGGTCTGTCCCGCAATGCTTCAGGGGCTCTTTGTTGCGCAAACAAAAAACTCGCGGTTGCCATCGCCACCTTCAATCGGCGAATCAAACCACGCGGTTACGGTCAGGCCCAGCTCGGCACAGGTCTCGCGCAAGCGTTGCTCCACGATGGGGTACATGGCGTCGTCTTTGACGATGCCACCCTTGCCCACTTGGCCAGGCTGCAACTCGAACTGTGGTTTGACCAGCGTCAGCAACGTGCCACCCGCTTTGAGAAAGGGCACAACGGCCGGCAGCACCAAAGTCTGAGAGATGAAGGACAAGTCGCCCACCACCACATCAAACTCCGGCACAAACGGCGCATCGCCAAACACTTCTGGGTCAAATTGGCCACCAGCCCCCGTGTAATTTACACATGCCGCTACAAAATCAGTAGCATCGAGGGAGCGGGCATTGACCTTTTCGACGCACAGCACACGGCCGTCTTCGCGCAATTGGGGGTGCAGTTGGGCACTGCCCACATCCACGCCCACCACCATACGCGCGCCATGTTGCAGCAGGCAATCGGTAAAGCCACCAGTGGATTGGCCTACATCCAGACAGGCTAAGCCGTCAACCGACAGACCCACCTGTTTGAGAGCAGCCTCCAGCTTCAGCCCACCCCGGGACACGTAGCGGGCTTCGGAGTCGTCGAGCAAACGGACGTCGGCGTTCTCCGGCACTTCGTCGCCGTTTTTGGCCACGCGCTTCCACGCCTCGCCCTGCAGCCATTCCACACCATCGGCAATCAGGCGCTGGGCCTGCGACCGGGTTGTGGCTAGGCCACGTAAAACGAGTAATTGGTCAATGCGCATGGCGTGGCGATCAGTACCTGTAAGTGTCTTTTTTGTACGGACCGGCTTTGCTGACGCCGATGTAGGCGGCTTGCTCTTCGGTCAGCTCGGACAACACAGCGCCAACCTTTTTCAGGTGCAGGCGTGCAACCTTTTCGTCCAGGTGCTTGGGCAACACATACACCTTGCCGGACTTGTATTCCTTGGGCTTGGTGAACAGTTCGATCTGGGCGATGGTCTGGTTGGCGAAGCTCGACGACATCACAAAGCTGGGGTGGCCGGTGCCGCAACCCAGGTTTACCAAACGGCCCTTGGCCAACAAAATGATGCGTTTTTCAGGTTTGGCGTTCTTGCCCTTGGTGGCAGGGAAGATGACGTGGTCAACCTGGGGCTTGATCTCGTCCCATTGCAGTTTTTCCAGCGACGCGACATCGATTTCGTTGTCGAAATGGCCAATGTTGCAGACGATGGCCTGGTCCTTCATCGCATCCATGTGTTTGAAGGTGATGACGTTTTTGTTGCCGGTGGCGGAGACAAAAATATCGGCCTTGTCGGCTGCGTATTCCATAGTCACAACCTTGTAACCTTCCATCGCAGCTTGCAGCGCGTTGATCGGGTCCACTTCAGTCACCCAGACTTGGGCGGACAGTGCGCGCAAGGCTTGGGCCGAGCCCTTGCCCACGTCGCCGTAGCCAGCCACCAGCGCAACCTTGCCGGCGATCATGACGTCCGTGGCACGCTTGATGGCGTCGACCAAGGATTCGCGGCAACCGTACAGGTTGTCGAATTTGCTCTTGGTGACCGAATCATTGACGTTGATGGCGCGGAAAGCCAGCGTGCCCTTTTCGGACATTTCGTTCAGGCGCAGCACACCCGTGGTTGTCTCTTCGGTCACACCGATGATGGCCTTCAGGCGGCGGCTGTACCAGGTGGGGTCTTCCTTGAGCTTGGCTTTGATAGCCTTGAACAAACAGATTTCTTCTTCGCTACCGGGCTTGTCCAGGACCTTGATGTCCTTCTCGGCGCGCGCGCCCAAGTGCATCAGCAACGTGGCGTCGCCACCGTCGTCCAAGATCATGTTCGGGCCTTCAGCCTTGCTGCCTTTGGGTCCGAATTCAAAAATGCGGTGGGTGAAGTCCCAGTACTCTTCCAGCGACTCACCTTTGTGTGCAAACACGGGGGTGCCCTTAGCCACTAGCGCAGCGGCGGCATGGTCTTGCGTGGAAAAGATATTGCAGGAGGCCCAACGCACTTCAGCGCCCAGCGCTTGCAAGGTTTCAACCAGCACGCCGGTCTGGATGGTCATGTGCAGCGAGCCGGTGATGCGTGCGCCCTTGAGTGGCTGTGCCTTGGCAAACTCTTCGCGGATGGCCATCAGGCCAGGCATTTCGGTCTCGGCAATGGTCAACTCTTTGCGGCCCCAGGGGGCCAGGCTCAGGTCGGCAATCTTGTGGTCTTCAAACTTGGGGACGGGTTTCAATGCGCTCATGGTGTGCTCCAAAAATCAATCTGAATGCCACTTTTGCCATGCGGGAACCTGAGAGTTTTAGGCTCACCACACAGTCCAGTGGGTGAGCGCCGTTGACTTGCGTTGCCCTTTTCAAAACAACGTGTTCCGAGCCTCACTCGCCTCCCGCGTCCGCTAAGAACCAGGATTTCGAGCTGCAACGCTCCTCGGAAGTGGCCGATTATACGGAGCAATGCGCGGTTTTGCCAATCGAAGCCTTGTCCAACGAGGTATGGGCCTGAGCGGCGCGCGTATTTCCAACGAGGAATGAG
>JBKJJC010000163.1:0-3064 GCA_046598245.1 Rhodoferax sp.
TGTCGCCAAAGACTTGGGTGTCGGCTTTGGCGGCCATGCTATCTAGCCGGGTCAGGAGGGCGTTTGTGCGGTCCAGTGTGGCCACAATTTTTTTGGCGTCTTGCTCGTTGCCCAGCAATACGCCCAGGGCACCATTGGGACCGTTGAGCTTGGCAGTCAGGGTTTGAATATTGCCAAGGGTGCCACCAACAGCCCCACCATTGCCAACCAGCGTGTTGAGGTTTTCTATCAACTCACGGGTGGCGGAGATGACCTTGGGGATCTCGGCGCTGACATCGCCTTGCAGCACGGTGCGCACCGCACCATCCGGCAGTGCAGGGTCATCCAGCACCCCGGTGTAGGCGCGGATGTTGGGAGCCCCAACCACACCGCGCACCAGGGTGAAGACGCTGCTCGTGCGCAGCCAGTGTGCATCCTTCTGCGCCACATCCACCAGTATGCGTACCTTACCGGTCTCAGCCAGTTCAATACCCTGCACCCTACCAATCGGGAAACCCGAAAAGGTCAGGTCCATCCCAACAACAACACCTTCTGAGTCATCCGCCATCAGCACCAGCCGCTGTGTCGCGTCAAATGCGCCACGGGCGTACATCACAAAGAGCACGGATCCACACACCAAGATCAGCATGAAGACCATCAACAGACGGGCCTTGAATTCCAGATTGGCAGCGATAGGAGGATGGATTGGTTCGGGATCGGTCATGTGCGGGTGTTGTTCGCGGTCAGTAGTAGTTGCCAGCCAGGGACGCCATCTCTATCAACAGTATGAGGCTGAACATGCGAACCAGGCCCCGCATTTCCGCACTGGTGCGTACGGTGGTTGCATACATATCCGCGGTGCCGCGCATACCGAACAGCGCAGAGGCCATGGGTACCAGCGACACCGTCAGGCAAAAAAACAGGATTTTCAGCACAAATATCAAGGACACAGCCGGGCTGAAGACTTGGCCAAACAGCCGCGTGAAATTGGGCAGCCCTGACAGGGTGAAGCCATAACTGGACAAATAGGTTACGACCAGTACAACAACACTGCTCAAAGCCGCCAGCGTGATGCCGGCAAACAGACCGGCTACGAGCCGCGACGGCACCTCGCGCTGCATACCCGTCCAGGCTTTGCCGGGCGACATATCGAGTTGGCCTTTACCGTGCAAGGCTAGCAATTCGGCCCCATCGGGAATGGTGCAGCGTAGCGCCACAAAAAGTGCAGCAGTGAGCGGGATCAGCTCTAGCACCAGTACCCGGATGATCAATTGCAGCGCGTATTGCGAGAGGCCGTAACTTTGCGCTGTGACCACCACGATGCGGGTCAAAACCACCGTGACGAGGGCGCACACAACGCTAAAACCCAGAAGAATAGGTGCCGTGTTGGCGTACATATTGCGCAACAAAAAGGCGCGATTGGCAGGGGTGTAACTTGTTGGGGAGAGTGCCAACACCAAAATACTGGACCCCAGGCTGAAAAGCTGCAGCCATTCAACGACCGCTTGTTGTCCGGTGCGGCCCATTTGGACCAACCACCGATGCAGGGATACCGTTACGGACATGTAGGCACGCGACCTGCGGGCTAACAGCCGATGACGTTCAGGGACCAGGGCGTTTTTTGCCAGGTCTGCGCTTCTTCGCGCAGCAGGTAGGCCGATTGCGGAAAGGCTTCTGCCCATCCGTTTCGGCAGCGCAATTGCAGGGCGCGGGCTTGCCCATCCAAACGTTCCAGCACCATACCGGCCATATCCGGGTCACGCCGGGCATGGCACAGGATGACCGCTAAACGCAGCGCCATCAATTGGGCCTGCAGGTCGGTATCTTCTAGTGCGGCTTCGATTTTGCGCAGTTTGCCGCGGTGCCCCAGCACCAACAGGCTTAGGCGGTGCATTTCCGACAACGAGAATCCCATGGCGTCCGCATGGTCCAGGATGTAGGCGCCGTGTTTGTGGTATTCGCTGTGCGAGATGTGGCTGCCAATCTCGTGTAACTGCGCCGCCCAGCGCAGCTTACGCAGATGGCGGTCGGCGTCGGCTGGCGCGGGCGCACCGGGCGTTGCCATCAATTGCCCAAACAAATGGGTGGCGACCTTGCCCACACGCTCTCCGTGCACACTGTCCACGCCAAACTTGGTGGACAGGCGTTGCACCGTCTTCACGCGCAGGTCGTCTGTGTGGTTGTTGGTGCCGCCCAGCAGGTCACAGATCAGCCCATGGCGCAGGCCTCCGGCAGCCTGGTGCAGGGTGTGGATGCCGAGCAAGTTAAAAATGGCGCGGACAATGCTGACGCCCCCGCCGATGATGGCCTTGCGGTCCTCCCGCATACCGGCCAGCTTCAGGCGGTCGGCACTTTGTGCGGCCAACAGCTTGTCCAACAGCCAGTCTAGGCCGTCCTGGGTCACGGTACCCGCGGGCCAGCCCGATGCCACCAAGACGTCTGCTATGGCGCCCACTGTGCCCGCCGAGCCATAGGCCACCTCCCAGCGGTCGGGGTGGTAGGCGTCCAGCGCCTCATCGAGCACAGCCTTGGCGGCGATTTCTGCAATGGCGAATGACTTTTTTGAAAACTGCCCGTCGGCGAAGTAGCGGTTGGACCAGGCAATGCTGCCCACGCGGAAGGACTCCATGACCAGCGGTTTAGTGCCTTGCCCCAGGATGAGTTCGGTAGAGCGTCCGCCAATGTCCAGCACGATACGACGCTCGTCAGACTGGGGCAGCATGTGGGCTACGCCCTGGTAGATCAGGCGGGCTTCTTCCCGGCCCGATATCACGTTGATGGGAAAACCCAGGACAGTATTGGCGCGCCGCAAAAACTCGTCGCGGTTGCGGGCCTCGCGCAGGGTTTGCGTGGCTACGGCACGCACCTCACCGGGCTTGTAGCCCGCCAACCGCCCGCCGAAGCGGGCTAGGCAATCCCAGCCAGCCTGCATGGCCTGGGGTGTCAGGTTGCGTTCATCGTCCAGACCGCCGCCCTGGCGCACGGTTTCCTTGAGGTATTCGGTACGTACAAAACTGCCATGCTCCACGCGCCCGATTTCGAGCCTAAAACTGTTGGACCCTAAGTCCACGGCGGCCAGGCGATT
>JBKJJC010000182.1:0-7667 GCA_046598245.1 Rhodoferax sp.
GAAAACATGAAGCCACGTGCGCTGTTGCACCAGTCGGCACCCAGTGCCATCATGCGGGCAATGTCAAAGGCCGTGACGACCTTACCGGCGCAGCCAATTTTGATTTGGTCGCGCAGACCCACGCCGCGCAGCGTGTTGTGCACCAGCAGCAGACCCTCTTGCAACGGCGATCCCACGTGGTCGGTGAACTCCACCGGTGCGGCACCGGTGCCACCCTCGGCGCCATCCACCACGATAAAGTCGGGCACGATGCCGGTAGCCAGCATCGCCTTGACCATGGCAAACCACTCCCAGGGGTGGCCGATACACAGCTTGATCCCGGTGGGCTTGCCGCCCGAGAGTGTACGCAGGCGGTCGACGAATTCCATCATTTCTATCGGATTGGAAAACGCGCTGTGTGATGCAGGCGAGAGGCAATCCAGACCTTCGGGAATACCGCGGGCGGCTGCAATCTCAGCCGTCACCTTGGCCCCGGGCAACATGCCGCCATGTCCCGGCTTTGCGCCTTGGCTGAGCTTGATCTCAACCATCTTTACCTGCGGGTCGCGGGCGTTGACGGCAAATTTGTCGGCGTTAAAAGTGCCATCGTCGTTGCGGCAACCAAAGTAGCCTGAGGCCACTTCCCAGATCAGGTCGCCACCGTGGGTGCGGTGGTGTACCGAGATGGAGCCTTCACCCGTGTCGTGTGCAAAGCCGCCCATTTTGGCGCCCGCGTTCAAGGCCTGGATAGCATTGGCGCTGAGCGCCCCAAAACTCATGGCCGAGATGTTGAACACGCTGCAGCTATAAGGCTGCGCGCGCCCGGCGCCGATGGTGATGCGAAAGTTGTGGGTAGCGAGCTGGGTGGGGGCTAGCGAATGGTTGATCCATTCATACCCTTCGGCGTGTACGTCTAGCTGGGTACCAAAAGGGCGTTTGTCCGGCTCACCCTTGGCCCGCTGGTAAACCAAGGAGCGCTGGGCGCGCGAGAAGGGGTTGGCGTCGTTGTCGCTCTCAATGAAGTACTGGCGGATCTCGGGGCGTATGAATTCCATCATGAACCGCAAGTGCCCAATGATGGGGTAATTGCGCAGGATGGAGCGCCGGGTCTGGCGCAAATCGTAGACACCGGTAGCCACCAACAGGCCAAACAGCACAAAGTAAACGAGGCCGACCCCGAACGCCACCAGACTGAATATGCTCAGCAGTAGCCCAAAGCAGCTCAGGCCCATTGCCGTATAACGCACGGGAAAAATCGTATTGAGGTAGTTCAGCATCCCCCGACAATAGCAGGCAAATGCGGCAAGGCAGAATGGTGTAAACCCGTTCCACGCCGCCCATTTTTCCATTCACGCGAGCCCCATATGACAACCACCCCGAGCCACTCAGAATCACCCGAAACAAACGATGTTTTGCCCGCAGAAACTATATCTGACGATGCAATGCCCGGCACTGTGACACCAGAGCAATTCGACACCCTGGATACCATCCTGGACGACCTGCGCACCCGCTACGACGAAACCCCCCAGTGGGAGTTTTGTGAAGGCTTCATGGCGGCGCTCATCTGCTGCCGCCGTGCCATCCCCCAAGCCGAGTACCTGGACGTGCTGTTGGCGATAGGCGAGGGCGGCGAAGGCGCACCGGTGGTTGTGCAAGAAGGCGAGGACACGCCAGACTTCGGTGGTTCCTTTGCCGACGAAGCCCAGCGCGCCACGTTTCTGCAAATCTGGGACCAGCGCTGGGCTGAAGTACAAACTGCGCTGGACACGCCCATCGAATCGCTGGAGGATGACACCGCTTACCACCCCGAGGTGATGGATGTGCGCGGTGCCATCGCCAGTTTGTCCGAAGCTGAGCGTGCCGAATTGCCGGATGAGGCGCTGCCAGCCTTTGGCCAGGTCTGGGCGTTGGGCTTTATGTTTGCGGTCGAGGCCTGGCCAGACGAGTGGGCCGAGCCCAGTGACAAGAAGGCCGCCAAGTGGCACGACGTGTCACTGCAATCCATCGTGGCATTGACCGAAGACGACGAGGGCGGGCCCGAACTGTCGCCCTTCAGTGAAGACGGCCCGCCGTCCATGAGCACCGACCGGCTCAACGTCTTTGCAGATGCCGTCTGGTCGGTCTATGACCTGCGCGAAATTTGGCGTGGCATAGGCCCACGTGTGGAAACCCTGCGCCGCGCCGACGTGCCGGGGCGCAACGATCCCTGCCATTGCGGCAGTGGCAAAAAATACAAGAAGTGCCACGGCGCCTGATGGTTTCTGAGCGCACCAAAATTGGGTGGTGAATACCCTGCAATAGCCAACGGAAAAAGATTGCCACCGCCAAATAGGCAGGCTAGGATGCAGCGGACTACGCCAGATCCTTTTTTTGGAGCTTTCGAATGAATATTTCTTCCTGGACCGTGCGCATGCGTCTGACACTGGGCTTCGGTGCGGTATGTGCTTTGTTACTGGTGATTTTGGGCGTGGGCCTGTTTTCCATGGGCCGTATTCAAAACGTTGTTAGAACGCTAGTAGATGAAAGCGTGCCCAAAATTGAAGCGGCAGAAACGATACAGATCCAAGTCGATGTGCAGGCGATTGCACTGCGCGACATGATGCTAACCAGCGACGCAGCCGAGCGCCAGAAGTACGGCGAAACTATGGCCCAGTCCGGCACGGTGGCGGTTAAAAATCTGGAATTGTTGGACCGGCTGGTCGTGTTGCCCAAAGGCAAGGAATTACTGCAAAAAGTCAAGGATTCGCGGGCGAAATACCTTGCCGCACAAGAACCCTTGGTTGCGCTGATCACCGCAGACAAGGCCGATGAAGCCAAGGCCTATCTCACCAAAGACCTGAGGCCCGTGATGGCTGCCTATACGGCTTCGCTGGTAGAACTGTCGGCTTTTCAACACGACGCAATGGAAACCACCGCCACGACAGGGGATGAGACCTTCGCGCAGGCCCGCGCCGTGCTGATTACGCTTGGTGTGCTGGCTTTGTTGGTGGCGGCTGCCCTGGGCTGGTTGATCATTCGCGGCCTGTTCAAGCAGTTGGGTGGGGAGCCCGCTGAGGCCGCTGAGATCGCGCAAGCGGTATCGCAAGGTGATTTCACCCGCACCATCGCCATCCAAGCCGGCGATACCACCAGCCTGATGGCCAGCCTGAGCGCGATGCAGGGCAACCTGGCGCAAGTGGTCACCACCGTGCGCACCGGTTCTGAAGGCGTGGCCACCGCCAGCTCCGAAATTGCCGAGGGTAACAACGATTTGTCGGCCCGCACCGAGCAGCAGGCCAGTGCACTGGAAGAAACCGCAGCAAGCATGGAGCAACTGGGTGCCACCGTCCGGCAAAACGCTGACAGTGCCAAGCAGGCCAACCAATTGGCCCAGAGCGCTTCAACCATCGCGGTCGAAGGTGGCAATGTGGTGGGCCAGGTGGTGGAGACCATGAAGGGCATCAACGACTCCAGCCGCAAGATATCGGACATCATCAGTGTCATCGACGGTATTGCGTTCCAGACCAATATCCTGGCTCTGAACGCTGCGGTAGAGGCTGCCCGTGCCGGGGAACAGGGCCGCGGCTTTGCGGTGGTGGCCAGCGAAGTGCGCTCACTGGCCGGGCGCAGCGCCGAAGCCGCCAAGGAGATCAAATCTTTGATCAACGCCAGTGTGGAGCGGGTCGAGCATGGCACCACACTGGTCGACCAGGCCGGTGCCACCATGGCCGAGGTGGTCAGTAGTATCAGGCGCGTAACCGACATCATGGGCGAGATCAGCGCCGCCAGCAATGAGCAGGCCTTGGGTGTGGCCCAGGTCGGTGAAGCGGTCACCCAAATGGACCAGGCCACACAGCAAAATGCGGCTTTGGTGGAAGAGATGGCCGCTGCGGCCAGCAGCCTTAAAAGCCAGGCTGGTGAATTGGTGCAGTCCGTGGCATTTTTCAAGGTGAGCGGGCATGCAGGTTCTAGCATGCCGCGTACGGCAGTGCGTGCACCGGCCAGCAGTGCCAAGCCTTTCAAGGGCGAGGAGCGCCGCGCCATTGGTGCCTCGGCCGCAGCGCGCAAACCCGCAGGGGCCAAACCTGCCACCCCTGCTGCTGCACCCAAGACGCAATCCAAACCAGCCCCCGCGGGCGGAGATGACGACTGGGAAACCTTCTAAATCAGTTCAGGTAGTCCGTCCGCCAAAAAGTCGTAGACCGCGCGGATGTGTTTGTTGGTGCGGATCTCGCGGTGCACAGCCAGCCACATGGGCAGGTCGGGCACCGGCAGTAGGCCGCGCAACACCGGCAGCACATCGGGGTCAGTGCGGGCCATGTAGTCGGCCATAAAGCCAATGCCCAAACCGGCACGCACGGCGTGCCACTGCACAATGAAATCGTCCGTGCGCAGCGCAAACGCTTCGGGCCCCACTGGGTAGCCCAGGGCTTGGAAGCCCTGCAGTATGGCGGTATCGGTGTCGCTGCCAATCAGGGTGTGCAGTAGCAAATCCGCCGGTTGGCGAATGGCGCTGTGCCGGGCCAGATACGTGCGGTGTGCGTAGGCGCCTAAGCCCACATGGCCAATTTTCTTGGCTACCAGGGTGCCCTGCTCGGGGCGCACCATGCGAACGGCAATATCGGCCTCGCGCCGCAGCAGGTTGGACACCTGGTTGCTCGATACCAGCTCGACCTGGATGTCGGGCAGCGCCAGGCGCATGCGCGCCAAAAGTGGCGGCATCAACTGCACGGCAACCGGTACGCTGACGGTAATACGCACCGTGCCGGTGGTCTGGGATTGTGCGCCGGTCAGGGTGCGGGTCAGTTGCAGGGCGCCAGCCTCCATGCCACGGGCCGACTCGGCCAGTTGCAGGGCCGTGGCGGTGGGCACCAGGCCGCGCCCGGTACGCTCAAACAGCACCACACCGAGCTGGCTTTCCAGTTCGGTGATATGCCGGCCTAGCGTGGGCTGGCTGGTTTTGAGCACCCGTGCCGCACCCAACAAACTGCCTTGGTCGAGCGCTGCGAGGAAGGATCGGATCAGGCTCCAGTCAAAGTTTTGCGGCATGGTGTTATTCAAAGTTGCATAGCTGGTGTGAGCATATATGCAATTGTGCAAAGTGGGGTCTGTTTCCACAATACATCCATCGCCCCAGAAACCATTTGGCCAAGCCCGCAACCCACCCCAACCGATCTGTAGGAAGCACCATGCGCAGCACCACCACCACCACCACCTCTTCGTCCTCCGCCACCAACACCGTATTGATTCTGGGCGCTCGGGGCCGCTTTGGCCTGAGCACCGCCCGTGCCTTTGCCCAAGCCGGTTGGCGCGTGCTGGGCCAGACGCGACCGCAAGCTGCAGTACCCAAAGACACCGCTATCGAATGGCTGGGCATCGATTTGCAAGACACGCAAAGCCTGGCGCATGCGGCCCAAGGCGCCAGTGTGGTGGTCCACGCGCTCAACCCGGCCTACACGAACACAGCCTGGCTGACCCAAGTGCTGCCCATGACCGATGCTGCCATCGCCATCACCCGCGCACTGGGCGCCACGCTGATGGTGCCCGGCAATGTGTACAACTTTGGTCCAGACATGCCCGCGGTGCTGCGCGAAGACACGCCGCAGCGGGCGCGCACGGTCAAGGGGCAGGTGCGCATCGCGATGGAAGCGCGGCTGCAGCAGTCTGGCGTGCGCAGTGTGGTGATTCGCGCGGGCGATTTTTTTGGTGGTGGCACCGGTACTTGGTTTGACACGGCCTTGGTCAAAGATATTCGCAAAGGCGTGTTCACCAACCCCGGCACACCCGAAGTCTCCAGGGCCTGGGCCTATTTGCCAGACTTGGCGAATACCTTCGCGGCCGTTGCCACGCTGCGTGACCAGTTGCCTGCATTTGAGGTGCTGCACTTTGCCGGCCACCGTATCACTGGCCAGCGCTGGCTGGATGTGCTGAGCCCGCTGGCCCAGTCCCAAGGTTGGGGCAAACCCGGCGTGGCGCTGAAAATGGCGGGGCTGCCTTGGCCAATCATCCGCATCGGTGCGCTGTTTGTGCCCACGTGGAAGGCCTTGCTGGAGATGCGTTACCTGTGGCAAACCCCGCATGCGCTGGCCAACGACAAACTCACCGCGCTGATTGGCCCCGAGCCCTATACACCTCTGCCCCAAGCAGTGCAGGCAGCCTTGGTCGATCTGGGTCTGTTTGTACAGCCAACTACAGGTCGTGTTGCGCGCGCTGAGCCCACGCGTGCCGCCGCAGTGCAGTCGTAATTCAACACCAACACTAACACCCAGGAGCACCCGTATGCCCACTCTCAATCCCAATCCCTCGCGCGGCCAGCCCCTGCGGCGCCGCCAGTTCATACGCTTGGTCGGTGGTGGTGCCGTGACGGCCATTGCCGCCACTTCCGCCATTGGCGCTGCCGGTTTGTCCGGCTGCGCACAGGGTATTCCAGCTGAGGCGATAGAAGCCTGGGCAGGCCCGAGCGGGGCGGTGTCGCAAGATGCCGATGTGCGGCGCTGGCTGCTCAGTTATGCCATTTTGGCGCCGCACTCGCACAACCTGCAGTCTTGGGTGGCCGACTTGCGCACGCCGGACCAGATCACCCTGTATTGCGATTTGAAACGCGTGCTGCCGCAGACCGACCCGCTGTCGCGCCAGATCATGATGAGCCACGGCACCTTTCTGGAACTGCTGGAGATTGCGGCCCGCGAGCGCGGCCTGCGTGCCGATGTCACGCTGTTCCCTGAGGGAGTATTTAGCCCCAGCACGCTGGATGCGCGACCGGTCGCCACCGTACGCCTCACGCCCGATGCCCGCGTGCAAAAAGACCCGCTGTTTGCGCAGATATTGCAGCGCCACACCAACCGCAGCAGTTACGACATAAACCGCGCTGTTCCGGCAGCAGCATGGAGTGCGATGGCAAGTGCAGCAGCTGGTGCATCGGCAGGTGCCGCGGCGGCGGTGCGTGTGGGTTTTGCGGGGATGGAGCAGGGCGAAGCGGTGCTGGCAGAGCACCGCCGCATTGCGCGGGACGCCTGGCGCATGGAGCTGACCGTGCCACGCACGATCATGGAATCGTTTGACGTGTTGCGTGTGGGGCAGTCTGAAATTGCGACCCACCGAGACGGGATATCACTGACCTCACCCGTGGTGGTGGCGATGGACCGGTTGGGGCTGTTTAACCGCAGCAAAGCCCCGGCAGCGGATGACTACGCCACTACCAGCCAGATCAAGGAATTTGATGCCAAGCTGGCCTCCACACCCGGATTTTTGTGGATGGTGACATCGGGCAATGACCGCATTACGCAGGTCAACGCCGGTCGTGCGTACGCCCGTGTGCAGTTGGCCGCCACCGCGCAGGGCCTTGCCATGCAGCCGCTGTCGCAGGCTTTGCAAGAATATGAAGAGCAGCAAAAGCCCTATGCCGAGATCCATGCGCTGGCGGGTGCCGCGGCATCGGGTGCTACGGTGCAGATGTGGGCACGCGTGGGGTTTGCGCCAGCGGTGCAACCGGCACCGCGGCGGAGGTTGCAAGACTTCATTCGGGCATAAGCCGGTGGGCCTAGGCGTGGGCGTAGGCGGGGGGGCTAGGCGTCTGGGCGGCAGGGCGTTCTGCTCCGTGTCCCCCGCCCGCTTT
Source organism: Rhodoferax sp. (assembly GCA_046598245.1). GTDB lineage: Bacteria > Pseudomonadota > Gammaproteobacteria > Burkholderiales > Burkholderiaceae_C > Allorhodoferax. The sequence goes on from JBKJJC010000182.1 coordinate 7,574, forward strand.
GCGGGCCCCTCCTTTACCGGCGCAGACCGCCCTGCCGCCTCACCTCCTTCCTTTGTTGGCGCAGAACGCAGCGCCGCCCAGTCTGCTTGCGTTG
>JBKJJC010000107.1:0-8401 GCA_046598245.1 Rhodoferax sp.
CTCGTCATTGGCCAGCATCATGCGCACCGGCACTTCGGACACGGGTTTACTCAAAAAACGCGCGGCGCGGTCCTGCAGCAGCTCCGTGTGACCGGGGAATTGGTCAAAGGGTGCGCCCGCTGCGGCCAGCGCCTCTTTGTGCAGAGGGGCAGTTACTATGGCGCGAACATCACCGCGCAAGGCCGCGTCGGCGGCCCACTCCACACAGCGCCCGGCCAGCGCACCAGCCACGCAGTTGACAACGCCCCAGGGCACCGGCTCAATCGGCGGGCCGATTTGCAGCACCGGGATGCAATGCGGTGGCACCTCGGCCACTTGGTTCGCATCGGAGATTAGGGCTACCGGCAGAGCAGGATGCCCCGGCTGGGCCACAACTTGCGCGGCACGGCGCATGGTGCCCACATCTCCCACCACGAAGCAGTTGTCCAACAGGTCAGGTTGGTCCCGGTAGACCTTGGCGATGATCTCGGGGCCAATGCCGGCGGCATCGCCCATGGTGATGGCCAAGGGTCGTGGTGCAGTGGAAATTGCCTGGCTCATGCTGCGATGCCGCCGTCAGGCAGGGTTGTCAATATCAATGAATACGTGCTCCAGCCCCAACTGCGCCGTGATGTGCGCTGCAACCGCAGGCGCGCCATATCGCTCTGTCGCGTGGTGGCCGCAGGCCAGATAGGCCACACCGGTTTCACGCGCCAAATGCGCCTGAGGCTCCGAGATCTCCCCGGTGATGAAGGCGTCCGCACCCGCGGCGATGGCGTCTTCAAAGTAACTCTGTGCGCCGCCTGTGCACCAGGCAATGCGCCGCAGTGGAGCATCCCTTCCAGGCACCAGCACCACGGTGCGGCATAAGACAGACTCCACGCGCTGGGCCAAGGCTTGGGCACTCACACATTCCGTCTCGCCTATGCAGCCCAATTGCTGCTCACCAAAACGCCCTGTTGCCTGCAGCCCAAGTTTGACGCCCAGTTGCGCGTTATTGCCCAAATCCGGGAGCGCATCCAGCGGCAAGTGGTAGGCAAAAAGATTGATGTTGTGCTCCAGCAGACGCCCCAGGCGTTGGCGCATCCACCCGGTGACGCGGCCATCGTACCCGCGCCAGAACAGACCGTGGTGGACGAAAATCGTGTCCGCGCCCTGAGCAATGGCGGCGTCTATCAGGGCCAGGCTGGCGGTCACACCAGAGACGACTTTGCGCACCGCATGGCTGCCCTCCACCTGCAGGCCATTGGGGCAATAGTCCTTGAAGCGCTCAGGCTGGAGCAGCGCGTCCAACGCGGTTTGGAGTTCTTGGCGGTCCGTCATGTTTGGGGGTGGCGCACCACGGCGCGGCTTGGGTTGGGGGCGTGCAAATCAGATGCAGGCATTGTCGTTGAAGCCGTGTCGGTAACGTCAGCGCGTGGCAAGTCGGGACTGGGTGCCTCCACTTCTAAATCGCTGTCACAACCGATGCCCGCTGCAATCCAGCGCAAGCCCAGGCGTCGCAGTGCAGGCGCCAGAACAGGTGCCAAGCCGCGCAAACTCTGCGGCATCGCTTGGGCCAACACCTCGTGCGGCGCTACGATGGCGCCACAGCGGTACTGCACCAATGCGGCGTCCCAACGCAGTGCTGCGCAGGCTCCGCTGCGGCGTCGCGACAACAGCATGCCCAGTGGACACGGCGCAAACAGGCAACACACTCCACATCCGTTGCAAACAGCGCCCACCGCTACCTTGGCAGGCGCCAACGGATGGATGTGGATGGTGCGCTCTAAGTGTGGCATTGCAACCCCGCAATGTACTGCCACACACGGCCGCGTGGGGCAATGGCAGGTTGCGCCTGCCGCGAAAGGGCATGCACTCTATACAATTTGCTACAGCTGGGCTGGCTCTGTAACAGCCCCGGGAAACCCCAATGAAACGACTCTGGCTTCTATTCACCCAAACCACCACCATTTTGCTGGCCGCCTACTTCGTCGTGGCCACGCTCAAGCCCCAATGGATTGGCCACGGCCTATCCCTGGTGGGCGACGGAACCGTAGCGCTAGTCCAAGCATCGCCGGAAACGTCGACGGCGACGCCGGTGGGCAGTTTCCGTGGCGCGGCGCAAAGGGCATCAGCGGCTGTCGTCAGTATCAACACCAGCAAGGCTGCGCGCAGAAATCCCAATGCCAATGACCCTTGGTTCCGCTTTTTTTATGGCGACCAGACTAACGAACCCCAGGTGGGTCTGGGCAGTGGTGTCATCGTCAGCGCCAGCGGTTACATCCTCACCAACAACCACGTGGTGGACGGTGCGGACGAGATCGAAGTGATACTGAACGACAGCCGCACGACCCGCGCCAAGGTCATCGGCACGGACCCGGACACTGACCTGGCCATTCTGAAGATCGAACTCGACAAACTGCCGGTGATCGTGCTGGGCAATTCGGATGCCGTGCAGGTCGGAGACCAGGTGTTGGCCATTGGCAACCCCTTTGGCGTGGGTCAGACGGTGACCAGCGGCATCATCAGCGCGCTAGGGCGCAACCAGTTGGGCATCAACACCTTTGAGAACTTCATTCAGACCGACGCTGCCATCAATCCTGGCAATTCGGGTGGCGCGCTGGTCGACACCAATGGCAATCTGTTGGGCATCAACACGGCCATCTATTCCCGATCCGGCGGCAGCATGGGTATTGGTTTTGCCATCCCCATGTCCACCGCAAAACAGGTGCTGGAGGGGATCGTCAAAGACGGCCAGATTACCCGTGGCTGGATTGGCGTGGAGCCCAACGACCTGTCGCCCGAGCTGGCCGAGACCTTTGAAGTCAAAACCCGCCAAGGCGTCATCATCACCGGCGTGCTGCAAAACGGCCCCGCAGCACAAGCCGGCATCCGCCCTGGCGACGTGATTGTAAAAATTGCCAACGCACCAGTGGCTGACGTAGCGAAGTTGTTGTCGGCCGTTGCCGCACTGAAGCCGGGTACAGCGGCGCGCTTTTCGATTGAGCGCAAGAACCAGCCACTGGAGCTAGATGTGACCCCCGGTGTGCGGCCCAAGCCCCGGGTTACCGAAAGATAGCTACACTTTTAATAGCAAAATAGCTATATCTGACGGGGGCTAGAGTCACTTTTAGCCCTGAATGACTCCGCTAGGACGGCGTCGTGGCCGTGTCGTCGGTCGGGGCCTGTGTGTGTTTGATGAAGACTTTGGCAGCCAAGATGCCTACTTCGTACAGCACACACATGGGTATCAACAGGGCCAGCATGGAAACCGGATCGGGCGGCGTTACTACGCCAGCCACAGCAGCAGCACCCACCACAAAATAGGAACGGAAAGACCTGAGCTGCTCTACGGTAACCATACCCAGACGGGCGAGGATCACCACGGCGATGGGCACCTCAAAGGCAACGCCAAACGCGATAAACATGGTGATCACAAAGTCCAGATAGGCCTCAATGTCCGGACTCACCATCACCGAGGCCGGAGCCATCTTTTGTATGGCGGGAAATGCCTCTCCGAACACAATAAAGTAGCAAAAGGCGGCGCCGGAGTAAAACAGCAACGTACTGGCCACCACCAGAGGCATGACCAAGCGTTTCTCATGCTTGTACAACCCCGGTGCTACAAAGGCCCACACCTGGTACAGCACCCAGGGCAGGGCCAGGCCAAAGGCGGCCAATACCGTCACCTTGATCGGCACCAGAAATGGCGAGACCACTCCGGTGGCGATCATGCGTGCGCCCTCTGGCAGTGTTTTGACCAAGGGCATGGCCAACAGGTCATACAGCGCCGAAGGACCGGGGAAAAAGGCCAACACTGCAAAAATCGCACCGATGCCATACACGCAATACAACAAACGGTCGCGCAGCTCCATTAAATGCTGCACAAAAGGCTGTTCAGTTCCGGCCAACTCGTCCGGATTGGGTTTGTTGTCGTCAGCCATTAGGGAGAATTTTTGGGGGGTCGAAAACGCGCAACCCGCGCGGCGCCTGACAAAGCCTTGGTCCGCACACCCGCACGGGCCTTGTACCAACTGGGGGTTGCGCCTTTTTTGAGGCGCCACTGTTTTTTAGGGTGGCGGTATTCAGGAAGACTGGAGTAGGAAGTATCCAAAGCACCGGCAGACGCGGTGTGGGTTGCCTCCGCCCAGCTCTTCTCAAAGTCGCTGGCGTTGGTCTGTATGGTTTGCTCAACGTCACGTGCGGCGCTGACCACCGTATCCTTCATCTTGCGCAACTCGTCGAGCTCCATGGAGCGGTTGACCTCGGCCTTCACCTCGGCCATGTAGTTGCGGGCGCGGCCCAGCAAATTGCCCACCATACGGGCCACGCCAGGTAAACGCTCAGGACCAATCACCACCAGCGCGATGGCGCCAATGATGGCGATCTTCATGACGCCAATATCAAGCATAGACCAGCCCCGTTAGGCCAGATCGACCCTGGCCAGCCGCATCAGCTCTTGATCTTGGCTTCAACATCGATGGCGGACTTGGCTTCCGTCTTTCCAGAGGCAACCATAGGCGTTTCAGCGGGGGTTTCGGCGGTCTTCTCGGCCGTGCCGTCTTTCATACCGTCCTTGAATCCCTTGACTGCGCCACCCAGGTCAGAGCCGATATTTCGCAGCTTCTTGGTGCCGAAGATCACAATGATGATGACCAGAAAAATAATCAGATGCGTAGTAGAAAAGCCCATGGCTCACTCCTTGGTTGTTACGGTATTTTAGGCTTTCGCTGTTGCACCGCCGTGACAGGTGTCCGCAAGCCCACACAAAGCTCAGCCGCGCAGCCAAGGCCGGGGGCCGCCCATGACATGAAAATGCAAATGGTGCACCTCTTGGCCACCCTCTGCGCCGGTATTGGTCAGCAACCGAAATCCCCCGTCTGGATAGGGATTGCACCCCTCCTGCTGGGCCAGCTTGGGTATCAGCGCCATCAGGCGCCCCATCAGGCCCCCATGTTCCGGCCCGATATGGGCCATGGACGCAATATGCTGCTTGGGGATGACCAGAAAATGGACCGGCGCCCAGGGATGGATATCGTGGAAGGCATAAAACTCATCGTCCTCAAACACGGTGCGGGACGGAATCTGCTTGGCCACGATTTTGCAAAACAAACAGTTCGGGTCGTGAATTGCGGACATTGCGGACACAGCGGTCATGCTGCCACCTCCATAGGCAAACCCTTGTTCATGGCGATCATGCCGCTCACAATGCGGTAGAGGAACCACACCGAAATACACAACCAAGCGATCCAACCCGGAATCACCAGCAGCAGCCACAGCGGCGCGGTCACCAGATAGAGTAGTCCGGCAATCACCACCGACCGGATTCGCCACCTAAAGTGTGAGGCCTGCCATGTTCCGTCGGCGTCACTACGCTTGACCAGGTCCAACACCAGCGCAGCCAGCAGCAGGATCGGGCCAAACTGGGCGCCGGGAACCAATGCCCCAATGGCCACGATCAGGTGCAACACATAACTGATGGTGCCGATGGTGTTGAGAGCCTGAAGTCTGGCCAACAGCGCTTGGTCTTGATTGGCAACTTGGCTGAAGTCTTGGGTCATGTGGTTTCTCCGTCTCGGGTTTGGGCTTTGCGCAAGGCTTTTTCTTCAATACCGCTGGTGCCTTCGCGCCGCTCCAGTTCAGCAATCACATCCGCAGGTGTCAACCCGAAGTGGGTCAGCGCGACCATGCAGTGGAACCACAAATCAGCCACTTCGCCTACCAATTGGGTCGTGTCGCCACCATGCTCGGCGTCTTTGGCAGCCATGACCACTTCGGTGGCCTCTTCGCCAATTTTTTTCAAGAACGCATCTGGCCCCTTGGAAAACAGGCGTGCCACATAACTCGTAGCCGGGTCGCCGCCATTTTGGGGTTTTCGTGATTCCATCAAGGTGGCCAAACGGGCCAGAGCGTCGGAAGAATTTGGCATGCTGGAAGTACTCAGTTGAGGACAGAGTTGAATATCTGTCCCACAAAAATATGGGTTGGTTGCGGACGGAGCTGGAGATCTGTCCCGAACGCTCACTATTTATAGATGCTTTCAGGGTCTTTCAAGACCGGGTCGACACTTTTCCACTCGCCATTTTGCAAAACGCTGAAAAAACAGCTGTGACGCCCCGTGTGGCAGGCAATGCCGGGCTCGTGCCCTAGCTGTGTGACCTTGAGCAGGACTACGTCGTTGTCGCAGTCCATGCGGATTTCATGCACCTTTTGCACGTGGCCGGACTCTTCGCCCTTGTACCAAAGCTTGTTGCGCGAACGGCTGAAATACACCGCCTGCCCCAGCTCCGCCGTCTTTTGCAAGGCCTCACGGTTCATCCAGGCAAACATCAGCACGTCGCCGGTGCCTTGCTCCTGCGCGATCACGGGCACCAGGCCTTTGGAATCCCAGCGGATGTGTTTAATCCAGCTCACCGGTGTAGGGTCTATGGTTTCCATGTGCTATTAAATTTATAGCTGCATACGCAGTGAATACGGGGGCTAGAGGCCTAAAAGCCTTAAGGCTTCTGGTTGGAGACTTATATGCGGACTGGAATGCCGCGCTGCGCCATCAAGGCCTTGGCCTGGCCCACAGTGTATTCGCCGTAGTGGAAGATGCTGGCAGCTAACACCGCATCTGCGCCACCCTTGGTAATGCCATCAGCCAAGTCTTCCAGCGACCCGACACCGCCCGAGGCAATGACCGGCACGCTGATGGCGTCACTGACCGCGCGGGTCAGGGGCAGATCAAAGCCAGATTTAGTGCCATCGCGGTCCATGCTGGTCAGCAAAATCTCGCCGGCACCGCGGCGTGCCATCTCGGTGGCCCAGGCCACAGCGTCCAAGCCGGTGTTTTTGCGCCCGCCGTGGCTGTAAACATCCCAGCCCTCGCCGCGCGCCAAAGCATCGTCACCACTGCGTCGCTTGGCATCGATGGCGACCACGATGGCTTGTGAGCCGTATTTCAGGGATGCGTCTTCAATGACCTGGGGATTGGCCAACGCGGCCGAGTTGAAACTGACCTTGTCGGCACCGGCATTCAACAGCCTGCGCACATCGTCCACGGTGCGCACGCCGCCGCCCACGGTCAGCGGAATGAAGACCTGCGAGGCCACGGCCTCGATGATGTGCAGAATCAGGTCGCGGCCATCGCTGGTGGCTGTTATGTCCAGAAAAGTAAGTTCGTCCGCGCCCTGACCGTTGTAGCGGGCGGCGATTTCCACTGGGTCTCCGGCGTCGCGCAGTTCAACGAAATTGACGCCTTTGACGACGCGACCACCGGTTACGTCCAGGCAAGGGATGATGCGTTTAGCGAGCATCAGCCATTCAGTTCGTCTGCGCGGTCTTGGGCCTTTTCGAAATCCAAATCGCCACTGTAAATGGCGCGTCCGCAGATCACGCCTTCCACACCATCGTCTTCCACCGCGCACAGGGCTTCGATGTCGGCCATGTTGGACAAGCCACCGGATGCGATCACCGGAATGGTCAGGGCCTGGGCCAGTTTGACGGTGGCTTCGACATTGATACCGCTGAGCATGCCGTCGCGGCCGATGTCGGTGTAGATGATGGATTCGACGCCGTAGTCTTCGAACTTCTTGCCCAGATCGATCACGTCATGGCGGGTCAGCTTGCTCCAGCCGTCGGTGGCGACCTTGCCGTCACGCGCGTCCAGGCCGACGATGATGTGGCCGCCAAACGCGGTGCAGGCGTCTTGCAAAAAGCCGGGGTTCTTGACCGCTGCCGTGCCAATGATCACGTAGCGCAGGCCAGCGTCTAGGTAACGTTCGATGGTGTCCAGGTCGCGGATGCCGCCACCCAGTTGCACTTCTACCTCGTTGCCTACTTCTTTCAAAATCTTGCGGATCGCCATCTCGTTCTTGGGGTGCCCCGCAAAGGCACCATTCAGGTCCACCAGGTGCAAGCGGCGTGCGCCCTTGTTGACCCAGGATCGGGCCATGACGGCCGGGTCCTCGCCAAAGGTGGTGGATTGGTCCATGTCGCCTTGTTTGAGGCGAACGCAGTGGCCGTCTTTTAAGTCAATTGCGGGGATTAAAAGCATGATGCTTCAGAGTTGGAGGAAAAGAGTTAGCTACGAGAAGCGCGCGCGAGCGGAGATGTCAGGGTTTCCAGTGCAGGAAGTTGCGGTACAGCGAGAGGCCTTGGTCGGCGCTTTTTTCAGGGTGGAATTGGGTTGCAAAAATATTATCGCGCGCTATAGCCGCTGAAAAGCGCTGTCCGTAGTCGGTTTCGCCCACGCTGTGGCGCGCATCCGACGGTTGGGCGTAGTAACTGTGCACGAAATAGAAGTAACTGCCGTCCGGCACGTCGCCCCACACCGGATGTGCCGTCGTACCGTGGTTGGTCTGCCAAACCTGGTTCCAACCCATTTGCGGCACCTTGTAGCGGCTGCCATCGGGCTGGATCTGGCCAGCCAGGTCAAACTTTTTCACATTGCCCGGGA
>JBKJJC010000033.1:0-11106 GCA_046598245.1 Rhodoferax sp.
CCGGTACTCATAGGCGCGCAGCACCCGCTCCCGAAACGCGGGGTCGCGCCTGCGCCCATTCGCCGCGAAGGTAAACGCTTGGGAATATGGAAGTCGCTCCTTGTTTCGTAGCGCACGAGTGTTGGTAGCTTTTTCATCTGACCCCCAGCTTGCTTGAGGTAGGGCAGAAGTCAGGGTTTGAATTCATCGCCCCTCACGATACCGATTGCCGCGCTCAAATTCGCAAAGAATCCCTGCTTTTCGATGCCGATTCCAGACTTTTTGCATTTGGCCAATGCAGTCAGCGCTGGCATCGGTCGAAATCAAGAGTTTCGGACAGAGGCTTTCACCATCAACAGCCGTCTTCGGTACGGTTGATCCGCTCCATTATCTAGAGATGGATTGAGGAACGCGGCCTTGTGATGTACCCGTCCCCTGTCGAATTGTGTTGACAAGAGCTATACGCTACATAGAATACGTGTATTGTTTGTACACACAAGGGTTTTCGTCATGCGAGATGCAGCCATTAATTTGCGCGCCTTGCCAGAACAGCGTGATTTGATCGATCACGCTGCAGGCCTGCTTGGAAAGAATCGATCAGACTTCATGCTCGAAGCCTCGTGCGACAAGGCCCAGGCAGTGCTCTTGGATCAAGTGTTCTTCAGATTGGACGACGAAAGGCACCGGGAATTCATCAAATTGCTCGATGCGCCTTTGGCCAGTAATCCCGGATTGCAGCGACTGATGTCTGTCACCCCACCGTGGGTGGTGGCTAAGAAGTGACATTGCAGCTTTCCGCTCCCCAGTCGCTCTTGCTAGAACACCGGTTCGACCTCTTCCAGTGCGGCGAAGCGGTGCTTGATGAATGGCTCAAGCGACGGGCGCAAGCCAACCAGCTGACTGGCGCTAGCAGAACATTTGTTGTCATTGATCCGAATCAGGAGATCTTTGGGTACTACGCCATGGCAGTGGGGGCTGTTTCACACCAGGTTGCAACTGGCTCAATTCGACGCAACATGCCAGATCCCATTCCAGTGATGGTGCTGGCCAGATTGGCGGTTGACCTTCGCGCCCAGGGCATCAAACTAGGCGCCTCACTGTTGCAAGACGCAGTCAGTAGAGCGGTGGCCGTTTCACTCAATGCAGGCGTGAGAGCCCTGCTTGTTCACGCTGTCAATGCCAGCGCCAAGCAGTTCTACGAACATTACGGATTTCAGGAGTCCCCAGTACACCCGATGACATTGATGCTGAAACTGGGATCGCCAACAATCTGAATCGCAATTGCGTCGCCGAATTCCAGAGTGAGGCGAATGCTTATCTCGGCGGGGGTGGCGCCGATTGCTCCGAAAAACTATAACTTGCTTAGATCTGCGCGAAGGAGACATGCCACATTCACGGGCAAAGCAATATGTCCTCTTTCACTGAAATCAAATCAATCTTTTTCTCTCTCACAAAGCTGATTGTTTACTTTTTGTGAATTTCAAAACCATCAGACACTACGATGGTTTCTTAGTCTCCGAAGCCTCCATGTAAAAGAAGCGGGCCGATATTGGCGGATTAACTACCGTTTTAAGGGCAAGCAGAAGGTGTTCTGCGAGCAAGCGCTGTATAGAGACAAATGAGGCTGTAGCCCCCGTAGATATTTGGTGAGGTGCTATCCAAAAAGAAGCGAGATCGCGGTTCAATCGCAGTACCCGGCGGTTCCCAACTCATCCATCGCATCGGACAGAATAGCCAATCTGATTCAGGGAACTTTCATGACGCTGCCCAAAGGCTTGTACGACCGTTTGATCTACGAAGACGAGGTTGTTGAGATCACCAGCCTTTCGGGTCAACACCGTGCGCTGGTGGCTGCGCCCACCGCGCACCAGCGGCGCGAGCAGTTCATTGCCGAATTGGTGCACCGCTTACCGGAGCTGCTGGACGCCGCCACCGTGGGGCAAACCGATGCGAGCGAAAAGGCCAAGGCCGAAATTGAGTTGATCCGACAACTGCTGATTCAGCTGCGCCAAGGCGGGCAGGGGGATCGTTTGTTGGCGATGCCGCCGCAGTTGCTCAAGTCTGTTCACGCGCCCCACGCAGATGTCGCCATGCCCGCCACGGGCTTGCGCCACCCGTGGTTGTTTACGTCTGCCAGAGCAGATCCATCGCTACTCAACGAGTTGCGTGCCGAACTGCGCGCAGTGGATCGGGTGGATATTCTGGTGAGCTTCATCACCTGGAGCGGCGTGCGCAAATTGCTCGATGTGTTGGAGCAAGTCACTGCGCGCGATGCGCATGGCAACCCGAAAACAAAGATCCGCATACTGACGACAACCTACATTGGCGCTACCGAGGTGCGTGCGGTGGATGCATTTGCCAAGCTGCCCGGAGTTGAGTTGCGGATTTCACTCGACGGTCGCCGCACGCGCCTGCACGCGAAGGCATGGATTTTTCATCGCGTCACCAACTTTGGGACTGCCTTCGTCGGCAGTGCCATTCTGTCCGAGTCCGCATTGATTGGCGGCATCGAGTGGACGGTAAAGTTCGCCCAAGCCAGCGGCTCGCCCTTGTTCGCCGCTGCGGTCGCCAATTTCGAAACGCTGTGGAACGACAAAGAATTTCAGCCCTATGACCCCAGCAACGAACAGCACCGTGAGGCTCTGTCGAGTGCATTGGCTAGCGAACGTGGCCGTGGTGGAAACGCTGCCGCCCCTGCCGGTACTGTAGTGGCATTGCAAACCTGGTTTGACTTGCGACCCAAGTCCTACCAGCAAGAAATGCTTGACCAGTTGGCGGCTGAGCGGCGGCTGGGCCGTCGGCGCAACCTGGTGGTGGCGGCCACCGGCACGGGCAAAACGGTGGTGGCGGCATTTGACTATTTGCGGCTGCGAGAAGAAGAAGGCGTCGCACCCAAACTCTTGTTCATCGCCCACCGCGCCCAAATTCTGGCGCAGGCGTTGTCAACATTTCGGCAGGTACTGCGGGACCCGGCATTCGGAGAACTGCTGGATGGCGACAACACGCCCGCGCAGTACGAACACATCTTCGCCACGATCAACACGGTGCACAACCGCCGTTTGGTGGAGCAGGTGGGCAGCCATTTCTGGCGTATGGTCATCGTGGACGAAGCACACCATTTGCCAGCCGCCACCTTTGACCAGTTCATCGGCGCGGTGCAGCCGCATTACCTGCTGGGCTTGACTGCCACGCCCGAGCGCTCGGACGGCCAAAGCCTGATGCAGTATTTCGACAGCCGACCGGACGGATCGCCCGCCGTGTCGCTGCGACTATGGGATGCGCTCGACCAGCAGTTGCTAACACCGTTTGAGTATTACGCCACCGCTGACGACACCGACATGACCACCGTGGAATGGGGGCGCGGTGCCGAAGTGACGCAGCTTTCCAACATCGTGTCGGGCAACGCAGTGCGGGCCAGAGCGGTGGTCAACGCCATCGAGAAATATGTGGCTGACTTGGACGCGCTCAAGGGCTTGGCGTTTTGCGTGAGCGCGGCGCATGCCAACTTCATGGCGGACTTCTTCAACCGCGCAGGTCTGCCCGCCGTCGCACTCACGGGCGCGGATTCGCAGGAGGCGCGCGCGGCAGCCGTGCAAAAACTCAGCCGTGGTGAACTGAAGATTATTTGCAGTTGCGATGTATTCAATGAAGGTATCGACATCCCCGATGTCAACGCCATCCTGCTGCTGCGCCCGACGCAAAGCCCGGTGATTTTTCAGCAGCAAATTGGCCGCGGGCTGCGGCTTGCCAAGGGCAAAGATGTGTGCCTGGTGCTGGACTTCGTCGGTCTGTACAACAACGAGTTTCGCTTTGATGTGCTGCTGCGGTCCATCACTGGGCAGAGTCGGAGGCAGATTGCCGATGCGGTGGCCAACGGTTTCAGCACGCTCCCGGCGGGTGTGCACATCCAGTTTGACCGGGTGGCGCGTGACCGCGTGTTGACCAGTTTGCAACACGCGCTGAATTTGAACGTGATTCGCCTGTGCGCGGAGTTGGCTGCGTGGGCTGCCCTGCAAAACGGCGCGCCCTTGTTGCTTCGCAACTTCCTGCTGCATAACCAATTGGAGCTGGGTGACATTTACACCGCTGGCACGAATGCCCGGTCCTGGACCAGCTTGAAGCGGCGGGTCAATCTGGAGCCTGCGCCTGTGGGCCAGCGCGAAGCAGACCTGGCCCGCCGGATATTCAGCCTGCTGCATGCGAATGACCCCACCCTGCTGGCTGCGTGGCAGACCGCGCTTGCAGGTGGCCACGTCGACGCGCGTCGCGTCCAAATGCTGACCTACCAATTGCTGCCCACGCGCACGGAGCTCATCACCCCCTCGGAGTTTCTCGCGCTCGTTTCCGCCAACCCCGTGGTACACGCCGAGTTGCAGGAGATCGTGGGTATCTTGCAGGAACGTAGTTCGTTGGAACCGCTGCCCTTGCCTGCCGCGCTCGATGGCTGGACCTTGGCTCTGCACGGGCGCTACACGCGGGCGGAGATTCTGTCTGCCGCCGGTTACCTGACGCCGACTGCGCGCCCGCTTTCCGACAGCGGATGCTTGCCTCTGGTTGAAGAGAAGCTAGAAATTCTGTTCGTGACGCTGGACATGAGCGAAGGGTTTGAAGAGCGCGTCCAATACAAGGACTACGCCATCAGCCCCGAACTGTTCCACTGGCAAACCCAAAACCGGGCGGGACCCAACAACAACTCCGGGCGCCGCTACACAGAGAGTCGAACCAATGGCTGGAAGTTTCAGCTCTTTGTCCGCGAAGACCGAGACGCTGCCTATGTGGCGGTGGGGCCTGTGCAATTGGTATCTCACGAAGGCGACCGGCCGATTTCTATTACGTGGCGGCTTGATAGACCGTTGACGGCGGAGCTGTTTCGCAAGTTCAGTGTGTTGCGGGGGTAGGCGGATCTAGAGCTAGGAGAGAGATTCTTAAGCCAAATTGGCCTCCAGCCCACGTAGAACGTCCGTGAGTAGCTATCAAAAACGTAGCGTCTTCATTTCAATCCCGCCCCGGTGCCTTAAACACCTCCTTGGCATGCCAGTTCAAATACGCCCGGTCCGGCGCATAGGCCGTGCGCTGCGGCCCGATGATGCCGACCCCGTGGAACGACAGCAGGCGCGCGCGGGTGGCGTCGCCGAGTTGCAGGTTCTGGCTGAAGACGATGGACAGGTTGGCAGGCTCCACGGTGAACGCGCCCAGGTCGAAAATCTTGTGGTGCAGGGCGCACATGGCCATGCCGTTGCTCTCCACGTCCGGATACCCGTCGCGCACCAGCACGCCCGCTGCTTTGCGCAGCACGATGCACTCGGGCGGCAGGGTGCCAGAAGGGGCAGGGTTTCGAAGAGGTCATTGGTAAGTGAGTTTAATGTCTGCTACATCAATGTATAAAATGCGTTGAACTAACGTTAATCGTTCCAATATGCAAACCCTGACCCAAACCCAATTTCAAGCTGCATTTGCGCACGGCGCGATCGAATCGGTCGGGTTGGTTCCGAGTGGTTCGCGATTCGCTGTCAAATTGGTCACCCGCACCGGCGAGGCCACGCTGGTGCAAGCGCGTGGTACCGCACCGCGCCTGTTCGGCACGACCGACAGCGCCCTGAAGCTGCTGCACAAGCTAGGAGTGCATCGCATCGTATTGGATAAATTGGACGAATGGCAGCCTGAGCAAGCGGCTTTGCAAAAGCGCTCGCGGCCCGACAGAGCTCAGGCATTGACCCGCGCTGCAGAGTACGACCGCTGGGTCAATGCCAAAGTGCAGTCCAGCCGCGATGACCCGCGCCCGGCTATTGCGGATAGCGATTGGCAAGACATACGTGCGGCCAAGCTGGCACAGCGGCAAACGTTGCAGGAGAAATGAGCTGCGACAGCTGGCAAGTCATCCGTCGCCCCGAATACCGTGACGCCCTAGATGCGATAGAGGCATGGGTTGCCAAAGACAACCCGCTCGCCGCCGTCGATCTATGGCTGTTGATCGACAGCCAGGTCGACCATCTAAGCGACACCAACTTCCCACGCCGTGCCAGCGAGCGGGTTGCAGGAGCCTACGAGTTGGTGGCCCATGAGAACTACATTGTTTACTTTGACCAAGATGAAGACCGCTGCCTAGTAATCGTGCGGGCAGTGGTGCATGTGGCAAGGCAGTTTCCCTAGAGCATACCCAGACAAGGTATATCTACTGCCGAAATTGGCTGTAGCCCCTGCAGAATGTGCGCCCTATGCACAAATCCAGGAATGCCTGCCTCAAAGGCAGTTGTCGGTTCAGTGGCTGTTCACCCAGTTCTCGACCCTGAGTGCGTCGAAGTACAGGAAATCGGCTTCGATGTTGGTGACCAGGGTGACGTTCAACGCCAGTGCATGGGCGGCAATGAGCTTGTCCAACGCAATTTGGTTCCGGTCGCGGTGGGCGGCGCGCAGCGGGCCGTAAGTCCGTGCGGCTGGTCGACGCGGTGCCTACGGAAGGCATTGCGGTGCCGGTCATCGTCGACCTGCAGGCCAAGTTGATGAAAGACCTTTTGAAGGATTCGCGCGACATCGGCAGCATCCGCCGGCGCGTGGTGAACATCGACGGCTCTGTTTACTCCCCGAGCAACATCTCCTCGCTCCTGGAAGAATCGCTGAAGTCCATCGTCGACAAGGCCCGCAACATCCGCAACCCGGTAGAGGCCGCATTCTTCTTGTGGGTCAACCTGGCCTACCTGCAGCCTTTTGCGGATGGCAATAAGCGCACCAGTCGCCTCTGCGCCAACATGCCGCTCATGCTGTACAACTGCGCACCCCTGTCCTTCCTGGACGTCGAGCGAACGGACTACGCAACAGCCATGCTCGGTGTTTACGAACAACGCAACGTTGCCGCAGCGGTGGAGTTGTTTGAATTCATTTACCGTCGCTCGATTCAGAAGTACAGCGTGCTGCGTGCATCCCTCTCCATGCCCGACCCGCTTCGAACCCGGTACCGGCAGGCCCTGAACGAGATCATGCAGTTCGTCGTCTTCTACGGCCGAACGCTGGAGGATGCATTTACGGAGGTGAGCGTTGCCGCCGATGACCTGGCGGCGTTGCGCGCCATTGCGAACCTCGAACTGGACCGCCTGGAGCCCTACAACTGCGCCCGCTACAACCTCGCCCGAGGCATGACACAGAAGTGGATTGATGCGGGGAGAACCCGCTAACCCTTTGGGCAGGGGTTCTGGTTGTGCGGCACTTTTGCCGCGAAATCAGCCTGTAGCCCCTGGTGATGAGGGTTTGCACCAGCGTCTTGCCTGTCACTTCTTGGATTTCTTGGTTGCGACCCGTCCAGTGGTAGTTTTTCGTCTTGCGAAACTCCGCTTTCTGGAAGCCGGCGCTGCAGGCATGTCTTGCACGCCAGGCATCTTGATGAAGGCACTTCCGTCTTTGGCGGAACTGATGGCCTTGTCGACCAACTTGGCCAGTAGCACGCGGTATCGCTCATAGGCCAGCGTGCCGTCCTTTAGTTCTTCTAACTTGCCTTCAAACCAGGCCGTCAAGTCCGGTTTGGCCAGAGCATCTGGAACTGATTCAATATAGGCGAAGGCCTTGGCCGTGGGAATGTACGAGATCACTTTCCCCGCCATTTCTTCCGCTGCTAATCCCGCAGTGACCATCTTTGCGATGGTGGCTGCGCGAGTTGCCGCAGTGCCAATTCCTTCTACCGATTTGAGCATCGCCTTGACCTTGAGATCGGTCACGAACAGGTACCCGCGTTCGCAGCACACTTGCCGGCGCGCGATTTACGCGCAATAGCACTGAGCAATTGGGCTGGGTATTCTCTATCGGGCTTTCTATACTCGCGTACCACTTTGACTCTCGTATATGACAGCCGATCCCCAACACCCCGCTTTGCATATCAGCGACCTGTGCAAGCAGTTCAACGGCAAACCCGCCGTGAACCACCTGAACCTGACGATTGAGCAAGGCGAGTTTCACGCCTTGTTGGGACCCAATGGCGCGGGCAAGACCACCAGCTTGCGGATGGTGGCGGGCTTGTTGAAGCCCGACCAGGGCAGCATACGACTGCTAGGTCATGACATGGCCTGTGACCCGATGGCGGCCAAGAGCCTGCTGGCATTTTTGCCCGATGACCCACTGTTGTATGGCAAGCTGCGCCCGCTGGAATATCTGGAGTTTGTGGCTGGCCTGTGGCGCGTACCGGGCGCGCTGGCAGCCAACCGCGCTGAAGAGCTGTTGCGTTGGCTAGATCTGTGGACGCATGTTGGTGAGATGACCGAGGGCTTTTCACGCGGCATGCGGCAAAAGCTGGCCTTGGCCGGCGCGCTGATCCACGATCCACGCTTGTTGATTCTGGATGAACCGCTGACAGGGCTGGACGCCGCAGCGGCCAAGCAGGTTAAGGACCTTTTGTTGGAGCGCGTCAAACAGGGCAACACGGTCATCCTGACCACGCACATCCTGGAAGTGGCCGAGCGGCTGGCCGCGCGCATCAGCATCATCCAGCGCGGCAGCATCATTGCGCAAGGTAGCCTTGAGCAGTTGCGCGCCGAGGCCAGCGAAGGCCAGATGGCGGGTGCTGCGATCAAGTCGCTTGAGGATCTGTTTCTGGAGCTGACCACCACGGTGGGCGCGTGAGCTGGACCGCGGGCAGCGTGCCGTGGTTGTTGGCGCATGAGTTGCGTTTGTCCTGGCGCGGTGTGGGGGGTGCCCGCACCTGGGTACTGCTGTTGTTCGGCGGGGTACTTTGGTTAGCTGGGCACTTTGCTGCCTGGGCGGCAGTGAGCGCGTGGGTAGCCCATGGCGCGGCATTGTCTCCAATGACTTGGGTGCTGGGTGGGGTGGGCACATGGGCGTTGATGTCGGTGCTGCTGTCCGCCACCATAACGTTGTCGATCACTGCGTTGTTCGAGCGCGGTGATATGGACTTGCTGCTGGCATCGCCCATTCCGGTGCAGACCATTTTCTGGGTGCGTGGCATTGGCATTGCGTTGGCCAGCATGGCGCTTTGGTTTGTACTGCTGACGCCGTTCGCGCATGTGGGGTTGATAGCTGGGCGACCGTCGCTGTTGGCAATCTATCCGGTGCTGCTCGCAATCGGCTTACTTCTGACCGCTATTGGCATGACGCTGACGATTGCATTGGTGCACTGGCTAGGTGCCAGGCGCGCGCGTGTGGTGGCACAACTGTTGGGCGCGTTGGTAGGGGCTCTGTTTTTTCTGGGGACACAATTGCAAAACCTGCTATCGGATGCGACACGCAACGCGCTGTTGCAGCAGCTGCAGCGCATGGTGCAGCCGCAGGGTCTGTTAGCGCCCGATAGTTTGCTGTGGTATCCGTTTCGCGCGCTCATGGGCGAATGGGTGCCTGCGTTCTGGGTATGTTTTCTGGGATTTGGCTCCTTTTGGCTGGCAGTCAAGGTCACACGCCGTGCCTTTGTGTCCGGATTGCAGCAGGCGCAGGGCAATGCGGCTTCAGCGGTTGTCGTTTCAAAGGGCCGCCGCGTGCAGGCGTTTGGCAAATCGTTTGCCATGAACATTCTGGCCAAAGAATGGAAGCTGATCGCACGCGACCCCAACCTGATTGCACAAACACTGTTGCAGGTGCTGTACCTGCTACCGATGTTCTTTGCCTTTGGGCGAAAGGATGGCATCACCACCACGCTGGTACCGGCGATGGTGTTCGTGGCTGCCGTACTAGCCGGCTCGATGTGCTGGCTGACGGTAGCCGCCGAAGACGCGCCCGATCTGCTGGGCTCGGCACCGGTTTCATTGACGCGGCTGCGTTGGTACAAGGTGGCCGCCGCGCTGGTGCCGGTGTGGTTGTTGCTATCGCCCTTGCTCTTGGTCGCCTGGTGGGTGGACCCCCGGCAATTGCTGGTGCTTCTGCCCTGCCTGGTTGGCAGCACCTTAAGCGCCGGCGTTGTGCAGATATGGTTTCCACGACAGGGCAACCGACGCGATATGAAAAAGCGCTACGGAGGGGGCCTGGTGCAGGGAACGTTGGAGTTGGTTTCGGCCGCAGCCTGGAGCGCGACAGCGTACGTGGCACTCCGGCATCCGCTATGGCTGATTCTGACGCTGAGCTGCGCGTTCCTGGGCCCGCTGGGCGCTTGGTGGGGTGGCGCCGACAAACGCAAGGCCGAACTTTAACTTGCCACAACGGGGCGACTTGCTTTCGATGACCGGAGTGGCGGATTGGTACCAGGCCAAGCGCCACCGGATGCGCCAGGCTCTATAACATTGAGGATTTCCCAAGAAAATAGTCTTCAATGAAATCACGGGTTGTTTGTTCAAAAATTTGCTGAATGTGACAGAGCAATGGAATCACTTATTGAGCTCAGACGGCCCTGGAAATTGCTAACGCTTGCGATTGGAGTGGCACTGTTAATTGTCGGCGCGTTCAATTACGAAGCACCAGACTGGGATATTGCCATCAGCCTGATCATGGCTGCAGTGGCCTATGTCACGGCGCCTTGGTCAATGCGCGTAATGGTGCAACGCCAGTGGGGCCGATGGCCCGTCATGATATTTCTGACGTGGTTTGGGGTTGACGGCTGTTACTGGCTCTACTGGTCGTGGAAAAACCCGATCGCTCTTGAACTTATGCGTGAAGCGAATGCACCTGCATCGCTGTCGCTCTACTGGGCCTGCGGTCTAATTTGGTACTACCGTGGTACTTTGATGGAAGCCCGCCGTGAATTCCTGAGCAGGCTGTCCAATAGGGTGTAGTTTGTGACGTAGCCCTGTAACTGACTCCGATCCGGTAAATATGCAGAGCACCGATTCTTCGCTGGACTCGGCTTCATACTGCTACAAGCCGATGGTGCTGCTAGGGAAGGCAACGGCCTATTTCGCAAGCGACCCATTGCCGTTGGTGCTGCGTCAGGCGGACGCAGTTTCGCCATGACTCCACCATCGCCAATTGCACCTGCTCGGAGCGCTGGGAATCACCATGAAGTTTGAACGCACGTCGTAAGACGTTTTGAAAGTCAGTCAATTCGTGAGCCCCAACGTGCTGAGAGCGGCCTGTCGTTCGCTGACCCAATCTCTTCATCCCGACAAAATATCCGGAACCGATGCCTCGGTTCATTGCTCTGCTGAAACCAACGATGCATATGCATCGTTGGTTTCAGCAGAGCAATGAACCGAGGCATCGGTT
>JBKJJC010000186.1:0-3509 GCA_046598245.1 Rhodoferax sp.
GTCACGCAACACACTTACCCATGAACACACAGGGCGCAACACGCCGCAGCCGCGCCATGTGCCCGCGCTGCCAGCGTCCCCAGAGCGCCTGCATCTGCCGCTTCGCCATAGCCACGCCACACGCTACCGAGGTGCTCATCCTGCAGCACCCGTTGGAGCAACACCACGCCAAGAACAGTGCGCGCCTGTTGCACCTGAGTCTGCCAAACAGCCGCATGGTGGTGGGTGAGGTGTTTGACGATACGGCACTGCAGGCTCTGATGCCAGAACCGCGCTACACCGTGCTGTTGTACCCGCCTACCCAGTTTCCGGACCATGCAGCACCTGCAGCGCTGGACCCTGCCCAGCTCGCCGACCCGGCGAAACTTCGTTTGGTGGTGCTGGACGCCACGTGGCGCAAGAGCCGCAAGATGCTGCATCGGAGCCCTGGTTTGCAGCGCTTGCCACGGCTGGCATTGGAAGAAGTGCCCGCAGGCCGCTACAGCATCCGCAAAGCGCACCAGCCCGGGCAACTGTCGACACTAGAGGCCACCTGTGCGGCGCTGGCGCAGCTGGAAGGGGATGCACCGCGCTGGCAGCCGCTGCTAGCTGCGTTTGATGGGTTTGTGGCCCAGCAGGGCGAATTTATGAAAAATGGGCCTCTAGCCCCCGAATAGATTGGCTATGTTGCTATCAATACAGTAGCATATGTCCGGCGAACGGTATCAGTCTGCCAACGCCAAGGCGGCCATCTGCACCGCCCCGTCAAAGCTGCGAGCCCCGGCAATAAACACGTTCAAGTGGCAAAACACGCTGTCGGCCACGCCAGTCACGGCGGCCAGCTCCTGGTCGCGCAAGCCGGCCCAGCTGCGGGGTAGGTCACGCTTGGCGGTGAACGAGCCGGCTTCCACCGGCACGGTCTTGATCTGGTACTGGTCACCGTCCGAGTCTGGATAGATGACAAACACCACCTCGGGCATTTCGTGCAGCACCACATGCGTCCACGGCATGCCACCCTCGGCCAGGTGCAACACACGGCCACCCAGCAGGCGCGGCGCGCTGCGCACCGTGTCCATGGCGCGGAGTTGCGCCACCTTTTTGCTGATGGCGTGGTCTAGAAACTTGCGTGTGATGGTGATGGCTTCGCGAAAGCGAACCTCTTGCAATTGGGCCTTGGCCGTGCCGTCCAAGCCTTGCTCTTCCATCCAATGGGTGTTGAGTTGGGCAATCAGAGACGACAGGCCAAAGATGCCGGGCGACACATCGCCCTTGCCGGTGTCCACAATGTCCAGGTACTGCACTAGCGAATGGTCTATGGAGCGCACCACTTCCTCGGTGGCCTCGGGGCTCAGGCTATGGCTATGGGTGTTAGCCCAAGCGGCAACATAGGCGGTGCCAAACGCAGCCCACAACAAGCCGGCGCTGGCATAACCCACACCAGGCACCGTTTTCCCGTCGACCTGCTGGGCGGGGCGGACACCGTCAAAGCCACGCTGGTGGTGGTCAAAGCGGCCGGTGGCTGCATCCCAGCTGCCACCGACATCCACCGTAAAGTGAGCGGCGTCTATCAGCTCCTGCTTGCGCGTGCGTACCAGGGTGTGCGATGGGAAAACCCCCATCAAGATGCCAACGCCAAACACATCGTCGGCATGGAAACTGCCACTGTGCGTGGCAATTGTCGTTGGGGTGGTGGGGGTTGGGGTAATGGGTGTGGGTGTGGGTGTGGCGGTCATGGGGCGATTTTAGAGAATCGCCCGCACCGCCACCGAACCGCTTACTTGGGCAACAGAACCTTGTCGACCACGTGGATCACGCCGTTGGACTGGTAGACATCGGCAATGGTCACGGTGGCAGCGCCGCCCTTTTCGTCTGTCAGCATTACTTTGGAGCCGCTGGCCTTGGCAGTCAGCATGCCACCGCTGACGGTCTTCATGGTGGCCGTGCCCTTGCCGTCCATGATCATCTTGCTGATGGCGGCTGCGTCAAACTTGCCGGCCACCACGTGGTAGGTCAAGATGTTGGTGAGCATGCCTTTGTTGTCGGGCTTGAGCAAGGTCTCGACTGTGCCAGCGGGCAGTGAAGCAAATGCCGCATTGGTAGGTGCAAACACGGTGAACGGGCCAGGGCTCTTCAGCGTGTCGACCAGGCCGGCTGCTTTGACTGCGGCCACCAGTGTGGTGTGGTCTTTGGAATTTACAGCGTTGTCGATGATGTCCTTGGACGCCAGCATGGGCGCACCGCCAACCATGACGTCGGCCATAGCGGCCACGGATACGGCCGACATGATGAGGGCCAGGCTGAAGGAAGCGAGCGTGCGGGTAGTAGTAGATGCCATGTGAAATTACTCCTGAGGGGTTGGTAACAAAAGCCGAATAGTTGCGGCTGTAATGAATACGCGGCGCGGCTGCCAATAGATTCAACTTTTTGCGGCGGCGTGTGCGGCGGCGTGAAGTTGCGCAGGCGCGATCTGATAGCCTCGGGTGCCTATTCCTTCTGTAGAAAATATCCCATGACCCTCAGCACCTGGTGGCTTTTTATCCTGATGACCTTTGTAGTGTCTGCCACGCCCGGCCCCAATATGCTGATGGTGATGAGTGTCAGCGCCAGGCATGGTGTGCGTGCATCGGTGGTGGCCATGCTGGGCTGCATGACCGCGTTGCTGGCGATGATGAGTGTCTCGGCCGCTGGCCTGGGCGCGGTGTTGCAGACCTCGCCCCAGGTGTTTGAGGCATTGCGGCTGGCCGGTGCGGCCTACCTCGCCTACCTCGGTGTCAAGGTGTGGCGCTCGCCAGTGCAGGACCAGACCACGGCAGAAACATCACAGGTTGTCACGCCAGCGTTGAACACCGGCGCCATCTACCGCCAGGCCTTTCTGGTCGCAGCCAGCAACCCCAAGGCGATCCTGTTTGCAGCGGCATTCTTCCCCCAATTCATCCACGCCGATGCGCCCCAGTTCCCGCAGTTCGCCATTCTGCTGGCCACCTTCACGGTGATTGAGGTGGGCTGGTACCTGGTGTACGCCGTCAGCGGCAAGCGTCTGTCGGTCTACCTGCAGCGCGCTAGCGTGATGCGCGCCTTCAACCGGCTCACCGGTGGTGTATTCATCGGGTTTGCAGCCGTGATGGCCACTGCACGTGAGTGAAATAGGCCTTTAGCCCCCGTAGAATATAGATAATATGCTATTGTTTTGATAGTGAATTTCCACTTGGGGTGTACAGACCTTGCACACCGATACCAACAACACCCTGTGGGGATTTAGGTGGGCAAGGCAAAATACCTGCATGAATTTTCTATTTGAAACCGTCTCCAGCATCCTGCGCGGTGCCGTAAAACTGGTGTTGCTGGTGCTGGCCGCCGTGTTTGCACTGAGCGTGTTGTGTGCGGGTCTATTGGTGGTGGCGGTGCTGGTGCTGCGGTTTCTTGTGACTGGCCGCAAGCCCGCAGTGGTCACCACCTTTACCCGCTTCAACCAGGCTGCGCGGCAGTTTGGCCCGGGCTTTCGACCCGGTGCCACTGGTGCGGCACGTCCG
>JBKJJC010000290.1:0-25374 GCA_046598245.1 Rhodoferax sp.
AGGCAATATGCCCCTGGCCAAGCTGGTATACGACGCTTATTGGAGCACCCCGTCCCTTAATCGCCCGATGGCGGACTACCTGGCAACCAAAGGGTTCGCGGATGCCGCCAGCCGACCAGGCCGCCCAGTTGCCGACCCTGGCCCCGGGCGGGTTGTCAAATCGTTGTCGACCGCACTCGACGGCAGCATGAGCCTGTTTTCGACGGCGTACCAATGGTCGATTTCTGCCGGGCCGGCCGGAGCCAGCTTGTCCGGTGCGACCACCATAAACCCAACATTCACGGCGATCAACGACGGCGTGTACACGCTCCAACTCGTCACCAGCAACGGCGCTGCCAGCAGCAAGGCGCAAACCACGACGCTGGTTGTGGACCGCAGCCTTTCGTGGGACCCGGCAGCGGTCAATTTCTCCGACATCAAGACCATCCTGCAAGCAAGCTCGGGCAATTGCACGACTTGCCACACCACTGCCAGAAATCCGGCGACGCAGTCCCTGACGCCGCCGGTTTTTTACAACGACTACGACCGCGCATTGACGGGTTCAGCCACCGATGCCACCAATCGGCAGTGGCTGTACGCCGAGGTACGCAGCCGGGTCAACTTCACCGATGTCGTAGCAAGTGCCCTGTTGCGCAAACCGTCAGGTAACCACCACGGGGGGGGCTCGGTAGCCTTGAATGGATTCAATACAGCCCTGCAGCCAGGAGACACTGGGCGCCAGGGATACGACAAAATCCTGGCCTGGATTCTGCGCGGCGCGCCGGAATAATCAGTAGGCTCTGCGCGGCCCGCTGTACGAATCCTTGGAGAACACAAACGGCGTGCTCCTTCCCACCAAGGTCTCGATGAGGGCGAGTTCTTGGTCCGAGTGGTTTTGGAACGGCGCGTTACGGATATTCTTGCCCTTGCCCCCGTCTCTGACGATGTAAACCGGGCGGTCGTGGTGGGTCGCGGCGATGGATTCGCGACTGTCCGGGTCGTCGGTCGCCTGTACCTCAGTTGCCCCGTAACAGGTGCAAAAGTACGACAATTCCGGGTCGCTTTCAATGTAAAAGCCGGTGCCCCGAATGCCCAAGGTCGCGGTGGAGGTCGTCACCTTCATGGGCGAATTGCGTGAAACCGAAAGCAGCTTGCCGGTCAACATCCGTAATCCGCCGATGACTATGTTGCCGATGGATGTGTCCGCTGGTTCGATCAGCAATTGGCTCTCACCGCGAAGAATCATCGCGTGTGTGTTCACCACAAAGATCGCTTCACTGTTCTTGCCGGTTTGCAGGGTGTCGCCAGGCTTGACAAGCGTCGAGAGGGACGCCGTTTGGTTGTTCACCCGCACATCGCCCTTGAGGCCGAAAATGCTTTGTCCCGGCGGCAGTTTTGCGGGCTTGTTGCCAAAAATATTGAAGCCCTGTGCTGCGGCCTGAGGCAAAGCCGCACCAAACATACCCGCTGCCAACGCCTGGATCAACCAAAGGCGGCGAACATCGTCCACCTCGTCAAAGTTCTTCATGTTGCACCTCGAGAGTTGTCACTGTAAGACGTCATGCATGAATATTGTGCGCCAATAACCGTGTCTAGCCCCCTCAATGATGACGCCATCCTGCGCCACCTGCAAGTTTTAGCCTTGACCATCGTGGTGTTAGCCTGAATGGTAGGCACTTTTTCGCCCAATGTGGAGTCTGATGGACCCGATTTACGCTTGAACCGCTGGGGGCTGATCATCTAAGGGTATTGATTCACATAGAGGTGGCAAAACTGCGCAGGGTGAATGGATTAGGTCCCGCTTGGGATTGCTGGCTTTCACTCTGACAACGGCTAGGAATACGTTGCCTAACGCGGTTGAAAATCCTATCCGTATCCGCCTTACCCTGTTCACGTCGGTGAAATCGCTACAAAATCGGACATTCATTTGTTTGCATGCTATGTCCCTCCCCATCGACTCCAACCGCAGCGCACTCCCGCCCTTGGCCAAGTTTCTGGCCGAGGCGGCATCGCAGCGGCAGTCGGCGTTGTTGGGGCTCGACAAACCTAGCGCTTCGCCCACACCGTTGCCCACAGTGACCGACCCCAGTGCCCCGCCACCAACGGCAACGTCACCCAGCCTACCAGGCGGGTCGCTGCCCACACCGGCCGACAAGGCCAGCATCTCGCCCCAGGCGGCGGGGTTTGATCCGCGGGGTGATGGCAGGTTGCGGGCTGCAACCCCGGCACTGCCCGGCGGGGCTCTAGCCGCAGCGGCGCCTTCTGGTTCTACCACAACGACTGGTGCATCGGCCCTGGCCAGTGCTGCCTGGCCCGCAACGGGGTTGGGTGCGCCGTTGCTGCGCATGGTCAGCGCGCTGGTGGCGCAGGTTACAGCACAAGCCGGGGCGCCGCAGCGCGTGGTGGCGGCTCAGCCGCAACCGGCGGCAGGCGCTGCAGTCGGGCATGTGCGAGACCGTGGGCTGCCCCTACGCCTCTCGGGCGGAGTGTGTGCAGCCATTTTGCCTGGCCCAGCGCGGGGTTTTGCCACCCGAGCCCGTGGGGCCGGTGCTGCTGGCCTGACACACATCAGCAAAAGAGCCAAGAAAAAACCGCTGACGCTGGATCACGGCAGCTAGCGGCTTCTGTCGGTTTTTTGCTACCATGTTGATAGCGCAGAAAGTATAGCTCTCGTGGGCTAGAAGCCTATTTTGCTTGGGCTCCACCTGGCGCCGGAAGCCAAAAGCCGCTGCGCTGACGGCTATGGCCACTGCCAATTGGCACAGTTTGTGCGGGTCAGTGCGGCCGGTTCCGTGCGCGAAGGCGTCTAAACCGGCTCACCCAATTGCAGCGCTTTGCTAACGGGCTCTAGCCAGCCTGAGCCCAGCGGGCGGCATTGCCACGACGACGGCACCAACGTTCGACCACGTGCCATACGGCGTTCGACGCGCTGTCAGGCAGGTTCCGCTTCAGCCCCTGAATCCAGCCGATGTGTGCGAACCGTCACAGAAGGGTTTGTTTTTCGACGCGCCGCAACGACAGAAGGCCGTAGCGCCGCTTCGCGTGACTACGGTGCCTTCCGCCGTGACGACGCTGAGCTCGCCCTTGACCAGCAGTGGGCCGTCACGCAGAACCTCAATCCGCGTAGGTGCTGCGACCTTCGTGTCAGCCACTGCCAAAGCCGCTTGATCGATCGAAAGGGCGCCTGACGGGCAGCGCCCGACCTGCGCGATGATCTCCTCGGCGCTGGCCGCCCCGGCGTCGATCCACGGTCGACGCGTCGGGTCGAATACCCCCGGCAGGCCATGACGACACTTCTCCGAATGAATGCATAGCGCCGGTTGCCAGACGATCGTCAGCTCGCCAGTCGAGTAGGTTTTTCTCACTTCAGCCATCGTGCTCTCCTTTTGTTTGAAGTTACTTACCTTGATCGGAGTTGTCCAACTCGGTAACAATTACCGGCTGTCCTTCAAGGGTCTTGTGCACCGGGCAGCGGTCGGCAATCCGCAACATGCTTTGCCGCTGTTCATCGCTCAAGGCACCCGTCAGGCGAATTCGCCGCGTAAGGCGTTCGAGCTTGCCTTCGCGACCTTCGCATTGCGTGCAATCGTCGGCGTGAACGCGATCGTGGAACAGTTCGACCTGTATATCGTCGAGCGGTAGCTTCTTGAAGTTGGCATACATGCGCAGGGTCATGGATGTGCATGCGCCCAAACTCCATAAGAGCAGATCGTAGGGACTCGGTCCACGATCACTACCGCCGGCGACGCTGCTTGGTTCGTCGGCCAGATACGTATGCTGCGCGGTGTACAAGCGGCGCAAAAAATGGTGGTCGCCTTCGATAATCAGTGCGTGACCCGCCGGGAGCTCCCGTCCGGGGCGGCCGGCTACGCCGCCATCAGCTTCGCCCACTGCGACGGGTGCAGCCACATGACGACCAGCCCAGGTCGCGATGGTTTGCGCGACATAGAGCGCGTCCTCGGGACGACTGAGCAAGTGGTCTGCCGTATCGAGCGATATAAAGCTCTTGGGATGTTTCGCCGCCTGGTAGATTCGCCCCGCCTCATCAATTGAAACGGTTGAGTCGACGGGCGAGTGAAACATCAGCAAGGCCGCGCGCATCGTGCCGATGTGCTCCAACCCGCTATGGGTACGTAGGTCGTCGAGAAACTGTTTCTTGACATTGAACGCGCGCCCGGCCAGCTTGACCGAGGCTTGGCCCCGGGTCTCGATCTCATCGGCGGAACTGGCGAAAAAATGCTGTAAATGTTCGGCGCTGGCCGGCGCGGCAATGGTCACAACGCCCTTCACCGATGGCATATGCGCCTTGGCCGCCAGTACGGCGGCACCGCCAAGGCTGTGGCCGATCAACAGCGACGGCGCCTGGTGATGCTGCGTCAAATAGGCGCCTGCAGCCACCAGATCCTGCACATTGGAGGAAAAATTGGTGTTGGAAAAATCGCCGTCGCTGCCGCCCAAGCCGGTGAAGTCAAAACGCAAAACGGCGATGCCGGCGCTCGCCAGCGCGCCGCTGATGCGACTCGCCGCCAGTACGTCCTTGCCGCAGGTAAAGCAGTGGGCAAACAGGGTGTAGGCGCTCGGCGTCCCGCCTGCGGGCAGTTCAAGCAATCCCGCGAGCTGCTCACCGTGCGCACCGGGAAAGTTGATTTTTTGTCGGGCCATGACGAAGTCTCAGAGTCGGGAAGGAGGTTTCCATTGTGAGCCCAAATGTTGCTCAAGTCCAAATTGCTTGATCCCGCCATTCTGGCGCCAGCCGTTTTCCAAACCCGGTGATCCCGCCTGCCATTGCCTCGGCCTGGAGTTGGAGCAACGCGCAGGATGGGGCTCGGTCAAAGCGCCCACGGGGTCCAGGGGCGGAATGGATGAAACCAGTCTGCAGACCAAACTCATCCTGCACTTGGGCGCTGTCGCTTGCATCCACCGCGTAGGTTCCGGCATGAACACGCATGTGCACTTCCATGTGTGTGGCCGATGGCGTATTTGAGGCTGTTGCTGGGTCCTCATACGCATGTTCAAGAGCGTCGTTTGACTTTCTCAACCGATAGAGCGGTCATGAATTCGTAGACGAAGTTGCATTCTTCATCTTGTAGCGCGCTCAAGTCGCCCACTGCAACCGGTGCCACACAGCCTCGAATAGTTTGAAGACCTGCAATGCGCTCATCGATTTTCGACAGCATTTCCCCGGCCAGCCGAATAATGGCGTGCTCGTCGAGTTCACCCTTATCACGAAGGGATAGCAGCATGGTGATCTCGGCCAGCGTGAAGCCAAGCTCCTTCATATGCAGAATTGCCTTGAGCCGGTCCAGCGTGTCGGGGCCATATTGACGGTAACCGGCTTCGGTGCGGCTTTGTGGCGCAATCAACCCCTCATCTTCATACAAACGCAATTGACCTCGGGTCACGTTGGCGGCCTTGCACAACCTGCTGGTGGTCTGCAAGGTTTGGAATGTATTGACAGGGACGACGGTATTCATTTTTGGTGGTCTCAGGTATCTCAGCGCTGACGCGTCGGTTGGGTGTGATGGCTAAGGCACTTGCTTCTCGAAATCGCTCACAATATTGGCGTTACTGAGTGGCCAGGCGTCCATCGCCCGGTAGTTGCGGGTTTGTACGCCGTCCAAAAATGCCAGCGCCAATTGCCGCGTTGCAATCTTCACTTTGGGATTCAAGTTCAGGCCACCGGTTCCGATCCGGTCGGTAAAAATGCTGTGCGACCCTTCCTTGAAAACTGCAAGCACCTTGGGTACTGCGCTATCGCTGCCCGTGGCTTTAAAGATGTTCACGCGATCCTGCAAGCCAGAGAAATAGCCGGGAATCTGAATATCGTCTCCCGTGGCCGTGATGTGCAGCGTTGGGATGTCAATGCTAGCGAGTATCTTCTTTGGGTCTCCCATCCCATAGAAAGGGGGCGCCGAGATGAGGATTGCCGCGCTGATTCTGGGGTCTCGCAGCATCATCTTTTGCCCTTGCTGCTCAACTTGCGCGCCAGAAATCAACATGGTGGTATTGGCGCCGTAAGAGTGACCTGCAGCGACGATTCGTTGCGTGTCAAACAAAGTGCCTTCTTTGGCGGCAAGAATGTTGTCCAGTGCATAGCGCAGGTCTTGCACCCGATTGAGTGCCTCTGACTCTTGCGCAGCTTCGCTCAAACGGAAAACCAAGGAAAACGGATTGCCAAACCAGAGCTGACGGTCGCTGCCCACGTGTTGCACGTGCATGCTGGCATAGCCGTGCGCTGCGAAGTAGCGCCCCAGGTAGCTATAGCCGTCTCTAGAGCCACCAATGCCATGCGAGAAAACGACCAGAGGCACCGATC
Organism: Rhodoferax sp.; assembly: GCA_046598245.1. Lineage (GTDB taxonomy): Bacteria > Pseudomonadota > Gammaproteobacteria > Burkholderiales > Burkholderiaceae_C > Allorhodoferax. The sequence continues at coordinate 6,296 of JBKJJC010000290.1, forward strand.
CCGCAACGCCCTGCGTGGTCGGCAGATACAGCTTGGCTGGCACGCGGCGTTGGCGTTGGCTGTCCACCCAATCGAATCTTTGCACGGTGAAAAGTGAGGGATCCACTTCCAGCGCTTCCGGGGAGGGCAATGGCGACCTTGCCACTGGCTGCTCGGGCCCTTGGGCGCGCGCGCCAGGCAGGCCAAGAGCTGTGGCACCAATAAGCAATGCGCCCGCCAAGTAGGCCAGCTTGCGATAGTGCAATGTGTGGGGGAGTGGATTTGTTTTCATAAGGTAGGCGCACATCCTAAACCCGGTACCTAGGTACCGGGTCAAGGCCATTCAATTCCCCACATTAGGGGCATCTAACTACTTGACCTGGCGCCATGGTGCCGGGTTTTTAATTCATCCATTGCCACAACCACTCTGGAGATTTACTGTGACCCCAACCCAAAACACGCACCAGACAGCACGCATCACCGGCGCATCGCCGGACGGCGCAGCACTTGCCCACCCCTTTGCCCAAGACGGCACCCCAATTGTGCGGTCGGCACGTGGACCCGCATTTTTATCAAAAGGAGTTCTTGCATCGCGTCTGGCTATTGCAGCGTTTGTAGGAATGTCGGCCCTTTCGGCCACAGCGCAAATGACCCCTGTCGGCCTATGGAAAACCATCAGTGACAAGGACGGCTTGGTCACCTCGGAGGTGCGTATTGTTGAAAGCGCAGGGGAGGTCAGTGGCAAGGTCGAGCGCATTCTCCACCCGGATGCCAAGCCCGGCGAAAAATGCACTCTTTGCAAAGACGAGCGCAAAGACCAACTCCAATTGGGGATGGAAATTATTCGCGCAGCCAAGAAGGCAGAAGGTAAAGACGTCTGGGAAGGCGGCAATATCTTGGACCCTGAAAACGGTTCTGTTTACCGCTTGAAGATGACGCCCGTCGATGGCGGAAAAAAGCTGGAGATACGTGGCTATATCGGCACGCCCATTTTTGGACGAACGCAAACCTGGTTTCGTGTTCAGTAATCTATTTCAGGAATCAATATGTCCCGCATCAACGTCTGTAACTTCACCGTGCTGGGTGCTGGCGACATGGGTGCGAAAATCGCAGCCCATTGGGCCGACGCAAAAGGCCCTGCCAGCCGCCTATTCAACAAGTCAGGCAAACAACGCGAAGGAGTATGCAATGGGTAATCTATGTCTGGTTACGGGGGCCAATGGCCATTTGGGCAACAACCTTGTCAGGGCGCTGCTCGAGCAGGGCCACCGGGTAAGAGCTGGGGTGCGTGATCTGACGAACACCGAGCCCTTCCAAGGCCTGGCCTGCGAATTGGTCTATGCCGAGCTGGAGGACTTGGCGGCGATGCGCAAAGCATTGCAGGGCGTCGAGGTGCTGTACCAAGTGGCGGCAGTATTTAAGCACTGGTCGTTGGACCCAGAAGCGGAAATTGTCAGACCCAATGTCGAGGGCACGCGCATTGTGCTGGAAGCAGCGGCGCAGGCCGGGGTCAAGCGGGTCGTCTACGTCAGCTCGGTCGCAGCGGTCGGTCACAACGGGCAAGCCTTGAACGAGGACAACTGGAACCAAGACCTCAGCAACCCCTACTACCGCTCCAAGATCCTCTCCGAACAGAAAGCATGGCAGGTTGCACAGGCCCATGGTCTGAGCATGGTTGTGGTTCTGCCCTCAGCCATGGTCGGCCCCAATGCCCAGCGGCTAACCGACACCATGGCATTCATCGACGACATTCATAAAAAAGCAGTGCCCCTGGATCCAAACTTTCACTTTAACTTCGTCGACGTGCGCGATGTAGCCAACGCCTGCATCATGGCCGCGCAACATGGCATAGCCGGGCAGCGCTACATCCTGGCAAACCAACACAGCTCCCCGTTCAGCGCGATAGTGGATGCTGCGAACAGCGTTAAGTCCGGATATAAACCGCCGCCCGTCGCACCCAAATGGTTATTACTGGCGGTTGCATGGTGCACGGAGTGGGTCGCCAGATTGACCGGCAAGCCGGCCAATCTAACCCTGAGCCAAGTGCAAACCTTCTATGGAGTCAAGCAGGAATACGACATCGCCAAGGCGCGCTCTGAATTGGCCTTTCGGCCCAGATCGCCAGCAATAGCTTTGCAAGAAACCTTCGCTTACTTGCAAAAAAGGCTGCCGACCTGATGCGGTGTGATGGGTCGATTCACACTTCCTGGTGGGGAAACCCTTCCCCGCGCTGAAGGTGCCATTTTCCGACGCGGGGCACCCTATGGTGTCGTGCTAGAAGCCTGCGACCCCGGATCCGAAGGGTATGCCCGCGCCCCGCTGGAGCGGCTACTGGAGGTGGCGCTGGACACGCGCAACATGAGCACATCGTTCGCGGCCCCCAGCGCCATTGGGAGTTTGGATTGGCAGGTGCCATGCGTGGCTGGAGCGTCGACGTCCTCCTGGGCAGCCGAAGCAGGTGTGGCACCCAAGCGGGAGCTGTTTGTGAAATTCAACCAGGGCTGGGACTTGCGCAAAGGGACGGCTGGGCGATGAGTTGCGGCATCAATTGACGCGGACTCGCAGTCGATGTGGTTGGGGGGGCGGCTTTTCAGTGCCCTATTTGGCTTCATTCGCTTGGAAATCTATCCGTCGTACCCTGTTCACGTCGGTGGAATCGCTACAAAATCGGACATTCATTTGTTTGCATGCTATGTCCCTCCCCATCGACTCCACCCGCAGCGCACCCCCGCCCTTGGCCCAGTTTCTGGCCGAGGCGGCATCGCAGCGGCAGTCGGCGTTGCTGGGTCTCGACAAACCTAGCGCTTCGCCCGCACCGTTGCCCACGGAGACCGACCCCAGCGCCCCACCGCCAACGGCAACTTCACCCAGCCCAGCAGCCGGGTCGCTACCGACCGCAAAGTCACTCAGCCTACCAGCCAAGTCGCTGCCCACGGCAACGTCACCCAGCTTACCAGGCGGGTCGCTGCCCAAACCGGCCGACAAGGCCAGCATCTCGCCCCAGGCGCGTGCGCAGTTGGCGGCGGGGTTTGATCCGCGGGGTGATGGCGGGTTGCGGGCTGCAACCCCGGCGCTGCCCGGCGGGGCTCCAGCCACAGCGGCGCCTTCTGGACCTGCCACAACGACTGGTGCATCGGCCCTGGCCAGTGCTGCCTGGCCCGCAACGGGGTTGGGTGCGCCTTTGCTGCGCATGGTCAGCGCGCTGGTGGCGCAGGTTACGGCACAAGCCGGGGCGCCGCAGCGCGTGGTGGCGGCACAGCCCTGGCCTATTGTTATGGCCCAGGCGCTGGAGAGTGGCGCGCTGGATGCTGATCAACCACCATTGCAGACCTGGCTGGTACGCCAGGGCGTTGTGCTGACGCCCGAGGGGCCGCGCGGCATGGCGCTGACCTTGCGGGCGCCGGTGCCGTGGCTGGCGGCTCAGACGCAACCGGCGGCAGGCGCTGCCGAGGCCATGGCGAGCGTCAACGCCAGTGCTGCGGGGGCGGTGCAGGTGCCGTTCGCCGGTGGCCGGCAGGCGCTGCAATCGGGCGTGACGGCCTTGGTGCTGCAGGGCATGGATGCCGCAGCCCCGCGCACCAGTGCGCTGCTGGTGCTGGACTTGCAGCCGCAGTTGACTGCTGCCGTGTATGGCCGCGAGATACTGCAGCAGGCGACGTCAGGCCGCCTCGACCCGTGGACCCAGATGGCCGTGTTGCAGGGCAGCGGCCAGGTGCCGCGTGAGGACGTGCTTGCGCGCAATGGCGCATCGGGAATGTGCGAGACCGTGGGCTGCCCCTACGCCTCTCGGGCGGCGTGTGTGCAGCCATTTTGTCTGGCCCAGCGCGGGGTTCTGCCACCCGAGCCCGTGGGGCGGGTGCCGCTGGCCTGACACCCACCAGCAGAAACGCTAAGAAGAAAAACGGTCTGCGTGATTCGCGATGTCTTCTCAGTATTGCACTGCTCAATCAACTACGTTCTAACGGCTTTTGTTGGTTCATTGCTACTATATTTATAGCTATAGAGGCATATTTATCGGGGGCTAGAGCCCTATTTTGCTTAGAATTACTTGGCCCGGGAGCCCAAAACTGCCGCCCCGATGATCATGGCCGCAGCCAACACAACGGAAGGGCTGGGTGCCTCTTGCCGCACCCACAGCAACGCCAGTGTGGACAGCAGCGGGGTCAGAAACGACAACACACCAATCTGCCGCGCGTCGCCCCGCTTCAGCGCCGCATCCCACAGGTAAAACGCCGCGCCCAAGGGCCCCAGGCCCATCGCGGCAACCAAGGCCCAGTCGGTGGTGCTCAGTGCCACAGCAGGCTCCAGTACCGCATGGCACAGCAGGGACAACCCGCCCGACACCAGACCAAACAGCCCGATGGCCGCGTTGGGGAATGGTGGCACGCGCTGGGTTAGCAGCGAGTAACTAGCCCACACAAATGCGGAAGCCAGAGCGGGCACATAGCCCCACGCAAAGCCCCCCTGCATGCCCTGGCCGCTGCCACCCACAATCGCCAGCGCCGCCCCGGCAAAACCCAGCAGCGCGGCTGCCACATGCAGCGCGCGCAGCCGCATGCCCGGCAGAAAAAGCGGCGCCATCAGCACCATGCCCAGCGGCCACAGGTAATTGACCAAGTTGGCCTGGACCGGTGGTGCGTGCCGCAACGCGATGAACAGCAAAAAGTGGAAGCCAAATAAACCGTAGACGCCCAGCAGCAGCGTGCGCAGTGGCACTTTCATGCGGGTGAGCCTGCCACCCGACAGCGGCAGCGCAATCAGGCTGCCCACCAGCAGGCCCAAGCCGGTCAGCAGAAACGGCGGCACATGCTGCAGCAGCACGCCCAAGGGTGCCAGCGTGCCCCACAAAACGATGGCGCCCAGTGCGAACAGGGTGGCGGTGCGGTTGGGGCTCATGGTGTGGAGCCTGGTAAGAAGCGCGGGATATGCATCCCCCGATTCTAGAAAGCAGTGTTGCTGCGGGTCTTTGCGGTAGCATCCCACCTCCTTAAGCGCGATGGCCGCCCGAACCACCTTCAAACCAGCGCCTTCCAGTGACCGAAGAAATCCAAAAAATCCAAGAACCCCGCCTGTGGCGCGACGCCGGCTGGACCGCTACCGTCATCAAAAACGAAGACGATGACGGCTGGGCCGTCGCCATGACCAAAGACGGAGCGGCCGAGCCCGCCCTGGTGGGCCCCTGGACCATGGGCCGTGACAAAAAGAACCCCAAGCCACTCGATGGCAATGCCTTCAGCACCCTGGTCAAAACCGCCAGCGAGTTCGTGCGCCGCAGCGAGCAGCAGTTGCACGCATCCTTGCACCAGAGCATCGCCGTTACGGCGGGGGAGGCGCGTGTCACCGTGAACCTGGACATCGTGCCCGATGAAGAAAATCCCTATGCCACGCTGAGCGCGGTGGACGACGGTGGTGATGCGCTGGCCGAGGTGCGCGTGGCACCCAACTTCAAACTCAACCGCAGCAGCGCGGTGGCTTGGGTCGAGGGCGGGTTTGCCAAGCCCGCTACCCGTTGAGACGGGATAGGTTATGGTGAAAAATGCCGATAGCCCTCGTGAAATATAGCAGTAATGCTATCTAATCAGTAGCAAAAGATCCGCTAGCAGTCGAAACCTCTGCTGCCCGACCTCAGTCCGTGGAGCCTCGCCGCAGCCGCAGCGCATTCTCACCACTGGCTGCGCGCAAAGCAGCGCTCAGTGCGGGCAGGCTGGCGGCGCGCTCCCAGAAGGTGATGGCCCAAGCGCGGACGTCGGAGGCCAGTGCAGCGTAGCCGGCCGGTTGGGCCTGGGGCTGCAGGGGCGCAGTGTCCAACTCGCCGCCATGCACACCCGGGCGCCACAGCATGGGCAGCATGTCGTATACCGGCGTCGGCACTAAGGCAGGCTGCAGCACATCATCGACAAAAAAGGACAGGTTGCCGAAGTGCATGTCGGTGTTGCCTATGTACTGGCCAAACAGGTAGGTGCTGGCGACTGTCTCGACATGGGCTTGGGCCAGCCGCTTTTGCGCGGCCAAGGCTTCACAGGTGGCAACCCAATGTTGGCGTGGGGCCGCTACAAAGGCGTCGTGAACCGCGCTGGCAGCCACCACGTGGCGCTTGCCGGCCAAGCCCACGCGGTCAAAACGTTCAGATGCCAGATAGGTGCGTTCGCCCGATTCCACGATGTGTGCAGGTGCCACAACGATACCCTTGTCTGCCAGTACGGATAACGCCAGGTGCTCCAGGTGCAGCAAGTCGTGCCAGCGCTCGCCGAACGGGGTTCCACGCGGCGGGCTGAATTTAACGATGAGGTGCTTGTGTCGCCGGTCGGGTGAAGCGGACTCGGTCAGGAACTTGGGTTGCTCACCGCCTGCGCTGGAGGCTGCGGGTAGGGTCTGGGTGACGGCGCGCGCCAGGGTGTCGAAGTGCGCAGCCTGCTCCGCTGTACCCTGCGGCGCCATCGGCGCTACAAAGCGACCCGTGGTTTCTCCCAGATGCAGTGCTCCTGGCGGGTCACCCGCATGGTTGATGGCCATGTACAACACCTGCTCGGTGCGCCAGGTGTCGGGGTCGGCGGGAAAGTCCGGCCGCAGGCGGGTGAGTTGCCGCCCCAGGAAGCCCTGCGGGCGCAGGCCTTGCAGAAACCACGGTAACTGGCCGGGCGGGCTCAACCAGTCTGTGCCTTTGCCGGTTTCTTGGTCCACACGAGATCGCACATACACCTGGCCGCTTTTGAGAAAGTGCAGGCTGCCGAAAGTTTGCAAACTGCCGTCCAGCATGGTCCAGGTCAGGGTTTGTTGGGCGGGCAGACCCAAGATGGGCTGGGTCAGCGCGTAACGCGTGCTGCGGGCGGCGCCCAGTTTGCACACATCGGAGCCCAATTTGGCCAGTGCCAACGAGATGCTGGGCTGGCTCTTGCCCGTGGCGCTTTGGAGCTGCTGTGCTGTCAACACCCCACCCTGCGCCAGCAAGGCGCGCAGGTGCTCGGGTAAGTCAATTTTTGGCGTATTCATTAATAGATACTTTATTTCAAGTGTCTGTCAATAAACAACTTTTGTCAAAAAAGTAATATATTTAATAATGAATACTAGTCGATCCATTCGCCGCAACGCCGTGGGTAGTGGGCATTTGCTTGTGTCGCAGCAACGCTAGTGATGATTTCAGGCTCCAGCCCTCGTGGAATATGCATGAAAAGCTATCGAAATAGGAGCATCTTCGCCAAGCGACGCGACGACCCCCTACTCCGACAACGGTCTTAACAACTCCGCCAAATCCCCTTCAGTAAACAGCGGCTGCTTGCGCCCGGTGGCGCCGCTGTACATGGCGTCGGCCAGCGCGGCCTTGCGCTCTTGCAGCGCCAAAATGCGCTCTTCAATCGTGCCCTGTGCCACCAGCTTGTAGACGAACACGGTGTGGGTCTGGCCGATGCGGTGGGCACGGTCGGTGGCCTGGTTTTCTACCGCCGGGTTCCACCATGGGTCGTAGTGGATCACGGTGTCGGCCTGCGGCAGGTTCAGGCCCACGCCACCGGCCTTGAGGCTGATCAGAAAGACGGGCACGGCGCCGCTGGTGAACTGTTCGATCAGCGCGTCGCGGTTCTGGCTCTGGCCGGTGAGCTTGACCCAGGGGATGCCGCGTTGCTTCAGCTCGGCCTCGATCAGCGTCAGCATGCTGGTGAACTGCGAGAACAGCAGAATACGCCGCCCCTCAGCCACCATCTCGGGCAGCAGCTCCATCAGTTGCTCCAGCTTGGCCGAGGTCTTGACCTTTTGCGCCGCGGCGAGCTTTAGCAGGCGCGGGTCGCAGCAGACCTGGCGCAGCTTCATCAGCGCGTCCAATATCGTGATTTGCGACTTGGCCAAGCCCTTGGTGGTCAGCGCCTCGCGCACGGTTTTCTCCATGCCCAAGCGAATGGTTTCGTACAGATCGGCCTGCTTGCCGGTCAGCTCCACGCGCTCGATTGTCTCCACCTTGGGCGGCAACTCGTCGGCCACCAGCGCCTTGGTTCGGCGCAGCATGAAGGGCGTGATGCGGGCGCGCAGTTGCTGCATGCGTTCGGGGTCGCCCAACTTCTCGATGGGTGTGCGAAACAGTTCTTTGAAGCGGGCCTGGCTGCCCAGAAAACCCGGCATCAAAAAGTGGAACAGGCTCCAGATTTCGCCCAGGTGGTTTTCCATCGGCGTGCCAGACAGGCATAGCCGATGGCGGGTCTGCAGTGCGCCCACCACCTGCGCGGCGTGGGTGCTGGCGTTTTTGATGTTTTGCGCTTCGTCCAGCACCACCAGGTGCCACTGCGCATCCAGCCAGCGCTCCTTGTCGCGCTGCAAGAGCGAGTAGGGCGCGATGACGAGGTCGTGCTGGTCCATGGTGTGCGCCACGTCGTGGCGGTCTTTACCGTGGATGACCAGGGTGCGCAGTTGCGGGCAGAAGCGCTCGGCTTCGCGCCGCCAGTTGCCCATCAGGCTGACCGGCGCAATGATGAGGGCCGGTTGCGTCAAACGCCCCGCGTCTTTTTCGATCTGGATATGGACCAGGGTTTGCAAGGTTTTGCCCAGGCCCATGTCGTCTGCCAGGATGCCAGCCAGGCCGTGGCTGCGCAAAAACTGCAGCCAGTTGACGCCTTGCAGTTGGTAGGGGCGCAGGCTGGCCTGCACGCTCGTGGGCACCACCACATCGGGCATTTCGGCGCGGCCGCTGAGCTGCTGCACCAGAGTGCGCAGCGACTGGGCACCCGCCCATTCGACGCCTTCGCCCAGGGCGGCGCTGGTGCGCAGCGCGTCCATGCGCGAGAGGCGCAGGCTCTCGCCGCTGAAGTCGTGGCTGCGGTCGCCCACCAAGTCCAGTAGGGCGGCCATCCAGGGCTTGAGGGTGTCGGTCGGCAGGCGGATAAATCCCTGGCCTTTGGGGTTGCCCACATACACAAATGGCGGAATGCTGGGCTGACCGGTTTCCGGGTCTACGGGGCCATTCGCCGCAGCGGCAATCAGATCGGGCAGCCAGGGCAAGATGTTGTGGCGCTGGCCGTCAATCTCCATGCCCAGTGACAGGTCAAACCATGGGGAAGTGGCTTCGCTGTCGATGGCGCTGGGGGTGTCTGGTGCGGGGTCGATGGCTTTAACTTTGCCCTTGCCCTTGCCTTTTTTTCCATCGCTGGGCGAGGGTTCGGCTGGGGGTGCTTGAAGTTGCACCGTGAGCGCATCGGCGTGTGTGATCCAGCCCTTGAGTGCGTCGTCCAGCGTGACGACAAAGCCTGCGTCGCGCAGCACGTTGAAATCGTTGTCGGCCCAGTGCAGCCAAGTCTGCTGCGGCTCGTTGCCGGGAATGCCAAATTCGCCGCCCTCGGCACTCACCAGTCCCAGGCCCATCAGCCGGGTGATGGCGTCCAGCTCGGCTTCGGCGTCCCGCTGCAGCAGTATGCGGCCCTGTGGGCCATCGACCAAGACGGAATGGCCCTGGCCCGCCCACCAGCCGCGCACACCCTGGTAATCAAACCGTAACTGGACCAGGAGCAGGCCTCTAAAACGTGCCTTCTCGGGTGAATGGGGCGCAAGCAGCAGGTGCGGGGTGGGGGTAATGCCGACCAGCTTGGGGATGTTTTGCAACATCGGGGGCGCGGGCAGGCTGCCCAGGCGCTGCATCAGATCGACCTGGTGTTTCTCCAGTGCAGACGGTTTGAGCGGCGGTGCTTTGAGCAGCACAGCCAATTGGGCGTCGGAAATGCCGGGTGCTTGTATGGGGCCACACAGGCCGCGCGCCGTGTCGAGGTACAGCGGGGGCGTGTTGAGCAGCAGTTTTGTACTCGCGTCCAATCCGTGCAGCTTGGCGCGCAAGGCCCAACTGGGCGTGTCGCTGGGTGTGCCAAGGTACACGCCGCCTGGCGCGGCGGTGACTTCGTTCCAGCTCCAGTCCAGTGTTTGCGGTGGGCCCCATTGGATGGCGCTTGCGGGGCTGCCGTCCGCAGCCATACTGAACAGGCGTCCGGTGCTGGCGGCCTGTTGCAGTGCGATCAGGCCTACGGAGCCCTGCAACACAGCGCTGGGGCTGCCACTGTAGGCGGAGTAATAGCCCAAGGTGTGACCGGGCATAGACAGCAAGAGTTGCAGCACCTCGCGGTCGGTGTCGCTGGCCAGGTCGTAGACCGCCTGGCCCGCGCGCGGTGGTGTGCGAATCGCCTTGGGCTTGGCCCAGTTGCCATTGGCCTTGCGGCTGGACACGGTGGCTTCCATCAGCAATTGCTGGGGACGGTTGCCAGGCCCCACCACTTTCAAGAGGTACAGGTACTGCTCGATACGGTTGGGGCTGCTGGCGCTGGCAGGGGGTGCGGTGTTGTTGCCAACAGCGCGGTCCATCTCAAAAAACCAGTGCAGCAGTTGGGCCTCGGCCTCCAGGCGCGCCGCTTCTTCCAGCCGGGCCTGGGTGGCAAGCCGCGCGGCCTCTAGTTCCTCGGCGGTTGGGGGTGTGCGCGCGGAGCTGCGCACGGCCGAATAGGCCTTCTCCGCGCCCAACATGCGCAGGCCCTGGTAGGCCGCCTTTATCGTCAAGGCGACGCCGTGTTTGCAGTTGTAGCCCACGGGGCAAGAGCAATCGCTATCCCAGTTGTCGATGTCGCCCGTGGGTGTCAACGTGAGCTCAACCGAGAGCGTGTAGGGCCTGCGCTCGCTGCCCTGCACCTCGCCTTCCAGCAGCCAGTAATCCTCTTGCGGCGAAATGCGCAGGTCGAGTACTTTTTGCGAAACGTACAGTTCACGCCCCCGTGCGCGGGTGACTTCCGACGTGAATTTGTCCAGTCCATTGGGGTTGAACCACAGGTGCTTGGTGGTGCTATCGTTCTGCATCAAATCAGGCGGTAGCCCCCGTAGAATATACCTAAGCAGCTATTAAAAATATAGCAAAAATGCGAAAGCTTCAGACGCCTGCCGAGGGGGCTGTTGTAGGTTCCGATGCTGGCGCTGAGCCGCTGGCCGCCAACACCTGCTCAGACTGCTGGTCCGCGTGGTAGCTGCTGCGCACCATGGCGCCCACGGCGGCGTGTTTGAAGCCCATCGCGTAGGCCTTGGCCTCGAACATCTTGAAAGTGTCCGGGTGCACGTAGCGTTTCACCGTTAGGTGGGAGGTGCTGGGGGCCAGATACTGGCCAATGGTCAGCATGTCGATGTTGTGGTCGCGCATGTCCTGCATGACTTGCAGCACCTCTTCGTCGGTCTCGCCCAGGCCGACCATGATGCCGCTCTTGGTGGGCACGCCGGGGTGCAGGGCCTTGAATTTTTTGAGCAGGTTCAGGCTGAATTGGTAGTCCGATCCGGGGCGGGCCTCTTTGTACAGGCGCGGCGCAGTTTCTAAATTGTGGTTCATCACATCGGGTGGCGCGGCATTCAAAATGCCTAAAGCGCGGTCATCGCGGCCGCGGAAATCTGGCACCAGCACTTCAATCTGCGTGGTGGGTGACAGCTCGCGGATGCGGTTGATGCAGTCGGCAAAGTGCTGTGCACCGCCGTCACGCAAATCATCGCGGTCCACGCTGGTAATCACCACGTATTTGAGCTTGAGCGCGGCAACGGTCTTGGCTAGGTTCTCGGGCTCGTTCACATCCAGCGGGTCGGGGCGGCCATGGCCCACGTCGCAAAACGGGCAGCGGCGTGTGCACTTGTCACCCATGATCATGAAGGTGGCCGTGCCTTTGCCAAAACATTCGCCGATGTTCGGGCAACTGGCTTCCTCACACACCGTGACCAGCTTGTTCTGGCGCAGGATGTCCTTGATCTCGTAAAAACGCGTGGTCGGCGAGCCGGCGCGCACACGAATCCAGTCGGGCTTCTTCAACACTTCACCCTGCACCACCTTGACCGGAATGCGAGACAGCTTGGCCGCCGCCTTTTGCTTTGCCAGCGGGTTGTAGTCGGCTTGAGATTGGGCTTCGCGGACAGTCGCGTTGGGGGTGTCTTGGCTCATGGGGCGAGGTAGGTTGAGAGCTTGTGGCCCAGAACGTCGGCGGCTTCTTGCCAGCCGACAGATACGCCGATTGTAGAAAGGTCCACCGTTTGCAGCCCCGAATACCCACACGGGTTGATGCGCGAGAAGGGCTCCAGGTCCATCGCCACGTTCAGCGACACACCGTGGTAGGTGCAGTTGCGACTGACCTTGATGCCCAACGCGCCGATCTTGCCTAGGCCAGTGAAGTCGGGTGTTGCCGGCTTTGAAGGCGAGGGGCCGGAGGAATTGGGGTCGGATCCGGTAGCGAAGCGGATCGGCTCAGACCCCAATTCCGCAGCGAGTTTCAAAGGTGGTTCAGGTTGCAATTTTTTTGGCCTCTGCGCCAGCGGTGTATGCCCAAAGGGATCCTCCAACCGCACATAAATCCCCGGTGCCCCAGCCACCCGGTGCCCGGTCACACCAAAGTACAGCAGCGTGCGGATCACCGCCTCTTCAATGCGGTACACATATTCCTTGACGAAGTAACCCGCCCGCTTGAGGTCGATCAGCGGGTACGCCACCACCTGGCCCGGCCCATGGAAGGTGACCTGCCCGCCGCGGTTGGTCTGAACGACCGGGATGTCGCCGGGCATAAAGATGTGCTCTGCCTTGCCCGCCAGGCCTTGGGTAAAAACCGGAAGATGCTCGCAAATCCATAGCTGATCAGGTATATCTGGCGAGGGCTGCAGGCTTCTTTCGCTTGTGAAGGCCTGCATCGCAGCGTACGTGGGCTCATAGTCCACGCGGCCGAGGTGGCGGATGTCGATACTCATGCCAGCAATGTGTTGAGCTGACCCGCCGTTCCAACGCCGTCACGCTCTTTGGTAATTTGCCCAAACACGCAACGTCCCTTGCTCTTACGCGCCCATAGTTCACCCACCTGCCGTTTTTCTATCTCATACGGGTCGTTGACCAAGTGCGCCCCCTTGTACTCCACAACCGCAATACGCCCATCCAGCAGCTCCGCCACAAAGTCCGGGTAAAAGTGCCCTCTTGAAGTAGCTAGTCCAAAGCCGCAGGGGGCAGTGGTCAGGTTGCGCACCCAATATTTAACCTTTGCATGGTTGTCCAGCAACTGGGCGCAGAAAAATTCCTCGCCGCCATCTTTCAAGTCAGCTTGAACGGGGTAGAAGTGCTTGTTGAACTGGTAGCGCCCGCTGTAGCGCGACCCGGCTGGCACGGGGTACCGGTTGGCCTCAAACACCAAGGGGTGCGACCAGTCCGGCTCAATGTCCCACGCTTCTTCCAGCACCAGTTGGCGAAAGTGATTCTTTGCGGCCTTGTCTTTGAGGTCCCCCACCCGGGCTTCTATGTCTTGTGCCAGACGGAAACGGGTTTTGGCCAGGGTGACGAGGGACACGCCTTTTTCGTAGATTAGGTGATTCACCACGGCGGCAAAGTAAGCGGTGCGCTGCCCCTGCGTTAACTCGGGTAGCTTTTGGAACAGCGACTGGTCCAGCCAGCGCACCAAATCGTCAGCGGTAATCGTGCTGGAGCCATAGTCAAACGCAATCTGGTTGGCGTCCGCCGCCCGCAGCTTGACGTGTGAGTCCTTCAGGTAGATCTCAAACGTATTCGACTGCTCTACCACCTGAAAGCCGGGCAGGCTAATCGCTTCCGGCGTCAGCAAATCCAGCTCCACCGCCTCCAGCACCGCTTCGCGTTCCAGCGGCCAGAGCTGACCTTGTGGGGTGCTGCGGTAGCCCAGCGTGGGGATGGGGGCAAAGCGCTCGCCGCGCGAAGCGGGGGACGATTGGGCCGCCACCAGCGCGTTGTGTTGCGCTACCTTGGCTTGCACCTGTTCCTGCTTCTTGGCGCCGCGCACCTGGGCCACCAACTGCGCCTCTACCTCGGGGCTGATGTGGCCGGTCACCACCCAGGTCTGCTCTCCGCCCACCTGCGCCACGGCCACGCCAGTGGCTACCTGCAACTCCGGGGAAAGTGAAGTCGCTACAAAATTAGTAGCTACTTGCGCAATGATTACGGGGGCTAGAGGGCTATTTAGCTCAAGCCCATCAAATAACGGCAGACTGGACTGCTGCACCACCATCGACGCCACGTCCAGCGCCTCAAACCCCATGTTGTTGATCAGCCGGTCGGCCAACTCATGGGCCGCTGTGGAGAACTTGGCTTCGCACACATGGGCATAGGCGCGGTTCAGCGCAGCGCGCCCGCGCGGCTTGGCGTAGGGCATGCGCAGCACCCGGCCCAGCAACTGCTCCACCGCCGTGGCGCTGGACAGCTTTTGCAGCGAGCACAGCACATACGCAAACGGGCAGTCCCAACCCTCACGCAGCGCCTGCACGGTGATGACAAAGCGCACCGGGCAGTCGCGTGCTGCCAAGTCCAGCCCCTCCAGCTCGCGGGTGTCACCGGTTGCTACTTTGATCTGCTCTGCTGGGATGTGCAGTTCGTCTTCCAAGTGTTTGCGCAGGGCCGCAGGGGGCACCTCGTCGTTTTCGTTTTGCGCCTGAAACAGCACGATGGGGCGCACATAGCCGTGGCCGTCGGCTTCGTCCTTCAATGCCTCGCCTTCCAAGGCGCGTTGACTCTGCACGGCTGCAAACACGGCCTGTTGCCAGCCTTGCGGATGCTCGGCCAGCGCAATGGGCAGCTTGATCATGCTTTCCGCAGCCAGCTCTTGCGCGCTCACGTGGTACAGCACATTGGTTTTGGTGGGGATGGGGGTGGCCGTCAGTTCCAGAATGGCGCTGGGGTTCAGCCGTTTGAGTGCTGTAAAGCTCTTGTCGGTCTTGGTGTTGTGGGCCTCATCCACGATCACCAGTGGCTCATGCAGCGCCAGCCAATTCGCCAGGCTCCAGCGCGGCTGGCCTACAAAGCCCGCCAGCACGCCACTGGTATCACTGGCGGCTTCCTCCGCAGTCACCACCGCATCGGGTAGACCGTGCAGCACGCGCAACTGCTGTTCGTCACGGGCTTTGAAATTCCGCTCAAAACGCTCCGAGAAGCTGTACACATTGCGCTTGTCCGTGTCGTCAATGCGAAAGCTCTGGATGGTGGCCACCACCACCACGGCGCGCTGGCCCCAGTCGGTCGGCGCGATGTTGGCTAAATCTTCCAGCACACACACCCGCACGTCCGCGCCATAGCGGGCTGCCAGCGCTTCGCGGTACGGGTGGCCGGTAGTCTGCAAGGCCTTGAGCGTCTGGCTGCGAATCGTGTCGCTGGGCACCAGCCACACCGTCACCGGCGCATCCGTGGCGCGCCACTCGGTCGCCAGCACTTGCACCGCATGCGCCGCCATCAGCGTCTTGCCTCCGCCCGTGGGAATGCGCAGGCACACACACGGCACCTCGCCAAACGGGTCCGGGTTGTAGGGGCGGCCTACCAGCTCGCCAAACGCCAAGGCCGGGCCTTTGTGCTGGGCGGCGCGGGCAAACGCGGCCAGGCTGTCCAGGGCGGTTTGTTGGTAGGACTTGAGGGCGAGGGTGGTCATGGGATATTGGGGGGCGAATTGGATAAAGTTTGCCTTCGGGTAAACGATTTATCCAATGTAAGTTGTTGATTTATATGAAGTTAATTTCGGAATCGGATGATTTGATTGGATAACGGAGCACTTCAACATCCCATTTATCCAATGCCCAAAACTACTCCTTGAGTTGCCATTTAGCGGCCCGCGTCGCGCCGCCAACGTTTTCGATCTGCTGGTCGCGGGCCATTTCCTGAAGCAAATTCTTGATGTATTCCTTTCTGCGCAAATCTCCGTCAATGGAGGCGGGCAGCTTGGCCAGCAGCAAACTGTTGATTTGGTGGCGTGGTTGTGGCCCCAGCGCCAATAAGTCGAGTAGCAGCGCTTTGTAGTGTTTGGCATCCAGTCCCTTGCTATTCACATAACTGACCTCTTGCCCCGTAGCGACTGCCACTTGCGCCGAAATGAAAATCTTGGCGCCACGACCGCCCACCAGATTTTTGACGCGCAAGCGCTTGACCTGCTCAGGCGTGAGAAGCTGGTTCTTTTGAACCCGGTCCAGCAAAATAGCGTCTTCCAGCGACAAGTCAGTCGTTGACATCAGTGCGTGTACATATTTTTCGTCCAACGTCTTGCCGTAAATACGCACACTGACCGAGTCCGGAGAATGTGCAAACTCGAAATCCGGCAGAGGGAAAAACCGTTCTTTTTGCAGCCGGAACATCTTGGGAAGACCGCTGTTGAGCGTTTCTATCAAGTCCAGTTCCACCATCGCGTTGGCCAAACACGCATTGCGGTAGCGTTGTTCCGGCTGTCGGCTGCCCAATACGCGGTCAACGGTGCCGGGCAAAAATGATCCCAGGTTGAAGAATGTGAGGGAATTCTGGGCTTCTGTCACCCGTACTCGCCCGCCTTGTGCGTAGTCTTGGTGCGCGATGCAGTTGTGCAGGGCCTCGCGAATCACCCAGTCGTCGTAGTTGGGCAGATTCAGAGGTGCAGTTTGCCGTGGCGGGAGCAAGTTCACCTCAATGATGCGCAGCTTGGCGACCAATTGGTCAATGGCCATCACGAGCGGCAAATCAAAGTGCTGGTGGGTTTGAATCGCGCCGGTGTGGTCCGTCAAAACCCAGGTCAATCGCGGCGTGGGGCCGCCCAAAGCGGTTGCTGCAGTGGGCTTGCCCATGAGCACCAAAGCTGCGCGGGTTAACTTGCCATCTTGTGCCAACCGCAAACTGTGCAACCAGTCGGAAACCGACTGCTGCTGCAGCGTTGAGAGTACGTGTGTATGTGTCGCGTGGCGGCGCTTGTAAAGCGCTTGGCTGTGTGCAATGGCCTGTGGGTCCAGCAAGCCCCAGTCATCGGTTGCCATCACCGCTGACCAATCTTGCAGGTTTGATTGGGCGCGTAGTGTGTCGAGTTTATTCAGAGGCAAGGCCCCGAGTGATTCGCCTGAACGCCCCCAGTAATGTCCTTTCCACGACACCGGCATGCCCCGCGAAGCTGCAGGAATGCGCCACATCAATACCCGAGAGCCGGGGGCGCAGTCCGGGTGTGCCACTTCTATGGGGTTGTCCAAACCCAGTGCGGGCGTGGTGTGGTTGAAAACCTGCAGCTTCAATTCATTGAGGTCGGCAGGCTTGGTGGCGAACAGGCTGCCCACCACGGGTCGAGTGCCTGTAGTAGCCGCTATCTTGTCTTTCACCCCAAAGATCAGCCAACCCGCCTCGCGACCCTGTAAATTGGCCTCATTGGACAAGGCGGATACATAACGCCCGAAAGCATCCGTATCGAACCCGCCCTTGGCTTCTTTGAATTCAAGCCATTCGGTTTCTACTGGCATGCGCCTGAACGCATCAAGCTGGTTAGCGTCCATACCTACCGCGCCCTCACGTCATACGGAATGTGCTTGAACGTCACGCGGGCTTGCTTCAGACGCTCTTCGCCCAGGCGGCAGGCTTCGCCGTAGACGAGCAGCGGTACGCTGGGCTCGGGCGTGGTGGCGTGCAGCGCCAAGAGCGCGTCTAGCACGGCCAGGGTCAGCACATTGCCGCTGGCGGGGCGCTTGTCGCGCAGAATGCCGTTGAACAGCAGGTAGCAGGCAAACTGCGGCTGCCTTATAGGTGGAATAGCCTCGTAGCCCCCGTCGGATATGTGTGAGTAGCTATCAGAAATATAGTGAGTGCCGAGGTAAGGGGTGCCCGGTTTGGCGGCCTGCGGGTCAAAAGCGGCGCCGGTTTCCTGCTGCCACACAAACGCGGCCAATGTGGCAAAGCGCACGGCGGGGTGGATGCGTCCGGCCTCGTCAAAGACCGTGGCGCCGAGCCGCATGAAGCGAAAGCCGCCGCCGGTCCATGCGCCGCCGTCTGCTGCGGCATTTTCAGCGGCCCCTGCGGTGGGCCCCCAGCCGACTGCCTTGCTGATACCGCCCTGTTCGCCGTCGATCACCTTTTGTAGGCGCGGCAGGCAGTGGGTGGCGGCGTGCTCGCCCATCTCGATGCCGATCCAGCGGCGGCCCATCTTGTGGGCGACGGCGGCGGTGGTGCCTGAGCCTAGGAAACTGTCGAGGATGAGGTCGCCTTCGTTCGTCGCGATGTGGATGATGCGTTGCATCAAGGCCTCGGGTTTGGGCGTCTCAAAGCTCGCCTTTTCACCAAATATCTGTTCGATTTCGGAACTTGCGTGTTGGTTGAGCCCAACGTCTGACCACAAACTGGGCGAGGACATTCCCTGCTTTGCTTCAGTTTTAAATAGCTTACGCATAGGCGTGGTGGCTGTGCCATTTACGCCCCAGTAAAGTCGCCTGTCGTTCTGCAGCCGCGTCATTTCAGTCCGGTTATGTCGCCAACAAGTTCCCTGCCTGGGGAAAACCTCTTCTTGGGTGTACGGATTCACAATGCCGTAGTACAGGCTGTCAACAAAGCGCCCTCCTTTGCCATTGGCGGTCGTGTCTATTTTTCTGAAAGCTCCGCGCGGATCTGGACCATCGGGTTCCTCAAAAACTCGATATTGGGCGTCTGCTTTTTCGGTCCGCTCCATCAGGTTGAAGGCTTCTTCTGCGAGGGTCTTTTTCGACGAACTGTCCTTGCGTTTTGCCCAGATCAGAATGTGATCGTGAATCAAACCAATCTTGCGATCATTCGGGGGGCCGTCCCGCTTTTGCCATGAAAGATCAATGATGAAGTTCTCTCGTCCAAAAACTTCATCGCCCATGACCTTCATGTAGTGGGCTTCGTTGTCATCCAAAGTCACCCAAATGCTTCCATCCTCCCGCAGCAACTCCCGCAAGAGCTGCAGGCGCTGCAGCATCATGCTCAGCCATTGCGCGTGCTCCAGGTTGTCGTCGTAGTGCTCAAACGCGCTTTTGGTGTTGTAGGGCGGGTCGATGAAGATGCATTTGACTTGCCCGCGGTAGAAGGGCAGCAGGGCCTTGAGGGCTTCGAGGTTGTCGCCCTGGATCAGCAGGTTGTCGGTGATCTTCGTCCCTGCCGTTCGGGCTGAGCTTGTTGAAGCCGGGGACCCTTCGACAGGCTCAGGGCGAACGGCGAAAGGGGGCTCAAGGGGAACGGAGAGGAGTTCGGCCTGAGCTGGCTGGGCTGGTGCGGGTTCAGTCGCGGGCACTCCCAGTTTTGCCGTCGGTGTGTGAACCGAAATTTCTTCCAGCAGGCGGTAAGGCACACGCGCCGAAGTGGTGAAAGCCTGGGCGCGGTTAAGCCAGTCGAGGGT
>JBKJJC010000322.1:0-6787 GCA_046598245.1 Rhodoferax sp.
CACGCGGATGGGCCAAGTGAAGACATTTTCGGCAGGGGGGAGGGTGGTGGGGCTCATGTGCAATATTGTTGCAGACGGGGCTGGGAAGGTTTGTGGCGGCGCATGAGGTTTCGCTCCGTGCCACCCTACGGCGGTGGTCGCTGGCGCGACTCCCCTGCGCTGCTCGCGCCGGGCGGGGTCTGGCTAAACTCGGCTACGCCTCAAACAACGCCCGCCCTGATCCGCCCGCCACTGCGCTGCTCGGCACCGCCCAAGGGTGGCACGGAGCGAAGCCTCATGCTTTTTGGGATCTTCGTTGAAGGCCACTAGCAATCAAGAACTACCGCGAATCGGCATATTGATGCTTCGTGTCTATGTTGGCTGATCCGTCAGCCGTACGGTGTCGCCTCAGATTGCTACAACGAGTCATCGGGGAAAACTGGAAATTAGAGCTCTGGTCGATTCAATCGCCCCTTCGATGAACGTGATGATCAATAGAGCAGAAGATATTAATGAAATTCCAATGCTTGGTGCAAGTAGTAGTGCGAAGAGCGGCTTCGAACGAGTGCCGGCGGCCCGTAAGGAAACCCAGATAACAAACCAGGTAGCTATCACAATGCCAGCGGGTATTAAGTGCCCAAATGACAACGCTCCACCCTTCCATGTGTAGGCACTGAACAATAAATAAACAATTTGCATCCCGGTCAGGACTAGGCCAATAAAGACCATTCCGCCAGCTCCTGCGTTGTCTCGGGCGTCCAAAGTCGGAGGCGTCTGAGTCTCGGACCCACACCATTGACACCCCTTGGTATTGGGCGGAATTACGTTCTTGCAGGTTGGACATTCGGTAAGTGATATGGACATGAGGGAAAACGAAATGCTGAACGTAGTATTTTGCGGGAAAGCCCGGAACGGCTCCAATGAATTAGGCGTCTAGCCCCCGTCGAATATACATAGTCTGCTCCCATTAAAATAGCAAAAAACCCCGCGACAATGAAATCAGGCTGTTGACTCTCAGCAACTGTAACCAATCGCCCAAGCCGAGCAAGCGGTGCGGGGTGGGCGATCCCTTGTACGTGGCTGAGGAGCGCAGGGCCAGGCGGATCAGGGCTGGCGTTGTTTGAGGCGTAGCCGAGTTTAGCCAGACCCCGCCCGGCCCGAGCACCGCAAGGTAGCCCGCAGGGCCCATGCACCAGGGTCGCTCAGCCCGCACCGCTTGCCCGGCGAGCGCGCACCACATCACCACCCAAAACGCCCCAACCAGAGGCAATCCACAGCATGGACTACAGTTCCATCTTTGCCCATTTGCCGAACCACCCCATGCTAGATCCGTCCCCAATCGCCGCCCAAGATCGCACACCCAAGGGCGCTGATGCCGCGCCAGCGCCAACCGGCCAGTTCATTCGGTACCCCGGCTCTCCATTCGAGCTGTACCAGCCCTACCCACCGGCCGGCGACCAGCCGGAGGCGATTGACCAGTTGGTGGCAGGCGTCACCGATGGCGAGGTCTTCCAGACCCTGCTGGGCGTGACAGGCTCGGGCAAGACCTACACCATGGCCAATGTGATCGCCCGCCTGGGCCGACCGGCCATCGTGTTCGCGCACAACAAGACCCTGGCGGCGCAGTTGTACAGCGAATTCCGCGAGTTTTTCCCGAGCAATGCGGTGGAGTATTTCGTCAGCTACTACGACTATTACCAGCCTGAGGCCTATGTGCCGCAGCGTGATTTGTTCATTGAAAAAGACAGCGCCATCAATGAGCACATTGAGCAGATGCGCCTGTCGTGTACCAAATCGATTCTGGAGCGGCGCGACGTGATCATCGTGGCCACCGTGTCGGCCATCTACGGTATCGGTCAGCCCGAGGCGTACCACAAGATGGTCATGACTTTGCGTGCGGGGGACAAGCTCAACCAGCGCGATGCGATTGCGCAACTCGTGCGCATGCAGTACCAGCGCAACGACATGGATTTCAGCCGCGGCACCTTCCGCGTGCGAGGCGACACCATCGACATATTTCCCGCCGAACACTCTGAGATGGCGCTGCGCCTGGAGATGTTTGACGATGAGATTGAATCTTTGCAGCTGTTTGACCCACTCACCGGCCGCATCCGGCAAAAAATTCCGCGTTTCACGGTGTACCCCGGAAGCCACTACGTCACGCCGCGTGACCAAGTGCTCGCCGCGGTAGAAACCATCAAGGTAGAGCTGTCAGACCGGCTCAAGGAATTCGTCAGCCAGGGCAAGCTGGTGGAAGCCCAACGCCTGGAGCAGCGTACGCGCTTCGATCTGGAGATGCTGAGCGAAGTGGGCCATTGCAAGGGCATTGAAAACTACAGTCGCCATTTGGCGGGCAGCGCCCCGGGCGACCCGCCCTCCACGCTGACCGACTACATGCCCAAGGACGCGGTGATGTTTATTGACGAAAGCCACGTCACCATAGGCCAGTTCGGTGCCATGTACCTGGGCGACCGTTCGCGCAAGACTACGCTGGTGGAATACGGCTTCCGCCTGCCCAGCGCGCTGGACAACCGGCCGCTGAAGTTCGCGGAGTTTGAAAAGCGCATGCGCCAGGCGATTTTTGTGTCCGCCACGCCGTCCACCTACGAAAAAGAACACGCTGGCCAAGTGGTGGAGCAGGTGGTGCGCCCCACCGGCCTGGTCGACCCCGAAGTCGAAGTGCGCCCCGCCACGAATCAGGTGGACGATGTGCTGCAAGAAATCCGCATACGCAGTGAGAAGAGCGAACGGGTGCTGATCACCACGCTGACCAAGCGCATGGCAGAGCAGTTAACCGACTACCTGAGCGACAACGGCGTCAAAGTACGCTACCTGCACAGCGATATTGACACCGTGGAACGGGTCGAGATCTTGCGCGATCTGCGCCTGGGTGTTTTTGATGTGCTGGTGGGGATTAACTTGTTGCGCGAGGGCTTGGACATCCCAGAGGTGTCCTTGGTAGCCATTCTGGACGCGGACAAGGAGGGCTTTTTGCGCTCCGAGCGCTCGTTGATTCAGACCATTGGCCGCGCCGCCCGCAACCTGAACGGACGTGCTATTTTGTACGCCGACAAGATTACCGACTCCATGGAACGCGCCATCGGCGAGACCGATCGGCGGCGCAAAAAACAGATTGCCCACAATCTGGAGCGGGGTATTACGCCCAAGGCCATCGTGAAAAAAGTGCGCGATTTGATCGACGGCGTTTACAGCGAAAAGGCGGGTAAAGAAGCGGATCGTTTGGAACGCGACGCGATGCAACGGGCACAGGTGGAGGATATGAGCGAGAAGGATATCTCTCGCGAAATCAAGCGCTTGGAGAAGTTGATGATGGAACACGCCCGCAACCTGGAGTTCGAAAAAGCGGCCAATGTGCGAGACCAATTGCACATTTTGAAGGAACAGGCCTTTGGCGCGCCGGGCAGTGACAACATCGTTTCGCTGACCGTTTCGGGCCCAAAGTAAGGTTTGTGACTGATCAGTCTACATACCCGAGCAAATCCCTAGGTTTCTTGGTATACTTGACCGGAATAGTCAACCAAGTAGGACTGAAGGAGTTTTCCATGCGTCTCACTACCAAAGGCCGGTTTGCGGTCACCGCGATGATTGATCTGGGCTTGCGACAAAGCAGCGGTCCTGTCACCTTGGCCGCCATCAGCCAGCGCCAGCAGATTTCGCTGTCCTATTTAGAGCAGTTGTTTGGGAAGCTGCGCCGCCATGAACTGGTGGAATCTACCCGAGGCCCCGGCGGCGGTTACACCTTGGCACGCAAGGCTTCCGACATCACCGTGGCGGACATTATCGTGTCGGTTGACGAACCCATAGACGCAACGCATTGCGGTGGCAAGGAAAATTGCATGGGCGAGGGCGAGCGTTGCATGACCCACGACCTGTGGGCCGCGCTCAATGTGCGCATGGTGGAGTTTTTGGATTCGGTCACGCTGCAGAAGCTGGTGGACGACCAGCTGGCCAAGGGCCTGCAGGTGGAAGACAAGCCCACCGTCAAGCGCGCGATTTCAGCCATGCCCATGAGCAAACCCATCCGCATCAATGCGCCCAATTCCGTGTTTGCCCTGGGCAACGCGTTCTCCAAAAGCTGATTTCCCTTAGTTTTAATTGTTAACTTCCATGGATTCCACTCCCCATTTCCCCATCTACATGGATTACAGCGCCACTACGCCCTGCGACGAGCGGGTTGTAGATGCCATGGTGCCCTGGTTGCGTAACCATTTCGGCAACCCCGCTTCGCGCAGCCACGCCTGGGGCTGGGAGGCAGAAGCCGCGGTCGAGAACGCCCGTGGCCAGGTCGCAGCCCTGATTGGCGCCGACCCGCGCGAGATTGTTTGGACATCTGGCGCGACGGAATCCATTAATTTGGCCTTGAAGGGCGCCGCCAATTTCTATAAGTCCAAGGGCAAGCACATCATCACCGTCAAGACCGAGCACAAGGCTGTGCTCGACACCTGCCGTGAGCTGGAGCGTCAGGGGTTCGATGTGACCTATCTGGATGTACAGGCCGATGGCCTGATTGATATGGATGTGTTTAAGGCGGCTATTCGTCCGGACACGGTTCTGGTCAGCGTCATGTATGTCAATAACGAGATTGGTGTCATCCAGGACATTGCAGGCATTGGCGCGGTGTGCCGTGAAAAAGGCATCGTGTTCCATGTGGATGCGGCGCAGGCCACGGGCCGGGTCGAGTTTGATTTGTCCACACTGCCCGTGGATTTGATGAGCCTGACCTCACACAAAACCTACGGCCCCAAGGGCGTGGGCGCGTTGTTTGTACGCCGCAAGCCCCGCATCCGCCTTGAAGCGCAAATGCACGGCGGTGGCCACGAGCGCGGCATGCGCAGCGGCACTTTGCCAACCCACCAGATCGTCGGCATGGGCGAGGCTTACCGCATTGCCAAAGAAGAAATGGCGTCCGACAACGTCCGGATCCGTGCGCTGCATGAACGCATGCTGGCAGGACTGAAGGACGTGGAGCAGGTGTTCATAAATGGCCACGAGACCAAGCGTGTGCCGCACAACCTGAACATGAGCTTCAATTATGTTGAAGGTGAGTCGCTGATCATGGGGATCAAGGGCTTGGCGGTTTCGTCGGGTTCCGCGTGTACATCCGCATCGCTGGAACCCAGCTATGTGCTGCGCGCCCTTGGCCGCAGCGACGAGTTGGCCCATAGCAGCCTGCGCATGACGATTGGCCGCTGGACCACCGAAGCCGAGATTGATTACGCCGTTGACACCATCAAGAAAAACGTTGCCAAGCTGCGTGACCTGAGCCCCTTGTGGGACATGTTCAAAGAAGGCATTGATATCAGCACGATCCAGTGGGCCGCGCATTGATGCCGCGTCGCCAAAATGAGCCAGTCCTTTGTCGCAAGCCCTTGCCGTGCTGTTCGCACTGTCTGCGGTCTTGCTTCGCGGTCTGACCCATTTGTGGCTTAGCGGCATCAACGTGCAAGTAAATAAATGAGGTAAACCAAATGGCATATTCAGAAAAAGTCGTTGACCACTATGAAAACCCCCGCAACGTCGGCAGCTTTGAAAAAGGCGACGACAGCGTAGGCACCGGCATGGTGGGTGCCCCCGCTTGCGGTGACGTGATGAAGCTGCAGATCAAGGTCAACCCACTGACGGGTGTGATTGAAGACGCACGCTTCAAGACCTATGGCTGCGGATCGGCCATCGCGTCGAGTTCGCTGGTGACCGAATGGGTCAAGGGCAAGACGCTAGACGAAGCGGCTGCGTTGAAAAACAGCCAAATCGCCGAAGAGCTGGCCTTGCCGCCGGTCAAGATTCACTGCTCCATCTTGGCCGAAGACGCCATCAAGGCGGCAGTGAATGACTACAAAGCGAAACATTTGAACTAACTGATTAAAAGTATGGCAGTTACTTTGACAGCGGCCGCCGCACGGCACGTCACCCGCTACCTGACCAAGCGCGGCAAGGGTGTGGGTGTGCGCTTGGGCGTCAAGACCACGGGCTGCTCCGGCTTGGCTTACCAGCTGGAGTATGTGGACGAATTGGCGCCTGAGGACCTGGTTTTTGAAGGACACGGCGTCAAGGTTCTGGTCGATCCCAAAAGTCTTGCCTATCTCGACGGCACCGAGCTGGATTTTGTGCGTGAGGGTTTGAACGAAGGCTTTCGCTTCAACAACCCCAGAGAGCGTGACAAGTGTGGCTGCGGTGAGTCTTTCCGCGTGTGAACCTGCAATCCGACGATTTTGAGTTGTTTGGTGTAAGCCGGCAGTTCGACCAGGAGCGTGCAGCGTTGGACGCGCGTTGGAAAGAGCTGCAGCGCGAAGCCCATCCGGATAAGTTTGCTGCGCAAGGCGCCGCCGCCCAGCGCGTGGCCATGCAGTGGTCGGTGCGCATCAACGAGGCTTACCAGCGCCTCAAAGACCCCCTCAAGCGTGCCGCCTACCTGTGCGAACTGGCCGGTTCGCCCATTAACGCGCATAGCAACACTGCCATGCCACCCGCGTTCCTGATGCAGCAAATGGAGTGGCGCGAGGAGCTGGACGAATCCCATGACGACAATACGCTCAATGCCTTGCGCGAAAATGTGGAGGCTGCGCAGCACGAACTGATTCGAGAGTGCGCGCAGCGTCTGGACGTTGAACACGATTACCCGGCTGCTGTGCAGTCGGTGCGTGCGCTGATGTTCATTGAAAAGTTTGCGCACGATCTTGATCTGGCGTTTGACAAGTTAGAAATCTAATTACAGCAAACCGGTGAGACCGGTCGCGGCCGAGAGTGGAGGTCGCGGCACCGTCTCCAAGTGATTTAAATATGGCGCTTT
>JBKJJC010000042.1:0-3472 GCA_046598245.1 Rhodoferax sp.
GCACGGGCATTAACCCCTGGTGGGCCACGGCTACGGCAGTGTGGGTCTGCATACAAGGCGGATTTGGGGCGCTGACGGTGACCATGAAACTGTTTCCCGCCATCGTGACGTTGCACCTGTTGGGGGGGTACATATTGCTCGGGTTGCTCGCCGTGCAGGCAAGTTTGTTGGGCCACCAACAAAGATCCGCCCCGATGCCGTCACTGCCTGCGTCGTTGTCTTCTTGGGTTGCGCTGGCTTTGTTGTTGCTGGCGTTGCAGGCGGCGTCGGGTGCATGGGTCAGCACCAACTATGCGGTGTTAGCCTGTACAGAGTTCCCCCTGTGCCAAGGCAGTTGGTGGCCGCAAATGGATTTCGACCAAGGTTTTGAGTTGTGGCGCCCACTGGGGTATCTGCAAGATGGTTCGCACATCAGCTTTCAGGGGCTAACCGCCATCCACTTCGCGCACCGCCTGCTGGCGTTTGTAACGATCGGCCTATTGGGCGCACTGGCGTGGCGCATCTCCAGGATTCCCGCTTTGCGCCTGCATGGTCAGTTGCTAGGTGCTTTGCTGGCATTGCAATTTGCTACCGGATTGAGCAATGTCGTACTCGGTTGGCCGCTGGTCGCAGCGGTGTTGCATACCGGCGGCGGCGGCGCGCTGGTCGTGGTGCTGGTCCGACTGTTGGTGGCGATCCGCAACCCATCTTCCCAAACATCCGCTCTACCCAGCGGAGCCAACCCATCCGGACTGCGCGCATGACCCCCGACACCACTTCCTTGCCCACACCTTCGGTGTTTCGCCAGTTTTACGCCTTAACCAAGCCGCGGGTCATTCAGCTGATTGTGTTCTGTGCGTTGATTGGCATGGTGCTGGCTGTGCCCGGGTTGCCCTCGGCGCCACAGCTTGGTCTTGCCGCTATTGCCTGTTTAGGCATTTGGTTGGTCGCAGCCGCAGCAGCAGCCTTCAACTGTATTGTGGAGCAGGGCATCGATGCCAAGATGAAGCGTACCGCGTGGCGACCCACTGCGCGCGGCGAGTTGAGCAATACGCAAACCTTGCTGTTCTCGGCCATTTTGTGCGTGACCGGCTCTGTGTTGTTGTACGTCTGGGTTAACCCGTTGACGATGTGGCTGACGTTTGCCACCTTTGTCGGTTATGCCGTCGTCTACACCGTCATTCTCAAGCCGTTGACGCCCCAGAACATTGTCATTGGCGGCGCGTCGGGCGCCATGCCGCCGGTGCTGGGCTGGTCCGCCATGACTGGTGATGTGGGTCCTGAAGCGCTGATACTTTTTCTCATCATCTTCCTGTGGACACCGCCGCACTTCTGGGCGCTGGCCCTGTACCGGGTGGAAGACTACCGCAAGTCCGGCCTGCCCATGCTGCCGGTAACCCATGGCAGCGAATTCACACGGCTGCAGATTCTGCTCTACACCATTGTGTTGTTTGCCGCGTGTTTGTTGCCCTTTGTCTATGGCATGAGCAGTTGGCTGTACCTGGCGGCAGCGGTGGTGTTGGGCTTTGGGTTTTGCTTGTACGCCTGGTGGTTGTGGCGCGACTATTCAGACGCCCTGGCCCGCAAGACTTTCCGGTTCTCACTGATACACCTGAGCCTATTGTTTGCGGCCCTCTTGTTGGACCACTACCTGTTGTGAGTTTTACCCGTTGGGGAAGCCTGTGAAACGAATTACTATTAAATCTATAGCTACATCTGTAATGTTGACGGGGGCTATAGGCATTTTTAGTGCTTGTACGCCGCAGCAGCCTATGTTTTCTTCCATCGATGTCACCGGTGCGGGATATGCCAAAGGCTTTGAGTTGACGGACCACAATGGCAAAGTGCGCCATCTGAGCGACTTCGCAGGCAAAGTGGTGGTTTTGTTCTTCGGCTACACCCAGTGCCCCGACGTGTGCCCAACCACCATGACCGAGCTGGCCGAAGTTAAAAAGGCGCTAGGGGCGGATGGTGACAAGTTGCAAGCCCTGTTCGTCACGGTGGACCCCGCGCGTGATACGCCAGAAGTACTCAAGGGTTATATGTCTAACTTTGATCCCAGCTTTCTCGCGTTGTACGCCAGCCCCGAGAAGCTGGTGGAGCTGGCCAAAGACTACAAGATCTATTTCAAGCGGGTCGACGGTAAAACGCCCACCAGCTACACCATGGACCATTCAGCCGGTAGTTATGTGTACGACACCCAGGGTCGATTGCGCCTGTTCACCCGTTATGGCAGCGGACCCAAGCCCTTGACCGAAGACATTCGCCTACTACTCAAGTAAGCAGGTCTGGTTTGTAGGACAAGGCTGACATCCGAATGCGGTTTTTGCCGATACCGAAAGGCCGGCGAATTGGAGAACATGAGGCTTCTACGTACTCAAGGAGAACCGCATGACAACAAACTTTCAAACCCCTTGCGATGTGCAGCAAAACCAATTGCTGGTCGCTTTGCCACAAGCCGACATGGATCGCTGGCACAGCCGCCTGGAGTTGGTGGAGTTGTCACGGAACCAGATGCTTTACGCAGCTGGACGCACCCCCGAATACGTGTACTTTCCCACCACCGCCATCGTGTCACTGATGTCGATGACGGTGGACGGCGCCACGGCCGAAGTGGCCTTGGTCGGCAACGACGGTGTCGTCGGCATTTCCTCGTTGCTGGGTGAGGACGCCGCGGCCACGGATGCCGTGGTCCAGAGTGCCGGGCGTGCCTATCGTGTCAGTGCCCGCTTCGTCAAAGCAGAGATCGAACGTTCCTGCAGTGTTATGAAGTTGGTTATGCGGTATGCCCAGGCCGTATTGGGGCAAATGGCCCAGACCGCCGTCTGCAACCGATACCACTCCATCGACCAGCAGCTGAGCCGCCGACTGTTGCTGGGGCTGGACCGCCTACCCTCCGATGAGTTGGACATGACACACGAGCTGGCAGCCAATTTACTGGGTGTGCGCCGCGAAGGTGTTACCGGGGCAGCCCTCAGACTGCAAGAAGCGGGATTGATACGCTACCGCCGCGGCCACATCGTCGTGTTGGACCGTGAACGCCTGGAGCAGCGGACTTGTGAGTGTTACGCCGGTGCCAAGAAGGAATTCCACCGACTTCTGCCGGTAGCACTGGCCGCATAACAAGCGATCAAGCGGGCGCGGCCGGCAGAGACTCTGGAAACCGCGCCCGTACCACGGTGCCCTGGCCTGGGTGGGATGCCAGCTCCAACGCACCGGCTTCGGCCTCTACACGAAAGCGCATGCCCAACAGTCCGTGCGCTTTTGGCCGATGGTGCTGGGCTCAAAGCCTATACCGTCGTCATGTACGGTGACTTCAACCTGGCCGCCCACCGATGTTAGGCTGAGCCACACATTGCTTGCCCGCGCGTACTTCGCAATATTGGTAGTGGCCTCTTGTACCAGCCGGTAGACCACCAATTCGGTAGTGGACTTCAATGGAACCGGCTGCAGCGCGCAGTGCACCGGAATACCCGCGGTCTTGGAAAACTCC
>JBKJJC010000029.1:0-6332 GCA_046598245.1 Rhodoferax sp.
CATCGCTGTACCCCGCCCACGCCCAAAAGCTGCCCAGCGTGGGCTACGCGCGCACGCTGTCCGCAGAAGGTGTGTTGGCGCTGGCACCCACACAGGTGATTGCGACCGAAGACGCAGGTCCACCAGCCGTATTGCGGCAATTGTCGGCCGCAGGTGTGCCGGTGGCGGTGTTGGCGGCCAACCACCACTTCGAGGGTCTGCTGGAGCGTGTCAAGCGGGTTGGCGAGTTGACGGGCCGGGTGGCACAGGCCACGGCCATGCAGCAAGCGCTGCAAAAGGATTGGGTGCAGTCGCGCGCAGCCCTTACCCAACGCGCAGCGGCCAAGCCAGTTCGGGTCTTGTTTGTGCTGGCCCATGCGCCCACCCAGACCATGGTGTCCGGGCTGGGAACCAGCGCGCACGCCATGCTGGAATATGCGGGCGCTACCAATGCCATTGCAGGGTTCTCGGGCTACAAGCCGCTGACGCCAGAGGCCGTCATTGCGGCCCAGCCCGATGTGGTATTGCTGACCGATCAGGGCTTGCAGGCCGCTGGCGGTATCGACGGTGTTCTCAGGCTGCCGGGTCTTGCACAAAGCCCGGCCGGTCGTCATCGGCGTGTCATCGCGCTGGAGGCTATGTTTCTTCTGGGCTTTGGGCCGCGCTTACCCGCGGCGGTATCCGTCTTGGATACGGCAATTGCAAAGGCAATGCGTTCATGAACGCCTTGTCTGTGCATGTGCGCCCTTTTTTACAACCGGACAAGGCCCACCCTGCGGCCTTGCTCCTTGCTGCGGTGTTGCTCAGCATTGCCGTTGCGGTGCAGTGCGGGGCTGTGCCGGTGGTGGGCAGCGACTGGCTGTCCGTCTTCAGGCCGGCAGACCCGTCCACCGCATCCGCCGGTAGTTATGTGTTGTGGAATATCCGCCTGCCGCGGGCACTGTTCGCGGTGCTGGTCGGTGCCAGTATGGGCATGGCGGGTGCGTTGACGCAGGGCCTTTTTCGCAACCCGCTGGCCGACCCTGGCCTGCTGGGCGTCAGCGCTGGTGCAGCCTGTGCGGTGGCACTCACCATTGTGGTGTTTGCGGGTTTCAACTGGCCCATTCCGTTGGCGTGGCGCATATGGCTGCTGCCCGCCGCGGCGTTTTGCGGCGCGCTGGCTGTGTGTTTTACGTTGGACGGTGTGGCCCGCTGGTTGACCCCGGGTTCGATTGCCGGGCTGCTGCTGACAGGCGTCGCGCTGAATGCCATGGCGGCGGCCGTCATTGGCCTGTGTACCTACCTGGCCACGGACGAGCAATTGCGCAACCTGTCGTTTTGGACCCTGGGTTCGCTGGCGGGTGCCAATTGGGCGTTGGTTATGGTGTTGTCTTTACTGTTGGGCGCAGCGGGTTGGCGTGTGCGCCAACTGGTGCATGCCATGAACGCGCTGGCGCTGGGTGAATCTGCTGCGGCCCATGTGGGGGTAGACGTGCGGCATCTGCGGCGCAATGCCATTGTGCTGGTGGCCCTGCTGGCAGGGTTTTCGGCGGCCTGGTGCGGCATGATTGGTTTCATCGGTTTGATTGCGCCGCACCTTGTGCGTACCTGGGTGGGGCCTGACCAACGGCAGGTGCTGCCCTTGTCCATGTTGGTGGGTGGCCTGCTGTTGCTGCTGGCCGACACGGTGGCCCGCACGGTGGCCATTCCGGCCGAAATCCCGGTGGGGATTTTTACCGCGCTGTTGGGCAGCCCGTTTTTCTTGCTGCTGTTGCGCAGTGCGCGCGGCCGCATCGGGTGAACACCATGTTGATGCAAACCAAACCCTCCACCGCGTTGCTGGTGCTTGACGCTGCAACCACGACCCTCGGCGCAAACCAGTTTGGCCCGTTCAGCACCAGCGTGCGCGCTGGCGAGCGCATTGCCATCCTCGGCCCCAGCGGTGCCGGCAAATCCACGTTGTTGAGCCTGATGTCCGGGGAGCGTGCGGCGGCTACCGGCCAGGTGCAGTTTTTGGGGCGGCCTTTGGGCACCTGGACGCTGCAGGACCGCGCACACCACCGCGCCGTGCTGCCCCAGACCAGCGAAGTGGCCTTTGGCCTACCGGTGGAACTGGTCATCGGGCTGGGCCGTGTGGCCCGCGAACACGATCCCTTGCTGGACACCATTGTGAAACAGGCCGCTAACCTTGCCCGTGCCGCACACCTGCTGGGCCGACGCTTTGACACTCTGTCGGGTGGTGAGCGGGCACGGGTGCAATTGGCCCGGGTCTTTGCGCAATTGTGGGACGTGAACGATGGTCTGGTGCTGGTCGACGAGCCGCTGTCCGCGCTGGACCCCGGCCTGCAGTTCGACCTGCTGGACAGCCTGGATGCCTATGCGGCGCAACGCGGCCACGCGCTGGTTGCCATCCTGCACGACATCAACCATGCGGTGCTCGGTTTTGACCGCCTGTGGCTGGTGGCAGACGGCAAACTGGTGAACGATATGGCCTGCTCGGCCGCCGCCGTGCCGGCGCTGGAGGCGCTGTACGGGATTGCATTGGCCTGCATGACCAATACGCAGGGCGATCTGGTCATCACCCCCATGCGCAGGCTCGCCCGCCGGGGGGCGCAGGAAGCCGTTGCGGCATGAGCCTGCTGGCGTCATCATTCCTGGACACACGCAGCACGCGCGCTGCGGTTGTGTTGGCCCTGGTGCTGCACGTGGCCGTGATGTATGGCTTGGTGCAGTACAGCCGAACAGGCCATTCGGTGATGACCCCGCACACCAACCAGCATGCCTACCAGGCGATAAAGGTGGTCTTTGTTGCAGCGGCGGTAGCCCCGGTGCTAAGCACCGCACGTGTGCCGGTGCCGCAGCCTGTGAGACGGGCGCATCTGCCTTTGCAAAGCCAACCCGCCGTGCAAGCCCTGGCGCAAACTACCCCTGCGGCGCAAACCAGCAAAGAGGCTGTGGCCGTTGCAACGCCTGCGGTTGCGCCAACCACTACCCCGACCGCCACACCGGTCGCCAGCATCCGCACGGAAGACGCGCATCCACAGGTACCGCCCATCCAGGCGGGCAAGCCGGACTATGCGTACAACCCCCAGCCGGATTACCCCATGCTGCTGCGCGAGCAGGGCGTGGGGGGCGTTGTCTGGTTGCGGGTATGGGTGGGCAGCGATGGCCACCCGGGCGAGATCACACTGGCCAAGGGCAGTGGCTACCGGCTGCTAGACGACGCAGCCCTGCGCGCCGTGCGGCAATGGCGCTTTGTGCCCGCCCAACAGGGCGCACACAGCCTGGCCAGTTGGGTCGAATTTCCGATCCGATTTACCGTGAATGGGTGACACATGCCGCTGCTCATGACATGACCCACACCGTGGCTGCCCACCCGCGGCCAGATCCCTGCTTGGCCTTTGCGGCGCCATCGACCGCAAGCCAGCCAACTACCAACCAAATTAAATAGGAGTGAAGTGATGTGTGACCACGATGCAAAACTGCCAGAGTTGGTGACAACGGTACCGCCGCGTGCGGTGCTGGACGTGCCTCCACCCTCCACCGGATCACGCCGGCGCAGGCTGTGGGAGCTGACCCACGAGTGCCACTGCCCGGTTGTCGGCGTGTGCATCCCGCTGGACACCTTGCGCCGCATCGTCAACAAGGCGCTGGGCGGCAAGGCCCTGGCCGATGACTACGAGGTGCATGTGGGTGCGGTGGCCGAATGCCTGCACCGCAACCGCCTATCTGAGGCGTTGCAAGCCGAGCTGGAGCAGCGTTACGCAATGGATGTGCGCCGCTTCAAGGCGGCCAAGACCGTGCGGGAACTGGCCGACCTGTGGAGCCAGGCCATACGCCAGGGGGATGTGGCCGGTGCGTTTTGGGCCGCGCTGGTTCACCCGCGCTGCGACGCTGTCATGCAAGAGGTCTTGTGCCGCGACATGCACATGATCCAGCACCAGGCCGGTGCCAATGTACGCATCGACGTGGCCCGCTTCACCGCCGTGCTGGATGAAAACGCGGTGCTGGCCCGTGAATTGGGCCGCGCGCAGGAGCGCAGCACCCGAGCGCTGGCCGAGAAATCTGCCGAGATCGCGCGGCTGGCTGCGCTGCACATGCGTGTGCAGGCCGACAACATCAGCAAGGAGAGCCGCATCGCCTTCCTGAGTGAAGACCTGGCGGCGCTCAAAGCGTCCAACCCCGCGCTGGATGCCAACACGCGGCTGCTGAAAAAGACGGACCAAATGGCCGAACGCCAGGCTGAGCTGGAAGCGCACAACGCCGCGCTGCGGCACAAGCTGGCCACGGCGGCCAAGGCCCTGGAGGCGCTCAACACGGAGCCGCCGGGTGTAAGCCGCACCCTTGGGACTGAGTCACCCGAACCCCGCGTGTCCCCGGTCACGCTGTACTTGAAGCAAAAGACCGTGCTGTGTGTAGGTGGGCGTACCGGCAACATCGCCAACTACCGCGACCTGATTGAGCGAGTAGGGGGTCGCTTTGCCCACCACGACGGCGGCCAAGGCCCTGGAGGCGCTCAACACGGAGCCGCAGGCTGCAAGCCACACCCGTGGGGCAGAGCGACCCGAACCCCGCGTTTCGCCGGTGACGTTGTACCTGAAGCAAAAGACCGTGTTGTGCGTGGGTGGGCGCACCGGCAACATCGCCAATTACCGCGACCTGATCGAGCGGGTAGGGGGCCGGTTTGCCCACCACGATGGTGGCCTAGAAGACAACCAGAGCGTACTGGACGCCAGCCTGGCCGCAGCCGATCTGGTGATCTGCCAGACCGGCTGCATCAGCCACAACGCCTACTGGAAGGTGAAAGACTTCTGCAAACGCACCGGCAAACGCTGTGTGTTTGTGGAGAACCCTAGCACCTCGTCCCTGGTGCGTGGGCTGGAGCAGATCACCGAGCAAAACACCTCGGTACAGCGCAGTGGTGTTGATGAAATTGGCCTGTAGCCCCCGAATACATTGCCTGTATAGCTATAAAACTAGTAGCAATTTTCAAAGATTTGCGCAGAAACTAAGTATTGCGTGATGGTATTTCGCGTCGGTAGCCGCGGCCGAATCACGCCACCCAAGGGCATGACCGTACCCATGCTGCTTACGCAGGCGGAGCCCGGCAAGTGCTTCACGGTCGAGTCGAAAATTCCCCTGTTTCGCATGGTGTTCGAACACGAACTCGTCCCCGTGCCAGGCGCGACCGAGGTCATCCACAGGGTCACCTTTTCAGGTTTGCTGTCCTATGTTCTCGGCCCGATGCTGTCCAAGCAACTGAACGCAGGCCTTCCGGTCACGCTGCGCAATCTGAAGGCCCTGGCTGAGAGGTTGGCTGCGGCCTAATCCCGCGGTTTCGGGGTTGCAGAGTCAGCGCCGGGTAACGCGGTACCGTGAGTTGCAGGAGTGATTTTGGTGAAATCGGCCTGTAGCCCCCGAGAAATATGTGTCAAACGCTATACAAATGGTAGCAATGCGGCATGGCTGTCCCACGGCAGCCTACACCAAGAAATACTAAAAATGTTGCTTCATGAAAGGCACTGGCTTTTGAACGCTGGCTTGTGCTGGCTTGCGTAAAGCTTTACAGAATGCCTGCATTGTAATTGCTAATGCGAGCTATTCGCATTTATAATTAAACCTTAATCACCAACCGCCGAAAGCGCAGTGCCATGATTGTTTGTGTTTGCAAACGTGTTTCTGACCGGGAAATCCATCGCCATGTTCGGGCGGGCTTGGGCTTTGACGAGATCCAATTTGAACTGGGCGTGGCCACGCAATGCGGCAAGTGCGAGGACTGCGCCCGGGACGTGATTGCCCAGTGCAACTGCTCCAATCCGGTGGCAGCGCTGCAGCGCGAATCACAGCCCATCTTCATCCATCGCAATCAACCCGCGGCCAGCGCATCTATCTGACGTATGGCTCTGACCGCAAGCCTATTTCTGAGCTTGGCGATTGTGGTCAGTGTGGCCTGGTGGTGTTGCCGCAAGTAGCGGCTCCCCTTGAAGAAGCCTTCTCATTTACATTGCATCAGCCACCGTGACACGCCATAACAAACATCTGCCATCGGCCACTGGCCTCCGCTCCAAGCTAAAGACTTATCGATCCGCGTTTCAGACCTTGTTGTTGGTGCTGGTATGCACCGTGACCATGGCGCAGACCCCGCAAGCAGGCCCGACGGAAAAACCGGACCCGGGTCCCACCATCGTGCACCTGCTGGACTATGTGGGTGTGGACTACCCGGCCACCGTTAAGGATGGCAAGGTTGTGGATGCCCCCGAGTATGCAGAGCAGCTTGAGTTTGTGACGCGCGCGACGGCGCTGTTGGACCAGTTACCCACGCACCCTCTGAAGGCGGGGCTGCAGGCCAAAGTGGACCGTTTACATGCCTTGAT
>JBKJJC010000372.1:0-4832 GCA_046598245.1 Rhodoferax sp.
ATGCGTTTTGCGCAGGTAAAGGAGGAGGGCCCGCAGGGCCCGGGGGACACGGAGCAAAACGCATGGGCCGACTGATCCGGAGCGAGCACCAACGCTGGCATATGAGAGAGGGGTCAGTCGAGATAATACGCAGCATGCAATTCCTGAACGCCATCCCCCTGTCTGCCCAAACGATCCTGCTGCTAATCGCCAGCAATATCTTCATGACCTTCGCCTGGTACGGTCACTTGAAGAACCTGGCCACAGCACCCTGGTATGTTGCAGCCCTGGTGAGTTGGGGCATCGCACTATTTGAATACCTGTTGCAAGTACCAGGCAATCGCATTGGTTTTCAGCAAGCCGGGTTTTCAGTTGCGCAACTCAAAATCATGCAGGAGGTCATTACGCTGTTGGTCTTCGTGCCGTTTGCGATGGTCTACCTAGACCAGCCCTTCAAGACCGACTATCTGTGGGCCGGTCTGTGCTTGGTAGGAGCCGTTTACTTCATCTTCCGTAATGGTTGAACTGCGGTAAACCCGCGATGCCGCGCCTGGCTGTGCGGTTACACTTCGCCCGTCATAAATGCGTCGTGAAATTGACGCATTCCATTGTTAGGAACCACCACTATGCTGTTTGGCAAACTCCTGCCGCGTGAAGGCAATTTTTTTGCAATGTTCAACCAGCACGCGGACCGCATTGTGGAGGCGGCTCAGGCTTTCTCTCGGTTGGTGGCAAACTACAGCGATCTGGAGTTGCGCGCCAAATACAACCAAGAGGTGGATGACGCCGAACGCGCGGCGGACCGTGTCACACACGAATGCAATAAGGCGATCCACGTTACCTTTATCACACCCATTGACCGTGAACAAATCCACTCGCTGATCAACACCATGGATGACGTGGCGGACCTGATTCAGGATTCGGCAGAGACCATGGCCTTGTATGACGTGCGCCATATGACGGACGAGATCATTAGGTTGACCGACTTGAGTGTCAAGTGCTGCGAACGTCTGCGCGATGCCGTCAAACTGCTGGACCATATCGCGGATCCTGCAACCGCAGAAGCGGCGCTCAAGACCTGCGAAGAGATAGACCGCTTGGAGTCCGATGCCGACCGTGTAATGCGCACCGCCATGAGCAAGTTGTTTCGCGAAGAACCCGATGTGCGTGAAGTTATCAAGCTCAAAGCGATTTATGAGTTGTTGGAAACCATCACCGACAAATGTGAAGACGTGGCCAATGTGATCGAGGGCATCATCCTCGAAAACTCCTAAACCGGTCGCGGATACGGCTATGGAAATCGTACCAACGACCCTATGGGTAGTCGTGATGCTGGTGGTGCTGGCGTTGCTGTTTGACTTCATGAATGGCTTTCATGATGCGGCCAATTCGATTGCGACGGTGGTGTCCACGGGTGTGTTGAAACCAGGGCAGGCCGTTTTGTTTGCCGCTTTTTTCAATGTTGTCGCGATATTTGTTTTCCAGCTCAGTGTCGCGGCTACTGTGGGCAAGGGCATTGTGCAGCCCGGGGTGGTGGATACGCATGTAGTGTTTGGTGCGTTGCTCGGCGCTATCACTTGGAACGTGATTACCTGGTACTACGGCATTCCGAGTAGCTCCTCACATGCATTGATAGGCGGGATTGTGGGGGCGGTGATTGCCAAGGCAGGTGCCGGCGCGTTGGTCTCCACCGGCATTCTCAAGACTATTGCCTTCATCTTTGTCTCGCCTTTGCTGGGATTCGTTCTGGGTTCGCTGATGATGGTGGCCGTGGCTTGGATATTCCGAAGAGCCCGCCCGTCCAAGGTGGATAAATGGTTCAGACGCTTGCAACTGGTGTCTGCTGGTGCATATAGCCTTGGGCACGGCGGAAACGATGCCCAAAAAACTATTGGCATTATCTGGATGTTGTTGATCGCGACGGGTTACACCGCTGCGGGTGAAACGGCTCCGCCACATTGGGTTGTTCTGTGTTGTTATGCCGCAATTGGTGCGGGCACCATGTTTGGCGGCTGGCGTATCGTCAAGACCATGGGGCAACGCATCACCAAACTCAAACCAGTGGGTGGGTTTTGTGCGGAAACCGGGGGCGCGATCACTTTGTTTTTAGCGACCGGTCTGGGCATCCCGGTTTCGACAACACACACTATCACGGGGGCCATAGTGGGTGTTGGATCCACGAAGCGCGCCAGCGCGGTGCGTTGGGGGGTCGCTGGCAATATTGTGTGGGCCTGGATCTTTACCATACCCGCTAGTGCGTTTGTAGCTGCAGTGACTTATTGGATCAGTCTGCAGATTTTTTGACCAGGTTGGGCTGTGAGATCTGTTTGGCTTCTTCTGCCTGGTATTCAAAGTAATGCTGGAAGCTGTAGGCCAGACTGGCCATCAGTACGGTGGTGCCCAACAACAGCGATACGACCAGGGCACCTATGGTTAGCCAATTGGTTTGCCCGGCGGGCGTATCGGCTGCTGATCCAGGATTGAAGCGGCCATTCCACTTTTCTGTGGCCATTAATCCATAAAACAATGCATTGATCGCGCAGCCCGCAATGGTGAACCCCAGCATGGGAATTAGTACCCAGCTCCATGGATCTTCCAGGCCAAGCGTGCGGGCGCGGAGCATGCCATACAGTCCGAGCAGGGTGGGTATCGGTAGCAGCCAGGCCAAGCGATTGCCAAGGCCAAAAAGATAAAAGCGGTGCAGACCGAATGGTCCGCCGACAAAGGCAAGCCAAGCGGCCAGGGTTTTGTTTTTCATTCCTGCGATTGTGCAGGAGCCTGGGCGTTGCCGAGCCCGATGACGCGGTCCATTAACACCACATCCAGCCAGCGTTCAAACTTCCAGCCGCAATTGGCCAGCACGCCAACCGGCTGAAAACCACAGGCTTTGTGCACTCCCACAGAGCCCAGGTTGGCAGAGTCCCCGATCACGGCGATCAACTTGCGGACCCCGGCTCGTTCAGCCTGGGCCATCAGTTCTTCGAGCAATAGGCGACCTAGTCCCTTACCAGCGGCATCCGGGTCCAAGTAAATGGAGTCTTCGGCGGAAAAACGGTAGGCTGGGCGAGGTTTGAACCAGTTGCAGTATGCGAAGCCCAACACCCCTTCTGCGGTTTCAATGACCAAATAGGGCAGCCCTTTGGATAAGACATCTGCACGCCGTGCTCCCATGTCCTGTTCGGTGGGGGGTGTGGTCTCAAAAGTGCCAGTGCCGTGCAATACATGGTGGGTATAAATGGCCGTGATGGCGGGGATGTCGGCGTCAATGCTGGGGCGAATCTTTATCATGAATATCTAACAGGTTATAATAGAGAGCTATTCAGAGTGTCACTGGCCGGGTGGCCAGTTGCGTGTCTCAACTTTGAATCGAACTTTGAATGTACAGGCTGAAATTAATTTCAGTCACCCAAAGGATTAATTATGGTCGTCATTCGACTCGCCCGTGGCGGTGCAAAAGCTCGCCCGTTTTTCAATATCGTTGTGGCTGACAAGCGCACACGCCGTGATGGTCGTTTTATCGAGCGCATCGGTTTTTACAACCCCATCGCGACTGCCAGCGAAGAGAGCATCCGCATTGCGCAGGATCGCCTGACTTACTGGAAGGGCGTTGGCGCCCAGGCTTCCCCCACAGTGGAGCGCCTGATCAACCAAGCCGCCAAGAAGGCCGCTTAATCAGCCATCGTGCCGTGACGAGGGCCTAGCGCCCTCTGACCGGTGCCTTACGCGTATGCTTACCGGACTCGAAGCTGCTGAATTGCCAGCGGATGCCATTGAAGTCGGAAGGATTGCGGACGCATGGGGCATCAAGGGTTGGTTCAAAGTCCTGCCCCACAGCGCCAGTCCTGAGGCGCTTTTTTCTTCCAAACATTGGTTTCTGCTGCCCACCGAACGTGGTGTGCAGACGTTTACGGGCGTTGCACGTCTGTCCGTCAAGGAAGCCAAGGAACATTCCGACACCGTTGTCGCCACCGCCCATGGCGTGGACGATCGCACGGCTGCCGAGGCCCTGCGTGGCTCCCGTATTTTTGTCTCACGTTCCAGTTTTCCTGCAGCCGCCAAGGATGAATACTATTGGGTCGATCTGATTGGCTTGGACGTTCTCAACCGCCAGGACGAAGCCCTGGGTGTCGTCAAAGAATTGCTCTCTACCGGCGCACAAACGGTGCTGGTGATGGAGTACCAGGAAGACGGTAAGACCTGTGAGCGCATGATCCCCTTTGTGGCAGCTTACGTGGACGATGTGGACCTGAAGGCGCGCCGTATCCGTGTGGACTGGCAAACCGATTACTAACTGTCCGTGCGCATGCGCTTCGACGTCGTCACGCTGTTTCCGGAACTGTTTACCCCGTTTCTATCGGTAGGTATCACCCGTCGGGCCTTTGAGTCCGGCCAGGTGGATGTGCAATGCACCAACCCTCGGGACTTTGCTATCGGCAACTACCGCCGTGTGGATGATCGACCCTTTGGCGGCGGTCCGGGCATGGTGATGATGGCGCAACCGCTGGAGTTGGCGCTTGAGCACATTCGCTCCCAGCGTAGCGACAGCGCACCGGTGCTGCTGTTTTCCCCCATAGGTAAACGCTTAGACCACGCGGCGGTTCAGCGCTGGTCCATTAGCAGTGGTGCCATCCTGGTCTGCGGCCGTTATGAAGGCGTAGACCAGCGCTTTATTGATACGCAGGTGGATGAACAAATCAGCCTGGGTGATTTTGTGTTGTCTGGCGGTGAAGTGCCGGCTATCGCCCTGCTGGACGCCGTTGCCCGCTTGCAACCCGGCGTGTTGTCGGACTCCGATAGCCACCATATGGATAGCTTCAACCCCTCGCTGGATGGTTTGCTTGATTGCCCGCACT
>JBKJJC010000202.1:0-23624 GCA_046598245.1 Rhodoferax sp.
CTGCGCACCGCCATGGCCATCGGTGCAGACCGTGGCATTTTGGTGGAGACAGCGGTTGAGTTGCAACCCTTGGCCGTAGCCAAGCTGCTCAAAGCCTTGGTCGAAAAGGAGCAGCCCGGTCTGATCATCTTGGGCAAGCAAGCGATTGACGACGATTGCAACCAAACCGGCCAGATGCTGGCTGCGCTGGCCGATTTGCCCCAGGGTACTTTTGCCAGCAAGGTCGAAGTGGTCGACGGCAAAGTTCACGTGACCCGTGAAGTCGACGGTGGCTCCGAGACCGTGGCTCTGACCATGCCAGCTGTTGTTACCACCGACCTGCGCTTGAACGAGCCACGTTATGTGACCCTGCCCAACATCATGAAGGCTAAGAAAAAGCAGCTGGATGTGATGACGCCGGAAGCACTGGGCGTGGATGTGACTCCCCGCATCAAGACCCTCAAAGTGGTGGAGCCACCCAAGCGCAGCGCCGGTATCAAGGTGCCCGATGTGGCAACGCTGGTCGCCAAGCTCAAGACTGAAGCAAAAGTTATCTAAGGATCAAAAATGACCTCACTAGTAATTGCCGAACACGACAACGCATCCATCAAGGGTGCAACCCTGAACACCGTCACTGCTGCATTGAAATGCGGTGGCGACGTGCACGTATTGGTAGCGGGCAACAATGCAGGCGCTGCCGCTGCGGCCGCCGCGCAAATTGTTGGCGTGACCAAGGTGCTGCACGCCGAAGGTGACGGCTTCACCCACGGCTTGGCCGAAAACGTGGCGACCCAGGTGCTGGCCGTTGCTGGCAACTACAGCCACATCCTGTTTCCCGCCACCGCGTCGGGCAAGAACATTGCCCCCCGTGTGGCTGCCAAGCTGGACGTCGGTCAAATCTCCGACATCACCAAGGTCGACAGCCCCGATACCTTTGAGCGCCCGATCTACGCCGGTAACGCCATCGCCACCGTGCAAAGCGCGGAAGCTACCAAGGTGCTGACCGTGCGCACCACCGGCTTCGACCCCGCTGCTGCTACTGGCGGTAGCGCCGCGGTAGAAGTATTGGCAGCCGTTGGTGCCAGCGCGCAAGCTACTTTTGTCGGTTCTGAAATCGCCAAAAACGACCGCCCCGAATTGACTGCGGCCAAGATCATCGTCTCCGGTGGACGCGCCTTGGGTTCCAGCGAAAAGTTCATGGACGTCATGACCCCATTGGCCGACAAGCTGGGTGCGGCACTGGGTGCATCCCGCGCAGCGGTGGACGCGGGTTATGCGCCCAACGACTGGCAAGTGGGCCAGACCGGCAAGATCGTCGCGCCCCAGCTGTACATTGCAGCCGGCATCAGCGGCGCGATCCAGCACTTGGCCGGCATGAAGGACAGCAAGGTCATCGTGGCCATCAACAAAGACCCCGAAGCACCCATCTTCAGCGTGGCCGACTACGGTCTGGAGGCGGACCTCTTTGTCGCCGTGCCGGAGTTGACCGCGGCGCTCTAAGCGCCGACCAGAATAGGGCATCCAGTGGATGCCCTTTTTTTGCCTTGTTGTTGTCGAATTTTTTTGTTTTTCTATCTGTAATCCCGGAGTACCCCATGAGCTACGTCGCGCCCATCAAAGACATGCTGTTCAACATCCAGCATTTGGCCAAGATCGACCAGATCGCACAAATTCCCGGCTTCGAAGACGCTGGCTTTGACACCGCGCAGGCCGTACTGGAAGAGGCGGCCAAGTTCAACGAAGGCGTATTGGCTCCGTT
The DNA here is from genome assembly GCA_046598245.1 of Rhodoferax sp. Taxonomy (GTDB): domain Bacteria; phylum Pseudomonadota; class Gammaproteobacteria; order Burkholderiales; family Burkholderiaceae_C; genus Allorhodoferax. Next base: position 1,739 of record JBKJJC010000202.1, read on the forward strand.
GAATTGGGAAGGTGACAAGAACCCCTCCAGCTGGAAAGACGGCGTTGTCACCTCTACGCCAGGTTTCAAAGAAGCCTTCAAACAATTCACCGAGGGCGGCTGGCAGGGCTTGCAGCATCCGGTGGATTTTGGTGGCCAGGGCCTGCCTAAAACCATTGGCGCGATGTGCGGAGAAATGCAGAACTCGGCCAATATGAGCTTCTCGCTGTGCCCGCTGCTCAGCGATGGCGCGATCGAGGCGTTGTTGACGGCTGGTTCAGACACACTGAAGTCCACTTACTTGGAGAAGCTGGTCAGCGGCCAATGGACCGGCACCATGAACCTGACCGAGCCCCAGGCCGGTAGCGACCTGGCCGCCGTGCGCACCCGCGCCGAGCCACAACCCGACGGCAGCTACAAGGTTTTTGGCACCAAGATTTTCATCACCTGGGGTGAGCACGATATGGCCGAGAACATCGTCCATCTGGTGCTGGCCCGCGTGACCGGTGCGCCCGAAGGCGTCAAGGGCATCAGCCTGTTTGTGGTGCCCAAGTTCTTGGTCAATGCCGATGGCTCGCTGGGCGCCCGCAACGATGTGCACTGCGTCAGCATCGAACACAAGCTTGGTATCAAGGCCAGCCCCACAGCCGTCCTTCAATTCGGCGACCATGGTGGTGGCATTGGCTATTTGGTTGGCGAAGAAAACCGTGGCCTCGAATACATGTTCATCATGATGAACGCGGCCCGCTACGGCGTGGGTGTGCAGGGCATTGCGATTGCCGAATTGGCCTACCAAACGGCCGTGCGTTTCTCGCGTGACCGCGTGCAAAGCCGCCCGGTTGATGGCTCCATCAAGGCCGCTGCGCCCATCATCCACCACCCCGACGTGCGCCGTATGCTCATGACGATGCGCGCGTACGTAGAAGGCTGCCGCGCCATGGCCAGTGTGGCCGCATCGGCCTACGACGCCGCGCACAATCACCCGGACGCCGAGGTGCGCAAGGTCAACCAGACCTTCTACGAATTCATGGTGCCGCTGGTCAAAGGCTACAGCACAGAGATGAGCCTGGAGGTCACATCGCTGGCCGTACAGGTGCATGGCGGCATGGGCTTTATTGAAGAGACCGGCGTGGCCCAGTTCTACCGCGACGCCAAGATTTTGACGATTTACGAAGGCACCACCGCCATCCAGGCCAACGACTTGGTGGGCCGCAAGACTTCGCGCGACGGTGGCCAAACTGGCAAGGCTCTGGCCGCTCAAATTGAAGCGACCGAAGCTGAATTGTTGAAGAGCGGCACGCCAGACGCGGTGGCGGTTGCCCGCCGCCTGAAAGCCGCACGCGAAGCGTTTGTGGACGTGGTGAACTTTGTCGCTGGTAACACCAAGGCCAACCCCAACGCTGTGTTCTCCGGCAGCGTGCCGTACCTGATGTTGGCTGGCAATGTGATGGCCGGCTGGCAAATGGCGCGCTCGCTGCTGGTTGCGCAAGAGCAGATCGCCGCAGGCACCGATGTGGCCTTCATGCAAGCCAAGATCACCACCGCACGCTTTTATGCCGACCACCTGCTGGTCAAGGCCGGTGGCATGCGCGACAGCATTGTTGAGGGTGCAGATTGCGTGACGGCCTTAGCACTAGACGCTTTTTGATACCTGTCATACCTGTCTATAGCTACTAAATCTATAGCACCTAACGCAATGGCGACGGGGGCTATAGGTGCTTTTATTCATAAACCATTTGGTTCACAACAGGAACATCCATGTCTAAGCTCCCAGCGCCACTCGACCGTCTGCCGTTCCCCGCTATCGGCGCGCCGCTGTTTATCATCAGCACACCCAAGCTGGTCATCGCGCAGTGCATTGCCGGTGTCGTGGGCTCCATGCCCGCGCTCAACGCGCGCCCGGCCGAGCAACTGGAAGAATGGTTGATCGAAATCACTGGTGCCCTGGCCGCCTACAACAAGGCCAACCCTGACAAGCCCGCCGCGCCGTTTGCCATCAACCAAATCGTGCACAAGAGCAACGAGCGGCTGGAGCATGACATGGCGATGTGCGTCAAATACAAAGTGCCCATCATCATCACCTCGCTGGGTGCGCGCGAAGACATCAACGCCGCCGCCCACAGCTACGGGGGTGTTGTATTGCACGACGTCATCAACAACAAACATGCGCGCAAGGCGATAGAGAAGGGCGCTGATGGCTTGATTGCCGTGGCGGCGGGCGCAGGTGGGCACGCAGGTGTGAAGAGCCCGTTTGCGCTGATCCAGGAAATCCGCCAGTGGTTTGACGGCCCGGTGGCTTTGTCGGGCTCCATATCCACTGGTGACGCAGTGCTGGCCGCGCAAGCGATGGGTGCGGACTTTGCCTATATCGGCTCGGCCTTTATTGCCACCGAAGAAGCCCGTGCGGTGGACGCCTACAAGCAAGCGATTGTGGACGGCAACTCGGACGACATCGTCTACAGCAATTTGTTCACCGGCGTGCACGGCAACTACCTGGCACCCAGCATCCGCACGGCGGGGCTGGACCCCGAAAACCTGCCGGAAAGCGACCCCAGCAAGATGAACTTTGGCGGCACGTCCGTCAAAGCTTGGAAGGAAATCTGGGGCTGTGGCCAGGGCATCGGTGCCGTCAACCAATTGCAGAGTACGGCGCTGTATGTTGCCCAGCTCAAGCGGGAATACACGCAGGCCAGGGCGCGCCTGGCCCTTTAGCGTGGTGGCAGGCGACACCCATTTTGGGGCGCCTGCTTGCTATGACGATGATAGCGCAGTACATAGATTCCACGGGGGCTAGAGCCTTATTTTACTTTAAGCTTTCTGGAATAAACCTGTTTTGGGTTATTTCTAAGGTACAACTAGGCCACGGATGGGCTACCCCAGCGCGTTCAGATCGTCTAGGCACTCGCTGCGGTCCGCCTCGGGAACCAGAAGCGTCAGGCAGTATCTGGACGAGGCGACGCAGCGGTGGTTGCTCGCCACGTCCTGCGAGTCAATTGGTGGGTGATCAAAACAGCGATTCACATGCAACGCGGGAAAGGCAGCATGTGCGGCAGGCCCCAAACCCATGCCATACTTCGCGTCCGTCGGTTGAATGCCTTGTCCGTGCCGTTGTTGCACCATCAGCGTCTCCTTGACTGTTTTGTTCATTGGCGTGAAACCCGCCCACGCTGCCCGGCGGTCCGGTATGCCAAGCACACCCGGCCCCGAATCCTGTCTTCCTTAACTCTCCGAAAGAACATACGATGCAAAGCAAAGCGACGATGCCGCTCGACCCGCTGTCGGCGGTCACCATGCTGCCACCACGCCAGCGCGCGGACCTGCGCCCATACTCCAATGAGAAGACGCTCTTCGTCATCATGGCCATCATCTCCGCCATCGTGTGGGTGGTGTTGACGGTGAGCACGATTGGTTTGATCTGGCTCATCATGCTGGGCGTTTACCTGTTGGGGCTGGCGCTGTTTTCGTATTTCATCTCCTATGTACGTGGCAATGGCGTGCGCGTCACCGCCGATCAGTTCCCGGACCTGCATGCCCGCTTCGAGGCCTGCTGCCAGACCGTGGGCATGACCAAGCGGCCGGAGTTTTACCTGATCACCGGAAACGGCGCTTTGAACGCCTTTGCCACCCGCTTTCTGAACCGTTATTACGTGGTGCTGTACAGCGACGTGGTAGACGCGCTGGAGGCTGAGCCCGATGCGCTGAACTTCTACATCGGTCACGAGCTGGGCCACATCGCCCAAAAACATCTGGTGCACCATTGGTGGCTGGTGTTTGCGCGCTGGATACCCTTGCTGGGCACCGCCTACTCACGCGCCCGCGAGTACACCTGCGACCAATATGGCCTGCTGTGCACCCACCACTCGCGCAGCGCAGTGCATGCCTTGTCGGTGTTGGCTGCGGGCAGCCAGCGCTGGAAGACCCTCAACACACAGGCCTATATTGCCCAGACGGGCCAGACCAAGGGCTTCTGGATGGCGTTGAACGAACTCACCGCCGACTACCCCTGGCTGTGCAAACGGGTGGCGCTGGTGGCCCACGGCGTGGACACCAAGCTGCCACGGCGCAATATCTTCGCCTGGTTGTTGGCCGCCATCATCCCCAACACCGGCTTTGGTTTGGTGGGGGCGTTGATTGTCTACATCTACTTGTCCATCATCCTGGTGCCCATCGCCATAGTGGCCTATGGCAGCTATACGGATAAGGCCAAAGAGGCGGCTGCGCTGATCGAACACGCGCCGACCCGCGACAAACTCAGCAAAGCCTACGCCGTTGGCCAGATTGCGGCCGAATTGCTGGCACAGCGCTACAAAGAGAAGGAAGAACTACCGAAGTCGCTGGACGAACTTGGCTTTCAGAATACCGAGCCTGGCTTGATCAAAGCTGTGGCCTATGACAGCGACGCGGCAGAACTGACGTTGAGCCTGAACCCGCCGCTGGAGGACAAGGCCGTCAAGTTGGACCTGACTTTGGGCGAGCAAAACGAATTGGTCTGGACGTGCACGGTGGCCGGCAAAGTCCACGTGGCTGCGTTGCCAGAAGGCTGTACCCGTGCGGACAGCTCCGATGAGGACGACACCACGGAAGCTACGAAGCCCGCGCCCACGCTGATCGAAAAGATCCTTGAGAAGATGTGGTGAAGGGCATCTTCGGCCTTGCATGCGCCCGCATGTGACGTGCTTTCGGACGCCCAGCATCCGCGCGGCCGGGCGAACAGGTAGCCCTGGGCGTTGTCGCATCCCGCTTGCGCCCAGCGCCATGCTCACGGCCGGCGCCACGCTGGCACTGTTGCGCAATAGTTAGTGAGGTTATTCGCTGGTGCGCAAACCGACTGCGCGTCATCACCAGGCACGTGACCGTACTAAACCATTACCTAACACTTCGAGACCTGGTTTGAGGGCGCCAGCGCGGGCTAGTTCGACGGCCAGTGCGACCACCATACGCAAACCCATGCGTCTCCATTGGAAGGAGCTCCAGGCCCTACAAATGGATGCGTGCAATGCCACGCCCCTGAAAGTGGAAAGCCGCTTCAGTGTTTCTCCAACTCTCCATGGCGCATCCGTTCCAAACGATCGCCCGCGTCTTCATCGCCGGCTGCTGCCGCCTTGCGATACCACATCGAGGCTTGTGCATTGTCCCGTTTTACCCCGCGACCCCTGAGGTACAGATCTCCGAGGTTCAATTGGGCCATGGAATTGCCCTGATCTGCAGCCTTGCGATACCAGTACGCCGCTTGCGCGTCATCCTGCTTCAAGCCACCTTCGCCCATTTCATGCATGGTGCCCAGGCTGTTTTGTCCGGCTGCATCATTCTTTGCAACCGCTTGTCGGTACCATGCCAATGCGGCTGCTTCGTCTTTTTTCACACCCAGGCCCTTGTAGTGCATCCAGCCGATTGCGGCAAGCGAAGTTGCTTCTCCCTGGGCAGCCGCTTTATGGAACCACTGCAATGCAACGGAATAGTTTTGTGCGGTGCCCAAGCCGTCACGCGTCATGATTCCGAGACTGTAGTACGCCTCGGCATCCGCCTGAGCCGCAGCACGACGATAGAGGCTGACTGCGGCAGCATGATCCTGCTTGACTCCGCTTCCGTCTCGATACGCGTGCCCAAGATTTACCTGGCCGGGGGCATCACCTTTGTCGGCCGCTTTGCGGTACCAATCCATGGCGGCCACTTCGTCTCGCTTCACGCCGTAACCTTCGGCATACATCACGCCCAGATTGCTCATCGAAGTAGCATCTCCTTGCGCAGTGCCTTTGCGGTACAGGTCGATTGCCATCGCATAGTCCTGCTTTACGCCACGCCCTTCCTGATAGGTCCATCCCAAGGCACGATAGCCGGGGGCAAAGCCCTGATCGGCGGCTTTGCGATACCACATCACCGCTTTGGTATCGTCGCGAACCACTCCCAATCCAGCCAGATACAAGTCGCCAAGTTTGACTTGCGCCTGCGCCTGGCCGGCTTCTCCCAGTGGCGCCCATTCCTTCAAGGCGATCGCGTATTCCTTTTTGTCAAACGCAGCCAGGCCTTCTTTAAAGCCGGCATGAACCGGCATGGGGAAAAGGAGAGCCAGATAGATCAAGCAAAAAAATCTTTTCATTTAGTCCTTTGAATGGTTTAGTGAAGAACCAAAAAAATATGAATCCAAGGGGTGTTATCGATTTCAAAAGAGATGATTGTCGCTATGGTGTTCGACTAGGGGCACGTTGAAGAAGCTGACCTGACTCTGGGTGAGCAAAACGAATGGGTCTGGACGTGCACGGTGGCCGGCAAAGTCGAGGTGGCTGCTTGGCTAATGCTTGGAAAGAAATTTGGCGCTGCGGCCAGGGTATTGGCGATATCAACAAGGTGTAAGGCACCGCGGTATTCTTGGCCCGACCCCAGCGCGCGTACGCACAGGCCTGGGCGCGTTTGGCGCTGTAGCCTGATGGCAGGCGGTCCCCATTCTGGGCACTTATTTGCTATGATGTCGATAGCGTACTAACTATATTTCACGAGGGCTACAGCCTGATTTGTCTATAAGTTACTCAGTGGTAAACCTGAATTGGGTATTTTGAGATGCAATTAGGTTGCGGACGGACGTCCGAGTTCGTCCAGATCGCTTTGGCACCAGGCACGGTCCGCCTCGGGGACCTGTTGCCATTGCGCCAGCGCGGCCGATTGGCTTCGGGCATAGGCCTCGGTATGCCCGGCGGCCTGTTGTGCAATCCCCAGCACCGCGTAACCAAAAAACAGCTCAAAAGCCGCCGCGCCGTGGCGCAGACACACGTCCACACAGCGCTGTGCAGGCTCTGTAGCGGCATCCGTCTGCCCGGCTTGCAACAGGCTGCGCGCCAGTCGGTCGGTCTTTTCCTCCAGCGACGTTGTCAGGTTGTTGCCTGTCACGGCAAGATCGCGCAGGGTGGGGGAGCCTGCCGGTACGCCCAGTTCTGCAATCCGCAGTGCCTCTGTAAATGCGGAAATGGCACAAGCCGTTTAATTGCGGCCCGCAAAGGCAGATGCTGCACTGGCCAGCACTGACGCCCGCAGTGGATCCACAAGATCGTCCAGCGCAGTCGTGTCCCCGCTGGCATATCGCAGTGTCGCCTCGGCCTTTTGCAGCGCGACCGATGCGGCCTCATCGGGTGTAAACGCCAGTTGCTGGCACAGTGATGAGAGCAGCTCAACGCCCTGATGCCATTGCCCCAAGTGCTCACCATACACGTGGATGAGCAGGCGTACAAATGGCGGCACCTGAGCAGATGCCTCAACCCGGCTGCAGTTGGCGGCCAATACGTCCGCGACCGCTTGCGGCGCGTCGCCGTGGTCGTTCCAGGCGGTTTTCAGAAGGGTGTCAAGTTCCGTCACACGTTTACTCCAGGTAGTTCTCGGGGTAGAAGTGGCGTTCAATTAACTCAATCAAGATGTGCAATACCTTGATGTGCAACTCTTGCACGCGGTCCGCAAAGCTTCCGCCCGGCGTGCACACATACACCGTGCTCAGGGCTTCCAGCGCAGCACTGGCCCGGCCGCTCAGCACAATAACCTGCATGCCCTGAGCCTGCGCCGCCTCCGCCGCACGCACAATGTTTTTACTTGTGCCGCTTGTGCTGAGGGCCACCAAACAATCGCCAGGGCGGCCATGGGCTTCGATGTAGCGGGAGAACACTTGGTCGTAACCCAGGTCATTGCCGACACAGGTTAGATGGCCGGCGTCGCTGATGGCGGTGGCAGGCAGCGCCGCGCGGTCCTTGCGGTAGCGGCCGGTCAGCTCCTCGGCAAAGTGCATGGCATCACACATGGAGCCGCCGTTGCCGCAGGCGTAGACGCGCCCCTTGGCCGTAAAGACGGAGATCAGCACCGCGGCGGCCTGCTCGATGGTGCCCAAAGCCGCTGGGTTGCGCAGCAGCGTGTCCAGCGCGGTTTGGGCTTCGCGCAGGCTGGTTTCAATGTGTTGTTTCAAGGGATGGTCTCGTCAAAAATAGGGTCGCAATAGTGGGAAGTCCGTGTTTGCCAGCAGCTACATCTGCGCCAAGGCGCAGACACCGCTTTGTGTGTATTTTCAACCCTTTTCACACACCAGTCGGCATGCAGAAGGTCTGACCATTGGGCATGAAAACAGGCTCTTCGTTAATTTCACTGTGAATTTTTCCTCACGCCCACCCCAAATCCAACTTGCCGTAATGAAACAAAATCCTTGCCCGGTAGTTGGTGAAGTTGCGAAACCCACGGGCGTTGGCCTTGATGAGTTGAATGGCGCTGTTGAAACCTTCAGCACTGGCATTGCTGATCCTGTGCTGGCTGAAGTTGAGCAGACCGGTCTCATGGCGACGCAGCATCTTGACCACCTTTTTGATGGGCTCCAATCGACTGCGCATCGCATTGTTGGACCAGGCATCAAAGAATCGCTTGGCGGAACCCTTGTAGCTGTAGCTCCAGAACTGCGTAAAGTTCTCCTTGATGGTCCACGCCCTGCTGGTCTTGAGGTTGAGCTGGTTCAAGGCCCGAAACGACACCGCCTCAGCGCTACGTCCATCGGGGTAACTTTTGAGCCACGCCCATTTGCTGCCCGTAAGCGGGGAGTCTCCCGCTTGGCTGAGGCGACGATGCTCTTGTTTGCGCACCGTATCCACAGCGTCGCCGAGGTACTTGGAGACGTGAAACTTGTCATGCACGATGTCGGCCTGGGGCATGCACTGCTTGGCCGCACCCATAAAGGCAGGCCACATATCCATGGTCACCGCTTTGACCGAGGCTCGTTGCGTTGGCGTGAGTGCCGTTTCAAGCAGCGTTTTTGCAGCTTCAAGCTTTCTCTCAGGAATCAAGTCAAGAACTCGCGAACGGTCAATGTCCGTCAGGATGGTGACGTAGCTGTGTCCCTTCTGGGAGCTCTTCTCGTCGATTCCCAGATAGGAGATTTCTTCTTCGGTGCGACGCAGCATGCCGCGTTCCACGGCACTGACCATGATGGCGTTGACGGTGCTCCAAGACAGGCGTGTGAGATTGCATACCCCTTGGGTGGTCGGGCAGACTTCAAGCAGCTTGATAACAAAGCCCGTCATCAAGGTGGTGACGCGGCTGTACCGTTCAGCCCACTGAACGACCAGCTCTTCAACACTGCCATCGGCGTATTTGAGTTGGGGAACGCGAGCTTTGATGATGGTCTCGAACTGGCAGGTGTCCAGGTGCCTCCACTCTCGCTCAGTCCAGCCGTTGATGTGGGCTCGCTTGGTGGCATCTGTTGGGTCCGCCCACACCTGCCCCTTCTTGAGAGCCACCTCGACCACCACTCGCTGGTCTGCAAGCGACAGGTCAACCTTCTTCACCGACCAAGGTGTCTTCAGTCCAAGAAGGTGTTCGTACAGCGCCGTATCTTTCATGTCTTGGTCGATAAATTTGTAAAACTGGATTCTGCTGAAGTCAATGAATATTCACAGTGGAATCAATGAAGAACCTGAAAACAAACTACGTCTTTGGCGCCGTCCTCGCCAGAAAGGCCATCGGACCAACGGCAAACAATTCCGTGGCAAACTTGTTCGATGAATTGGAAAACCCGCAAGACATTTCTGATTGTCGCCATTCTGCTGATACCACTGGTTTTAGGCATCAACAGTTTTAAACGCGCATGCGCTGATCACGACAAGGCCTGTCTGCAAACAGCCTTGACGAGTCACAAAGTCCGGCAAGCCAACTTTTGGAAAACGGAACTGTCCAAACCTTTTCTGCAGCGAATGGCTCCTGCTCCAGAAGCACTGGTCGAATATGTCACGCTAGACAACCAGTTCAATGGTTACCCTCAGCGACCGCGATCGGTCGCACTGGACGCTGGATTTATGCAGGATGCTCAGGCAGCTTTAGACGAGATCCCCACAGATATCCGGCGACTGTTTGATGATCGTTTGGTGGGCATTTTCTTTCTAGAAGAACTAGGTGGCTCAGGCTACACCGATTTCGTCTATAACAGCAAGGGCGAGCGCATGGGCGCCTATATTGTGCTGGATGCCAGCGTATTGAAAGAATTGAATGCCAATGCGTGGGCTACTTGGAAAGAATCCAGCCCGTTCAAGGTGGCCACAGGTTTCAGCCTGAACGCGCAAATAGAGACAGCCGCCAACGACAACCGGAAGAACGCCATCCAATACATTCTGTTGCACGAGCTGGGGCATGTGCTTTCTGTCGGGGGCAACATGCATCCGCCGTGGGACCAGAAAATACAGTCTGTGCCGGTAGGAGCCTATCCATTTTTTGACTTATCTTGGATGGTTGACCCAAAGGAAAACCGGTACACGTCCCACTTTGACAGTAGTTTCCTGCAGCGAAAAAACGTGTCGTATTATTTTGGCGCGAAGCTGATGGGGTCTGACATGGTGGCAACCTATGACAATTTGGAGATGACCAATTTCCCATCGCTGTACGCAAGCACTTCGCCCGCTGACGACTTTGCCGAGAGTTTCGCCAGCTATGTTCACGTCGTGCGCATGGGGCGTCCTTGGCACATCGCAATTGGGCATGATGGGACTGTTGTCAAGACCTTCAAAGCCTGTTGGGAAGAAGAGCGCTGCGCTGTGAAGCGCGCAATTCTGGAGCGGCAATTGAAATGACGGAATCCGACAGGTCTAGCAAGGAGCACAAATTGTCTGAACCCCTCTCAAAAAAAGTAGCCATCACTTCAGAACAGGAAGATGCCAAAGTACCCGCTGTGCCGCAAGTCGAAACCCCAGTAACGTTGGAGCGTGTCGTTAGCGACGAACTGAAGTTCAAAGCGAAGCTTGCCATTGGCGAGAACGCGTACGCTGAGTTGCGCACTGCGAATGCCGTTCGCAAGTACTGGGATCTGTTTGGCGCGGTGGGCGGCGGCGCGGGGCTTGCAAAGGCGGGCTTCTTGGGCCTGGCAATGGCGAGCTCGCCAGTGGGATGGATCGTCGCAGCAACGGTGTCCGGTGGTGCCTGGTTCGCCGTGATGCGTACTTTGAGTGGCGCAACTGAGGGCCGCGTCACCGTGATTCCGAAGTTCATCAACACACCACTTGATGTGCTCGGGAGCACCTTGTTTGGATTGATGATGCCGCTGGCCCTGAAGGTGGCGGCAGCCGACGGACAAGTGTTGGAGAAGGAGCGCCAGTGCATTCGCAATTACTTTGTAGACCAATGGGGTTTTGACGCGCAGTTTGTGGAAGCCAGCATGGGGCTGATTGAGCCCCAGTTGAACGCATTCAAGATTGCCACACTTGCGACCGAACTGGTCGCCTACAAAAAGTCCAATCCAGACTGCAACTACGCCGTCATGTCGCGCGACCTCATGGCTTTTCTCAAGGAAGTCATGGAAGCTGACGGCGTGGTCGACGAACGGGAAGAGTTGGTACTCAAACGGGTTGAGGGCATTTTTGCCGAGGCGGAGCGCATATCGTTGGGCAACACGGTTTCTGATTTACGGGAGGCCGTAGCGGGTAGGGCCCGATTCGGCGCGCATGCAGTTGCAACCGGCGCCCAGGCTGCAGGGGCCGTTGCCGTATCAACGGTCGAAGCGATCGGAAAATCTGAGGCCTTTGGTCACTTGAAGGAAGGCGCAGAAAAGGGCGCGACCATTGCCTCGGATTCCATTCGTTCGGCAGTTGACAAGGCAGCGAGGGTGGCAAAAGGGTGGACGGACAAGCTGAAGAAGTGATGGATACAGCGCAAGAATGGGGCGATTGGTGCTGTATGTTGGTCTGGCAGCCGCTAGGGTTTATTATTTAGCTTCGTCCCCGCGGGAACCGACGTACCAAGACCTACTTTGTGGATGTGCCCATGTCTACCAATTGTTCTGCACCCGATGATGTGATTGACCAACTCTCGATCGCCCGTCAACCCATAGTCGATGCCCATCGCACCGTGGTCGCGTATGAGTTGTTTGACCGATCCCGGTCGGCCACCTCCCACTCGGTGTCCAGTGATGTGTCCTTTGCCCTGCATGCGCTGGCAGAAAGTGGCGCACCCTTTTCCACGTCTAACTGCGACCTATTCATCAATACCGTGCACCAGGCATTGGGGGGCTCACATTGGGACTTCATCGACCCCGCCAAGACGGTCATTGAAGTGCCCATGGTCCCTGGCCACGCGCCCGGGCAGATTGCCGAGTCAGCTGTCGTGCTGGAAGGTTTGCGGGCGCGGGGATTCAGGCTGTCGTTTCGGCACAGTGTGGTGGCACCAGTGTACAAACCTTGGCACACCCTTGCAGACTTTGTGAAGGTGGAACTGTCACCAGAGACCGAGCCCAATCTCCCGGCTTTGATTGCTGCCATTCAGGCGCGTACCGGCGCCATCGTGGTGGCTGTAAAAATAGAGCGGGCAGAGCAGTTTGACTTGTTCAAGTCCCAGGGTGTGGAGCGTTTTCAGGGTTTCTGGTTTTCGGTGCCAGAAATTCTGCAGCCTCGCGTGTTGTCTCCCGGAGAGGCGACCGCACTGGAACTCTTCAATCTGGTACGGAAAGAGGCACCACTGGACGAGGTGGAGTTAGTGCTCAAAAGAGACGCGGGGCTGGGTCTGAGCCTGTTGCGCATTATCAATTCTGCGTCTATGGGGTTGAAGCAAACGGTGACATCCCTGCGACAAGTTGTGCAGTTGATGGGTTACCAAAGACTGGCCCGTTGGTCCGCCATGTTGATGACATCTGCTAGCCAGAGCAGCAGCAGTTTGCTGGGCGCATCCGCAGTGGTCCGTGGACGCATGATGGAGTTGTTGGCGCTGAACAATATGTCGGACGACGAAGCCGGTTCGGCGTTTCTGGTGGGCCTGTTGTCCCAACTCGACCGTATGTTGGGCACACCCATGGCCGCGGTTCTCGATCGCTTGGCGCTGGACGCTGAAGTCAATGCCGCACTGCTGCACCGCAGTGGCAAGTTTGGCGATATGTTGTCGTTGGTAGTGGCCTGCGAGTCGGATGACGAGCAGGCCTTTGCCACAGCCTTTGCGCAGCTAGGCTATTCCAATCGCCAGATCAACATGGCCCACTTGGAAGCACTGGCCTGGGGCGATAGCGTGAACTGAACCGCGCCCGCGGGCGGTATCGGCCTGATCACGCTGTCGCGTCAGGCGCTGGTTGTCAGAGTGGGGTGCGCCAGGTTGCTCGCCGCCGCGCGGCTTTGAGTCCGTTGCAGCCCGCTCACAATCGCCTTTAGCGAGGCCGACACGATGTTGGCATCCATGCCCACGCCAAACACCGTGTGCTGCTCGTTGATGCGCAGTTCCAGATACGCCACGGCCTGTGCGTCGGCACCAGCCCCCATGGCGTGTTCGTGGTAGTCCAGCACGCGCACGGTGGTGCTGGAGACGGCGTTGAGACCGTTCACAAAGGCTTCGATCGGACCGGCACCGACGCCTTTGATTTGCTGGCCTTCCCAATGCCCGGTCAGCGCCACGCCGTCGCCTGACGCGGTTTGCTGCACCTGCGGCGCCTGGGTACGTGCAGTGCCGTACTCGCGCTGGAATAAGTCCCACAGATCCTGCGCGCTGAGTTCCTTGCCTTCGGTATCCATGACTGCCTGCACCACTTGGCTGAACTCGATTTGTAAGCGGCGTGGCAATTCCAGGCCATATTCAGTTTCCAACAGATAGGCGATACCCCCTTTGCCAGACTGGCTGTTGACACGGATGACTGCCTCATAACTGCGGCCCAAATCCATGGGGTCCACCGGCAAGTACGGGATGGCCCAGGCATCATCGGGCTTGGCATTTGCGCGCAAGGCAAAGGCTTTCTTAATGGCGTCCTGGTGCGTCCCCGAGAAGGATGTGTAGACCAGCTCGCCCACATAGGGGTGCCGTGGATGCACCGGCAACTGGTTGCAGTGCTCCACCATGCGGCGCACTTCGTCAATCTGCGAGAAATCCAAGTTGGGTGACACGCCTTGGGTGTAGAGGTTGAGCGCGAGGGTGACGATGTCCACATTGCCGGTGCGCTCGCCGTTGCCAAACAAACAACCTTCCACGCGCTGGGCCCCGGCCATCATCGCCAGCTCGGCTGCCGCCACGCCGGTACCGCGGTCGTTGTGCGGGTGTACCGACAGCACCACGCCGTCGCGCCGCGCGATGTTGCGGTGTATCCACTCGATCATGTCGGCAAACACATTCGGTGTGGAGTGTTCGACTGTGGTGGGCAAGTTGATGATGCAGGGCTTTGAGGCGGTGGGTTGCCACACTTCGGTGACCGCATCGATGACGCGCTTGGAAAATGCCAGCTCGGTGCCCGAGAAGTGTTCCGGGGAATACTGGAAGGTCCAGTGTGTGGCGGGCTGCCGGCGTGCCAGGTCTTGGATCAAATGGGCATGGCTGCTGGCCAGCTCCACAATCTGGTCCTCGTCCATACCCAGCACCACGCGGCGCATGACCGGTGAGGTGGCGTTGTAGACGTGGACGATGGCGCGCTTGGCTCCAACGACCGCTTCCATGGTGCGGCGAATCAAAGCGTCTTTGGCGGGGGTCATGACCTGGATGGTCACGTCGTCAGGCACCAGGTTTTGCTCGATCAACTGGCGTACAAAATCGAATTCGATTTGCGACGCAGCAGGGAAGCCGACCTCGATTTCTTTGAAGCCAATCTCCAGCAAGTGGGCAAACATGCGCAGCTTGCGGGCCATGTCCATGGGCTCGATCAGCGCCTGGTTGCCGTCGCGCAGGTCGGTGCTAAGCCAGATGGGTGCTTGGGTCAGCACCGCATTGGGCCAGGTGCGGTCGGTCAAGCCAATGGGCTGGAAGGCGGGGTACTTGTGGCTGGGATCTTGCAACATGCTGGGGTCTCCTGAGGGGGATAAAGAACCAGCAACCCAATGAAAAACGGCCCGTTGCTGGTAGCTACGGGCCGTGGTGTTTGCGCTTACGCGTGTACTACCATCTCCGCCCGAAGGGGATTAGTAGTAGCGCTAGTGCAAATGTGTTCATGGCCGAATAGTAACCGAATTTTTGAAACTGAAAATGGGCCAACGCTTCTTTGACAAAGAAATTGGCCTGTAGCCCCCGTATATTATATCTACTGCGCTATATAAATCATAGCAATCATCAAGCTGGAAACAGTTGCACCGCCTGGTCCTCGGCCCAGGCCGAAAACTTGTCCATCACCCTTGCGAAGTGGCCCGAGGCTTCAAATGCGACTAGCCACTGCTGCAAGCACGCCCAGGGCTGGCTGGCAAACCAGACGGGGTCGGTGTGGGCGAATTGCCGCACAAAGGGCGCGATGGCGGCGTCGGTCAGACCAAAACGCGCACCCATCAGGTAGAGGTGCGCACCCAGGCGTTCATTCAGCATTTGCAGAAACTGAGCGCCCTGCGCGCGGTGGGCAACGCCATCGGGCAAGGCGTAGCGGTTGGGGTATTTGTAGCGGTCCAGTTGGATTTTGAAGTCGCCATCGCACTGGTCGATCAGCTGCAGCGCGGTGTCCATGTCCTGCTTCGTGTCCGGCAGCCAATGCTGCGGATCGTTGCGGCGCAGTGCCCACAGCATGATGTCCAGGCTTTGTTCCAAAACCAGCCCGTTGGGCAAGACCAAAACCGGCACCGTTCCCTTGGGTGAAGCCTGCAGCAAGGCGGATGGTTTGTGCGCCAGCACCACCTCGCGTAGCTCACATACCGTGTCGCTGGCTGTCAAAGCCAGCCTGGCGCGCATGGCATAGGGGCAACGCCTAAACGAATACAGAATGGGGTAGCGCAGGGCCGGGCCGGGCGCAGCGGTTGGCGCGGGCGCGTCAGCCATCACGCTGCGGCGTCAGGCTCGTAGACGGTCTTGACGGTCGTGGCGGCCTTGTTGGGCGGCGAGCGCACGGCAATATGGGCTGCGCCGCGCGCCTTGGCCAGCTCCCACTGGCGCTGGCGCTCCCGGGCACGGCTTTTTTGCACTTCACTGGTGCTGGCGTGGCAGCGTGGGCAGCTCACACCGAGTTCGAACAGGGGCGATTCCAGCGCACCCTCTTCCAGCGGCATGCGGCAACCGCGGCACAGCTTGTGTGTGCCCGGTGTCAGACCGTGGTCGACCGACACCCGTTCGTCAAACACAAAGCAGGTACCATCCCATTGACTTTGCTCCGGGGGCACGGTTTCCAGGTATTTGAGGATGCCGCCTTCCAGGTGGTAGACCTCGTCATAACCTTGGGCCCGCATGTAGGCGGTGGACTTTTCACAGCGTATGCCGCCGGTGCAAAACATGGCGACCTTGGGTTTTTTGCCATTGGCGCCAGCGCGCAGCTGCTCGGCCTGCTCGGCCCATGCGGGTAGTTCCGAAAACGTGCGGATGTGCGGGTCGATGGCACCTTTGAAGGTACCGATCGCCACCTCGTAGTCATTGCGTGTGTCCACCACCACTACAGAGGGGTCGGCGATCAGCGCGTTCCAGTCTTCGGGCTTGACATAGGTGCCAGCCATGCGGGTCGGGTCCACGCCAGGCACGCCCATTGTGACGATCTCGCGCTTCAGGCGCACCTTCATCCGATTGAAAGGCGGACGCTCTGCGAAAGACTCCTTGTGGTGCAGGTCGGCCAGCAGCGGATCACTTCGCAGGTAGGCCAACACGGCATGAACGTCGTCTGGGGCACCGGCAATGGTGCTGTTGATCCCTTCGCGGGCCAAAAGAATCGTACCCTTGACGTTGCGCTCCTCGCAAAATGCCAGCAGTGGGTCCTTACGGTCTTCAAAATCGGTCAATTCAACGAACTTGTAGAAGGCAGCGGTGAGATATCGTGGGTTCAGCATGGTGATATTGTAAAAGCTGGCTTCTTTTTTGCTTTAAACCTGCGCGATGCTTTATCGTTGGGGGATTGAACAATTTTCTTCTGGATCTTTTACCTGTCATCACACATAAGGCGCACTAATAGCCCTGCAATGTTGCCATTACCAAGGTAAAACCCTCGCGGCGTTTAAAGTACAGCTGCATACAGTGGTTGTACTTCACTTCGTACCCACCCCCCTTTTTTCATACCGAGCACACCATGCGAACACTTCTCCCATCCCGCCGCAACGCGGTCCGCGCCATTGCGCTTGCCGTTGCCAGTTCTGGCCTTTTTCTTCAGGGCTGCGATAGCCCACCTTCGACAATCAAGATTGGTGTTGCCCAACCGTTGAGCGGCAATCTTGCGGCTTTGGGCCAGGATTTGCTCAACGGCGTGAACTTGGCGGTGGCCGAGCTCAACAAGGAAGGCTTTCGGGTCAAAGGCAAATTGGTCACGTTGGAAGTCGTCGCGATGGACGACCGGGCCAATGCCGACACCGGCAAAGAGGTGGCGCGCCAGTTGGTGGACTCTGGGGTCGTGGCCGTCATTGGACACCTCAATTCTGGCGTCAGCATTGCAGCCGCGCCGATTTATGCGGAAAAGAACATTGCGCAAATGGCGATTTCGACCAACCCCAAGTTCACCCAATTGGGCTTCTCCACGACGTTCAGACTAGTGGCCAACGACACCTTGCAGGCCAAGGCAATAGGCAGCTTCTCGGGATCGAAATTCCAGGCGACCAAGTATGCGGTGCTGGACGACAGCACGCCCTATGGCAAAGACCTGGCAGCAGGGGCCATCAAGGAGCTAGTGGCGGCCAAGAAAGACATCGCACTGAAGCAGTCATTTGACGACAAGACACGCGAATTTGACGACCTGGCCGGCAAGCTCAAGGAGGCCGGTGTGGAGGTCATCGTCACCACACTGAGCGACTTCCAAAACCTGGCGCTGCTGGAGGCATTGAAAAAGATCAGCTACACCAAAGTCAATATGTTGGGTGGCGACACCATCAAGACGACGGACATGCTCAAGGGCGCCGGCATTGTCAGCGGACTCTATGCCACCTCTCCGATTTTGGAAGCAGGGGAGTTTCCCACCGGCAAGGCATTCCTCGAAAAATACCTCGCCGCCTACAAGGTAGCCCCCGCCTATGCCGGACACTACACCTACGACGCCATGCACGTGCTGGCAGCGGCGATTCGCCGGACCGAATCAGCAAAGCCCGCGGACATTGTGCAGGCTTTGCGCAAGATTGACGGTTATGCCCCGGTTACGGGATCGATGCGTTGGGACGAAACCGGTGAGCAGCGCTACGGCGTCATTGGTGTCTCCGCAGCACGCGCGGCACAGTGGGATGCACAGGTTCGTTCCGACAACTGGTGATGGTAGGGGCTAGCTCCGAATCTTGGACTCGCTCGCCGCCCTCCAGCAGTCCCACCAACAAGGTCTGTAGCAACGCCCGCGGTGCCGCGCCGCTGTCTGACCACGGTGGTTCGTTATCAACCAGGTTTTCGCAGTGGCCTCAACATGGCCAGGTTGAGCCGTGCTCTGGTACCAGGGCGCGCCAGCCTAGCTCGCGCTCAATGCGTGCGCGCAATGCGTCGGCCGCAGGCAAATCCCCATGTACCACATACACCTGGTCAGGACGCTTGGGCATGTCTTGCAACCAATGCAGCAGTTGTCCTGCATCAGCGTGGGCTGACGCGGACTGTAGTTGCACAATTTCCGCGTTGACTTCGATATCGCGGCCGTGGATGCGCACGGTCCGAGCGCCGCTTGCCAATGTGGCGCCGCGTGTGCCTGGCGCCTGGTAGCCGGTCAAAATCACCATGTTGCGGTGGTTGCCTACGCGCTGTTCCAAGTGGTGCAACACACGCCCACCGGTGGCCATGCCACTGGCCGACAGGATGACCATCGGACCATGGCGAGCAGCAAGGGCCTTGGACTCATCTGTACTGTTGACCATGGTGGCGCTGTGCGCGAGCGCGTGGGCTTCCTTGGGGCTCAATCGGTGCTCGCCAATGTGGTGCTCAAACAGGTGTGTGGTGTGGACCGCCATTGGACTGTCCAGAAAAATTGGCAATGCATGGGGCACTTGCCCGCTGGCCTTGAGTTGCGCAATGGCATGCAGCACTGCCTGGGCGCGCCCGACGGCAAATACCGGTACCACGGCCACACCGCCCCGCGCGGCCAATTTGTGCAGGGCGTCCCCGAGCTCTGCAATCAGATTTTCGGTCGGATGCTGGCGGTCACCGTAAGTCGATTCGATCAACACAGTGTCGGCCGTTGGTGGACGTTCCGGAGGCAACATAATGGAGTCATCGGGCCGCCCCAGATCGCCTGAGAAAAGAATCCGTCGGTCCGCCACTTCGAGCAACACGCTGGCAGCGCCGAGAATATGCCCGGCAGCACTGAAAGTCACACGCCAACCGGGGATGGGTTGGAAGGTTTCCCCCATGTCCACCGCCTTGATATGGGGCAGGCTATCGAGTGCGTCCTGCCGCGTATACAAGGGCAGTGCAGGTGAGTGTTTGGAGAAGCCGTGGCGGTTGGCAAAGGCTGCGTCTTCTTCCTGAATATGGCCGCTGTCGGGCAGCAGGATTTTGCACAAGTCTTTTGTTCCGGATGTCGCGTAAACCTTGCCAGCGAAACCCTCTTTGACGAGGAGAGGGATGTAGCCGCTATGGTCCAGGTGGGCATGGGTCAGGATCACCGCATCGACAGCATTTGCCGCAATCGGTAACGGGGTCCAATTTCGCAAGCGAAGCTGTTTGTAGCCCTGGAAGAGACCACAATCAACGAGCAAACTGTGGCCGTCATGGCGCACCAGGTATTTGGAGCCCGTGACGGTGTTGGCTCCGCCCAGGAATGTAATGTTGACACCCATTGCGTAACTCCTGCCGCTGCAACGTTGCTTGGCCACGGTGGCCAATAGAAATGCCGCGCAATCCTTTATAGACTGGGCGGCATTGTTGCGCTGCTGGCTATACGCTAAGTTTGATCTGTATCAACTAAAAAAGCTCTTCAACCGGTCTGTCCAGCTGTCACCAGAGGGTGAATGCTTGTTTCCACCCTTTTTCAGGGACTCATCCAACTCGCGCAGCAAGCGACGCTGGTGTTCGCTGAGCTTGACCGGGGTTTCCACCGCAATGTGGCAATACAAATCGCCCGGATAGCTGGCTCGCACGCCTTTGATGCCTTTGCCGCGCAGGCGGAATTGCTTGCCCGTCTGCGTGCCTTCGGGGATATCAATGGCTGCTTTGCCGGCCAAGGTTGGCACATCAATCTCGCCACCCAGCGCGGCCGTTGCCATGCTGATCGGCACCGAGCAGTGCAGGTCGTCTCCTTCTCGCTCGAAGATGTCGTGTTTCTTCATGCGGATTTCGATGTACAAATCCCCGGGCGGCCCACCATTGGTACCGGGCTCGCCATTGCCGGTGCTACGTATGCGCATGCCGCCATCGATGCCAGCTGGGATTTTGACTTCCAATGTCTTCTGTTTTTTGACCTTCCCCTGTCCTTGGCAGGCCATACAAGGCTCGGGAATAACCTTGCCAGTGCCGCGGCAGGTAGGGCAGGTTTGCTGCACGCTGAAGAAGCCCTGGCGCATCTGCACCGAACCAGTGCCGGTGCAGGTGCCGCAGGTCTTGACCTGGGTGCCGGGCTTGGCGCCGCTGCCTTTGCAGACCTCACACGAATCCCAACTGGGGATGCGGATTTGTGCGTCTTTGCCACGGGCCGCTTCTTCCAGCGTAACTTCCATGGCGTAACTGAGGTCGCTGCCGCGGTACACCTGACGGCCACCCGCTCCGGGGCGACCACCACGCTGCTGGCCAAACATGTCGCCAAAAATATCACCGAAGGCCTCGGCAAAACCGCCGTAACCTTCGCCGCCCGGGCCACGCATATTGGGGTCCACGCCGGCGTGGCCATGCTGGTCGTAGGCCGCACGCTTTTGCGGGTCCGACAGCATTTCGTAGGCTTCTTTGCCTTCCTTGAATTTCTCTTCTGCCACCTTGCTGGAGTCGCCTTGGTTGCGGTCCGGGTGGTGTTTCATCGCAAGCTTGCGATAAGACTTCTTGATGTCTTCTTCAGAGGCGTTTTTGGGAACACCCAGGATTTCGTAAAAGTCTCTTTTAGTAGCCATGGTTGCCAGACAATGTTGGTCTCAGATTCGTTGCGCAAACTTGAGGCAAAACGCCGCGCCGATGATTCCAGAAGAATCGGTCGGGCGCGGCGCGCCAAATCAGCACGCTTGTGCGTGCGATTTAGCCTTTTTTGACTTCCTTAACTTCGGCGTCCACTACGTTGTCATCCGCCGCGTGGGCAGAGGACGCATTGCCACCGCCTGCGTGGGTCGACTGTTCGCCACCTTCAGGCTGTCCGCCCTCGGTGGCCTGTTTGGCCTGCATGTCAGCGTACATTTTTTCGCCAAGCTTCTGGCTGGCGGCCATCAAAGCGGTGTTTTTCTCGTCAATCGCAGCCTTGTCGTCGCCCTTGATGGCTTCTTCCAAGTCTTTAATGGCGGCTTCAATCTTTTCCTTTTCAGCAGTATCAAGCTTGTCGCCGTACTCGGTCAGGCTCTTCTTGACGCTGTGGATGCTGGAGTCGGCCTGGTTCTTGGTTTGCACCAGTTCAACTTTTTTCTTGTCGTCCGCAGCATTCAGCTCGGCATCTTTGACCATCTGTTGGATTTCAGATTCCGACAGACCCGAGTTGGCCTTGATGGTGATCTTACTTTCCTTGCCGGTGCCCTTGTCTTTGGCACCCACATGCAAGATGCCATTGGCGTCGATGTCGAACGACACTTCGATCTGTGGTGTGCCACGGGCCGCTGGAGGAATGCCCTCCAGGTTGAATTCACCCAGCATTTTGTTGCCAACCGCGATCTCACGTTCACCTTGGAACACCTTGATCGTTACCGCAGGCTGGTTGTCTTCAGCGGTCGAGAATGTCTGAGCAAATTTGGTCGGAATGGTCGTGTTCTTGGTGATCATCTTGGTCATCACACCACCCATAGTCTCGATACCCAGGCTCAAAGGGGTCACGTCCAGCAGCAACACGTCTTTGCGGTCGCCGACCAAAACCTGGCCCTGGATCGCGGCACCCACGGCCACGGCCTCGTCCGGATTCACGAAGTTGCACGGCCCGCGACCGAAGAATTCCTTGACCTTCTCCTACACCTTGGGCATGCGGGTCATG
>JBKJJC010000312.1:0-16867 GCA_046598245.1 Rhodoferax sp.
GACCACCGCAAGCTGGGCCGCGAGTTGGATCTTTTTCACATCGACGAGCATTCCCCCGGCACCGTGTTCTGGCACCCCAAGGGCTGGACCCTGTGGCAAGGTGTGGAACAGTACATGCGCAAGGTCTACCAGGACAACGGCTACCTGGAGGTCAAAGGCCCGCAGATCATCGACAAGGGGCTATGGGAGAAGACCGGTCACTGGGACAAGTACCGCGAGAACATGTTCATCACCGAGAGTGAAAAGCGTGACTACGCGTTGAAGCCGATGAACTGCCCGGGCCACATCCTGATCTATAAACACGGCGTTAAGAGCTACCGAGACTTGCCGCTGCGCTTCGGTGAGTTTGGTGCCTGCCACCGCAACGAGCCCTCAGGCGGCCTGCACGGCATCATGCGCGTGCGCGCCTTCACGCAAGATGATGGCCACATCTTCTGTACCGAAGACCAAATACAAGGGGAAGTGAAAGCTTTCACGACGTTATTGCAAAAGGTCTACGCTGACTTTGGCTTTCACAACATCATCTACAAGATTGCAACCCGCCCGGACCAGCGCATTGGTACCGAGGAAAGCTGGGACCGCGCCGAGGCTGCCCTGGTGGAAGGTTTGCGTGCGTCCGGTTGCGAATTTGAGTACTTGCCAGGCGAGGGCGCCTTCTACGGTCCCAAGATCGAATACACGTTGAAAGATGCGCTGGGTCGCCCCTGGCAGTGCGGGACGATCCAGATTGACCCCAACATGCCGGAGCGTCTGGACGCGGAGTTTGTAGGCGAAGACGGGGCCCGCCACCGCCCGATCATGCTGCACCGCGCCATTGTGGGCAGCCTGGAGCGCTTCATCGGAATTTTGATCGAAGGCAGCGCCGGCGCCCTGCCAGCCTGGCTGGCACCGGTTCAGGTGGCGGTCCTGAATATCACTGACGCCCAGGCAGAATATGCCCGGTCCGTGGCTAAAACGCTGCAAAATCAAGGGCTTAGGGTTAATTTAGACCTGCGCAACGAAAAGATTACGTATAAAATACGCGAGCATTCGATGCAAAAACTGCCGTATCTGGTCGTCATTGGCGACAAAGAGATGGCAGCAGGTGCCGTCGCAGTGCGCGCCCGGGGTGGTCAAGACCTCGGTGCAATGCCCCTCGATGCCTTTGTGCAGAAAATCCTGGGTGACATTGCCAACAAGTCGGCTAATTAGTTGGTTTGTCCGCGTGGACTGTGCGGTTGTAGCTACTGTTTTGGTAGCAAAGATATTGTGAAGGATTGAGCCATCGCTACTGAATTTCGTGACCGTCGTCACCGCGAAGAACGCAAACACCGCCTTAACCGGGAAATCATGGCCCCGGAAGTTCGCCTCTCAGGGCAAGAGAATGAGCCTTTGGGCGTCGTTAGTATCTCTGAGGCCCTGCGAATGGCAGGCGAGTTGGATGTTGATTTGGTTGAGATTGCTGCGACTGCAATCCCGCCCGTTTGCCGGCTGATGGACTATGGAAAGTTCAAATACCAAGAGCAAAAGAAGGCGGCTGACGCGAAGTCGAAACAGACGGTTATCGAAATCAAGGAAGTTAAATTCCGCCCCGGTACCGATGATGGCGACTACAACATCAAGATGCGCAATATCAAGCGTTTCCTGGCCGATGGCGACAAGTGCAAGATCACTTTGCGTTTTCGGGGGCGTGAAATCACGCACCAAGAAATTGGCATGGCGCTGTTGAACCGTATCCGTACCGATCTGGTGGATTTAATAGTGGTGGAACAATTCCCCAAGCTGGAAGGGCGTCAGATGATCATGATGATCGCCCCAGGCAAGAAAAAGCCAGGCGCTGCAAAGCCGGCCGCCGAAGCGGCAGCACCTGCTGCTTCGTAAAGGAATTGGAGGGCGAAAGCCCTCTGAGTGCATGGAGTGCCGTAAGGCGCCGCACACAAGTGGAGCTCCGAAAGGTGCCACTTTAAAAATGGTGGGTTGAAAGACTCGCCACACAAGTGGCTCGGGGCCAACAAG
Organism: Rhodoferax sp.; assembly: GCA_046598245.1. Lineage (GTDB taxonomy): Bacteria > Pseudomonadota > Gammaproteobacteria > Burkholderiales > Burkholderiaceae_C > Allorhodoferax. Next base: position 1,996 of record JBKJJC010000312.1, read on the forward strand.
GCTGGAAGTAGTTTCCAGACGCCTCACGAGCACAAGCAAGAAGGAGCATTAATATGCCCAAAATGAAGACCAAGAGCGCGGCGAAGAAACGCTTCCGCGTCCGTCCAGGTGGAACCGTTAAGCGCGGCCAAGCCTTCAAACGTCACATCTTGACCAAGAAGACCACCAAAAATAAACGCCATTTGCGCGGATCAACAGCTGTTCACTCGACCGATATGGGTCGTATGGCACAGATGCTGCCCGGCCGTGGTATTTAATTAACGACGAACAAGGAGTAATCACATGCCTCGCGTCAAACGTGGTGTAACGGCTCGCGCCCGCCACAAAAAAGTTCTGGCCCTTGCAAAAGGTTTTCGCGGTCGCCGCGGTAATGTCTTCCGCGTCGCTAAAGAAGCGGTAATGAAGGCTGGGCAATATGCCTACCGTGACCGTCGTACCAAGAAACGTGTCTTCCGTCAGTTGTGGATTGCCCGTATCAATGCTGCTGCACGTCAGTGTGGCATGACATACAGCCAATTCGCCAACGGTCTGAAGAAAGCCAATATCGAGATCGACCGTAAGGTTCTGTCCGATATCGCCATTCACGACATGGCTGCTTTTGCAGGTATCGTGGAGCAAGTCAAGGCCAAGCTGGCTGCTTGATTTTCGCCCTGCCATGCTATCGTTTTGGTAGCTGTCAGCGCAAATAGAACAAGGGCTAGAGCTTGAAAGAGCGCTAGCCCTTTTTCATTGACCCCAAAATATATGAACGATCTGAACGCCATCGTCGAGTCTGCCCAAACGGCCTTCGCCCAGGCCATCACGCCCGCTGATCTGGAGAACGCCAAAGCGCTGTTCCTGGGTAAGTCTGGCCGCATCACCGAGCTGATGAAAGGCATGGCCGCCCTGAGCGTGGATGAGAAAAAATCCCGCGGTGCAGCCATCAATATCGCCAAGCAGGCCATCGAGACCGCATTGACGGGTCGCCGCCAGGCCTTGGCTGATGCAGAGCTGCAGGCCCAGTTACGTGCCGAGGCGTTGGACGTGAGCCTGCCGGGCCGCCAGCGAGGGCAGGGCGGTTTGCACCCTGTGTCGCTGACGCTGGAGCGCATCGAGGCGATCTTTGGCTCCATGGGTTTTGATGTGGCACAAGGCCCCGAGATCGAATCCGACTGGTTCAACTTCACCGCGCTGAATACGCCCGAAGACCACCCCGCGCGCTCCATGCACGACACCTTCTATGTGGAAGGTGGCTCGGAGACTGCGCCCAATTTGCTGCGCACCCATACCAGCCCCATGCAGATACGCTATGCGGTGCAGCATGTCAAAAAATATAGCAGCAAAGCCAACGTTGGCGGGGGCTCTGGCCTGTTTTCAGGTGATATGCCTGAGATCCGCGTCATCGCCCCCGGTCGCACCTACCGCGTCGACAGCGACGCCACCCATTCCCCCATGTTCCACCAGTGCGAAGGCCTGTGGGTGGGTGAGAACGTCAGCTTCAAAGACCTGAAATTTGTCTTCACGGATTTCTGCCGCACCTTCTTTGAATCGGACGACCTGGTACTGCGTTTTCGTCCCAGTTTCTTCCCCTTCACCGAGCCCAGCGCCGAAATCGATATCCAGTTCCAGACCGGCCCGTTGGCCGGGCGTTGGCTGGAAGTGGCTGGCTCCGGCCAAGTGCACCCTAATGTGGTGCGCAACATGGGCCTAGACCCTGAAAAATACATTGGCTTCGCGTTTGGCATGGGCCCGGATCGCCTGACCATGCTGCGCTACGGCGTCAACGACCTGCGGCTGTTTTTCGACGGCGACATTAGATTCCTGTCGCAGTTCCAGTAAGTACGACCAGTTCCGAACCCATTAAGTACTATGCAATTCTCTGAATCCTGGTTGCGCACGTTCTGCAACCCACCCATTTCCACGCAGCAGTTGGCGGACACGCTGACCATGGCCGGCCTGGAGGTCGAAGACCTCAAGCCGGTGGCACCGCCATTTACGAAAATTGTGGTGGGGGAGATCAAGGAAGCCGTACAACACCCCAATGCCGATCGCCTGCGCGTGTGCAAGGTTGATGTGGGCCAGCCTGAACTGCTGGACATTGTGTGTGGGGCGCCCAATGCCCGCGTCGGTATTCGTATTCCGTGCGCATTGGTCGGAGCAGAATTGCCTCCGGGTGAAGATGGCAAACCCTTTGTTATCAAAGTTGGCAAGCTGCGCGGCGTCGAGAGCCAGGGCATGTTGTGCTCCGCCAAAGAGCTGCAGTTGGCCGATGACCATGGTGGTTTGCTGGAGCTAGCTCCGGACGCTCCCTTGGGCCAAAACATTCGTGAACACCTGAACCTGGACGACACGCTGTTCACGCTCAAACTCACGCCTAACCTCGCGCATTGTCTGAGCGTGTACGGCGTGGCACGCGAAGTGTCTGCTCTGACAGGTGCGCCACTCGTATCACCAACTTTCCCAGCGGTCGCTGTCGGCAACCAAGACAAACTCGCAGTCAAGGTCAGCGCACCCGATCTGTGCGGTCGCTTCTCTGGCCGCGTGATCCGCAACGTCAACACCAAGGCCAAGACGCCCCAGTGGATGGTTGATCGCTTGGCGCGTTGTGGCCAGCGCAGCGTGACGGCGCTAGTAGATATCTCCAACTACGTGATGTTCGAGCTGGGCCGACCCTCCCATATCTTTGACCTCGACAAGATCCGCTGCGGCCTGGATGTGCGCTGGGGCAAGCCGGGCGAACAGCTCAAGCTACTCAATGGCAACACCATAACCATTGATGAAAAAGTGGGCGTGATTGCCGACGATGTACAGGTCGAATCCCTGGCCGGCATCATGGGTGGCGACGCTACCTCGGTGACCGATGACACCCAGCACGTGTACGTGGAAGCCGCCTTCTGGTGGCCCAAGTCGATAGCAGGGCGTTCGCGCCGCTTCAATTTCTCTACCGATGCCGGCCACCGCTTTGAGCGGGGTGTGGACCCACAGCTGACGGTCGAGCACATCGAGCGCCTGAGCCAACTGATCATTGATATCTGCGGTACGCCCAGCACCAGCTGTGGCCCGGTAGACGACCACCAGCCCGGCATGCCAGTGCCTGCGCCGGTCAGCGTGCGTGTAGCCCGTGCCAGCAAGGTCATCGGCATGCCCTTGACACATGCCCAGTGCGTGGATGCACTGGAACGCTTGGGCCTGGAAGTCACACAAGCGGATGGCGTATTGACCCTGGTGCCACCGTCCTACCGCTTTGACTTGCAGATCGAAGAAGACCTGATCGAAGAAATTGCGCGCATGGTGGGTTACGACAACCTGCCGCATACGCCGCCGCTGGCCCCCATCACCGCCAAGATCCGCACCGAAGCCGAGCGCGGCCCTTTTGCGGTACGCCGTTCGTTGGCCGCTTTGGGCTACTTGGAAACCATCAATTTCAGCTTTGTCGAAGAAAGCTGGGAGCATGGTCTAGCAGGTAACCCCAACCCCATCAAGCTGCTCAACCCGATTGCCAGCCAGATGAGCGTGATGCGTTCGTCCTTGCTGGGCTCGCTGCTGCAGGTGCTGAAGTTCAACCAGGCTCGCAAACAGCCTCGCGTGCGCGTGTTTGAGCTGGGACGTGTCTTCCTGCGCGATGCCTTGGTCAAGAATACCGATACCACCGTCGAAGGCTTCGACCAGCCCATGCGCGTGGCCGGTCTGGCAGGTGGTAGTGCCGCTGCACTGCAGTGGGGCCGCAAAGAGCAGGGCGTTGATTTCTTTGACGTCAAAGGTGATGTGGAAGCCTTGCTGGCACCACTGCAAGCCCAGTTCGTGTCCGGCAACCATCCGGCCATGCACCCCGGCCGCTGCGCCCAAGTTTTGCTGGACGGAAAGTCCATCGGTTTTGTTGGCGAACTGCATCCCCAGTGGCGCCAGCAGTTTGAGCTGACGCAAGCACCGATTCTGTTTGAGTTGGACTTGGCTGTCGTGCTGCAACGCCGCGTGTCAGAGTTCAAACCGGTCGCCAAACTGCAGCCAGTGCAACGTGACATTGCCGTTGTGGTGGCGGACGATGTGACGCATGCAGCCCTGATGGCTGCCATTTGGGCAGCGCCGACGGCGAGCCTCTTACGCGACGCGCAACTGTTTGATGTTTACCGTTCCAAGCCGGCAAAAGATGCGGCGTCGGCTATGGATGGCGCAACGGATCGTAGTTTGGCAGTGCGCTTGACTCTGAATAGTGACGGTGCCACGTTGTCTGAAGAGCAGATTGAATCTGCAGTTAAAGCCATTGTTAATCAGTTGACGGCGTCCTTGGGCGCTCGACAGCGTGTCTGACGGGGTCATTGTGTTACAAGAAAAGGATAGCGCCGCCATGGATTTTTCTGTTGAAAGTCTGGAAACCCCGGCACTGACCAAAGCGCAACTGGCCGATTTGCTGTTTGAGCAAATTGGCTTGAATAAACGCGAGTCCAAAGACATGATCGATGCCTTTTTCGATCTGATCGCCGTCAGCCTGGTTGACGGAACCGATGTCAAGATCTCAGGTTTTGGCAATTTTCAGATACGTACCAAGGCCCCCCGTCCTGGACGCAATCCCCGCACCGGCGAGGCTATTCCCATCCGAGCGCGTCGAGTTGTGACGTTCCACGCGAGCCACAAGTTAAAAGAGCAGATTCAGGTCGTCCCCTGAAAGCAGGCAACATATTTGCTACAAACCTTACTGTTTGTACCGCATTGCAGCAATCAGTCTTTGCACTGGGACAAAACTTAGAGTAACCTCTACGCTTTCCCTCGTACAGCATTGATTTCAATGGAGAAAACTCTCCCCCCCATTCCCGCGAAGCGTTATTTCACCATCGGTGAGGTAGGGGATTTGTGCGGCGTAAAACCCCATGTGCTACGCTATTGGGAGCAAGAGTTCACGCAGCTACGCCCCATGAAGCGGCGTGGCAATCGGCGCTACTACCAACACCATGAAGTCTTGATGATCCGCCGGATCCGAGATTTGTTGTACGACCAGGGTTTCACGATCAGTGGTGCACGCAACAAAATGCAGGAATTGCTGCAAAGCGAGCGGGACAAAAAACGCAACGGCGAAGTCATGCTCGAAGGTGTTGAAGTTTTGGAAGTAGATGACGCTGACTTGGAAGACTTTGACGACAGCCAATCGTCTGAGTTCACGGAGGAAAGTGCTGCGCAACTGCTGCAGGTGCGACGAGAGTTGTTCGAAATTCGTGAGTTGCTCGCCGCTTGACCCCGAGAGTGTCGTCTAGCCGGGTTATAATTGAAGGCTAAATCGGTGTGTGGCGCAGCCTGGTAGCGCACTTGCATGGGGTGCAAGGGGTCGAAGGTTCGAATCCTTTCACACCGACCATTACGAACGACAGAGGCCTCCAAGTAGCGATACTCAGAGGCTTTTTTCATTGGTAAATCAAGCTTTTACACAATAGTAGTCACTGCCAGGTGCTATTGACTGCCAAAGTTGGTAGCGGGTGCGAACAGGGGTATATGTGCCGTCAACGCGGGTGTGATGGCCTTTTCCCCCCCCCGATTTCGCAGTCAAATGGCCGCAAACTGAACCCTTGGCCCTGGAGTTGATATCCATGCAGATTGATACTCGAAGCAGAAATGCAGTTTGCCCAACCGGAACGCATGTGCTTGTCGATAATGTATTTCATACGATGTATATTATGTTAATAATTTGCACAGTGGCGCAAATGTTATTCATATGATGCTAAACGTCACGGTTGGTACAGTGGCATCCGAAAAGGAGGCACCCAAGGCAAGCTCACCTTTCCCATGCAGCACACATTCTGCGCGGCGCAACAGTACGTCAGACCCCTTGATGCCTGTAAATCGTACCCAACTGCCGTAGCTGCTGGCGTCAACAAATACAACGCTCCCGTTTCGCCACTCGAGGCGGGCATGTATGCGGGAAACACGTGGATCATTCACTACGAAATCTGCATCACGAACACGCCCTAGTTGTACTGGCAGTTCGAAAGACTTGAAGCGCCGTGTGCTGCCGGACCACGTGAGCTCGACTTCTCGACCTAAGGCGTCACGCTCGCCCGACAATTGTGCCGGGTCCAGTGCGCCTTGCATGGTGAGAAAGTCTGAAGCCACTTCTTCGTGCCATTCAATCTGGTAAACAATGCAAGGCTCTGCACGACCACGAATATTGATAGGCCCCAGAACGCGAAAGCTAGTACCCGATCTCTCATCAGCCGTAGTTAGCGACGCAGCACTCGCCCAAATTTGGTAAGGGCCGCACAGGTCGCAAAGTCGAGAAGCGACGTTAACGGCATCGCCATAGCAATCACCCGCAACAATTTCTACTTCGCCGCTAGCAACACCAATACGCATTGGCATGCGCAGTTCTATCGGAGTGCGCAGCATGCGAGCGGAATGAATCCTTTGAATCTCGACAACCGCGTTCACAGCACTTTGGCTGTCGGGGAACATTGCCAAAACTCCATCCCCGAGAGTTTTGACGACCCGTCCGCCGGATTCAACACACTGTTTGGAAATCCTGCTGGTAATCTCGGTTACTGTTTCGGTTGCCAGCGCATTGCCCAAAGCCTCAAACACTGCCGTGCTGCCATGCAAGTCTGTAAATACAACGGTGGTTTGAACGCCCATTCCCGATAGTTCCGATTCTTGTCTAGATTTAGAGTTTAGGGCATTGCTGCGAACTTGAGAACCTTAGCGGGAATTGCTGCCGCATCAGCAATAAGCCCTATTGCGCATTTAATGCATTGTTTGGTATGGTACGACTACTTTGTCTAAGAAGTAATAGAAATGAGTTGGATACGATCTTCCCTGGTCAGAGGAGTTCAAAGCTTTTTCAATGGGCAAAGCGACGCCCATGAGTCCCGGATGCAGTCTGCACTAGAAGATATACGGGAAGCTATGCTGGACGGCTTGAGTGTGCCAGGCGCCGCTAGTGCTTCCAAGTTGGAACTGAAGGTGACCTACGCCAGCGATTTGAACGATCTCTGGTATTTACGTGGTGATGTCATGGCCGCTATAGCTGCCTTAGACGGTGAGGCTGTGGCGCGGCGCAAACTGGATGAAATCAGTGGGATGTTCAAAGGGCTATTGCCTAAATCTTTGACCACGCGCAACAGCAACTTGCGTATTTAGCCCTCGCGTCATTTTTTCAGTGGGAATGATGATGGTCGTCGTTGCCCCAAAAAAGCAAAACATCGCGTCCTTCGGCATGCAAATCTGCCTTAGCACCAACTGGCAGTAGCACTTTGGTGGCAACGTGCCCATATGGCAGGTTCGTCAAAATGGGGGTTTTGGTTTGGGTGCGCAACCATTGCACAACCGTGTGCAACTTAAATCCTTTGTCATGGCTGCCCAGTTTGTACTCGGTAAACTGACCCATCAGAATTGCTTTTTGTCGCGCCAGTACCCCCGCGTGCAACAACTGCGTCAACATACGTTCAATCCGGTAAGGGTGTTCGCCCACGTCTTCCAAAAACAGGATGCCACCTTTGATCAGGGGGAAGTACTCGGTACCCAAAAGAGACGTGAGCATTGCCAGGTTGCCACCCCAAATCGTCCCCTGCTTGGCGCGCACAACAGCGTCTTGCAACTGCCCCGCTTCCCGGTTTTGCCTCCAACCGGTGCCCTCTCCCCGCCCTGTAACCATATCGTTGAAGCAATCTTCCATGATGTCATCGGGCACGGGGGACTCCGAATGCCCATGGCCGTCGAGCAGATCCGGCTTGCCACCCACGCCAAAGCCTTCACACAGTGCCGGGCCCGCCCAAGTAATGCTCCCAGTCTTGGCCAACAGCGCCAGTTGTAGAGCAGTGAAATCGCTGATACCAACAAACTGCGTGCCACGTTCGATGGATTTGTCCAGCGCCTTGTAGCGGATTCCACCTAGGATGCGTGTCAGTCCGTAGCCCCCGCGGGAAATCATCGCCACATCGGCACCACTGGCAGCCGCGCGGTGGATGGCCGCCAGTCGGGTTGCATCATCACCCGCAAACCGCATGTGACTGGATAAAGCGTCCGCATCGACCTCTACGTCGTGGCCAAGCAATTGCAGGCGGCGCACACCGCGTTTGAAGGCGGCTTTGTCTCGGACCGCACCGGATGGAGAGTAAATGTAGATGTGTTTTTTCACCGCGCCATTATCGGGCAGTGAAGGTGGCAATTGCCTCAAGCCGCGTTGCTATTGCCTCGGGATTCAATCCACCGCACCAAGTCGGTCGTAACCATGGGTTTGGCGTACAGGTAGCCCTGCCCCTCGTGGCAACCCATTTTTAACAATGTTTGTGCCTGCTCTTCTTCCTCAATGCCTTCTGCAATCACCGTCAGATTGAGGTTGCGCCCTAATTCAATCACCATGGATGCGATGTGCCCCCCCATCACCGCACTGTTCAACTCAGTTACAAAAGCCCGATCAATCTTGAGGCGATCAATCGGCAACTGGCGCAAATGGCTTAGTGACGAATAGCCGGTGCCGAAGTCGTCAATGGCGATCGATATGCCCATCTTGCGCACCTTATGCAGTGTTTCGAGCATAAAGTCCGGGTCGTCCATCGCTACCGATTCGGTGATTTCGAGTTCAAGACATTTAGGGTTGATTCCGGTGTCTGTCAGAGCGGAGAGCAACTTGTCCAAGAAGCCAGGATGGCGAAACTGGATCTGCGATACGTTGACTGACATCCGCAAATCCGGCAATCCCAAAGCCTGCAGGCGCGCCAGTTCGAGACAAGAAACACGTAGCACCCAATCGCCGATGGCGACGATCATGCCAGAGGCCTCTGCCAACGGAATAAAGCGGTCTGGCGGCACAAAGCTACCATCTTCGTTGCGCCACCGTAAGAGAGCCTCAACGCCAACCAGCTTGCCGCTGATCAAGTTCACCTGGGGTTGGTAGACCACAAAAAGACGTTCACTTTCAACTGCATGCCGCAAAGCCTGTAGCAACCGAACACGCTCCCGGATGTCCGCTCCCATTTGGGTCGAAAACATCACGAATCCGCCGCGTCTATTCTTCTTTGCCAGTTTGAGTGCGATGTTGGCATCTTTGAGTGCGTCGCGACCGGCAATGCCGTTGCCAAGTTCCCGCGTCAAACCCATAGTGGCTGTCACAACCATGGAGTCATCTTGTACTTTGAAGGGTGCCCGAAACAAGTCTAGTACGGTCAGTGGGTCCAGCACACAGTTGCCGCCCATCAGGCCAAAGGTGTCACCTCCCAACCGGGCCAAAATGACGTCTGAACCCAGCTCCAACTTAAGGCGTTCTGCGACCGATTGAAGCAAACGGTCTCCCTGCTGGTGTCCCAAAGCATCGTTGATCTCGGAGAAATCATCGATGTCCAAAATGGCGATCACATCGGAGGAGAACTGACCCGAAAATAGTCGTTCATCGCTCAGATCGATAAATTTATTGCGATTAGGTAGACTGCACAGACGGTCATAAAACGCCAGCTGATCGAGTTTGCGGATTTGCTCATAGGCCCGCACAGCAGCCGTCACGGTGGCATACAGTTTGGTGCGTGTAAGTTCAGACTTGGTTTTGTAATCGTTGATATCGAAATCGTGGATGGTTTCGATCTCTGGTGCATAACCTGGCTGGCCGGTGCGCAAGATGATTCGCAACTCTGTCAAACGCAAGTCTTGCCGTATGGTCTTGACCAGGGCCAAGCCTGCGTCTTCACGTTCCATGACCACGTCTAACAACACCACCGCGACATCGGGCTCGGAAGCCAGCAGCAGGGTCGCTTCGGCCGCCGAATACGCGTGTAGGAACTGCAACGGGCGCCCGAGAATTTTGACTCCAGCCAATGCGAAAGTCGTAGCCCTGTGCACGTCGGGTTCATCGTCAATCACCATCAGGCGCCAGACCAGACCCGCAGCGACTCCGGTTTCGCTTTCGTCATCCAGGAAATGCAGTGTGTCAGTGTCAGTGTGCATTCAAACTACAAGTGGTTGTACGGAGGTTGTCTTTGCAAACATTGTGCACCACCCGATAGGAAAATGTTCGCACACAACCAAAACAATGCAAAACATTTGTGAGTCCCCGCTATTTTTCACCGGGATAACCCTTAAAGATCCGTTACGTGTGCCCAAAAAAACGGACGGCAGCTTGCGCAATAGGCGTTCCCATTTCAGGCAGGAAGTGCCCTCCTTCCTGAACCAGGATTGGCTGTGGACAATCTTGAATACGCTGGCGCAATTGGGCCATGACAGGCAAACCCAATACTGGGTCTTGCATACCCACTGCCATCATGGTCTGCCCTTGCCATCGGCTCTGCCAATAGTCGCACGCTGCGCGGGACAGCACAACTCCATCGTCATCCAAACACACCGGCACCATGGCCGGAAACGCCCGCGTCGCGGCGCGGTGCCCCTTGTCGGGAAACGGGGCTGCGTAAGCGGCACACTCCGCCGCGGACAACTGCGGATTACCCCGCGCGAAGAGACGCGCGATGTCGTACTCCGGATGCTTGCCGCACATTTCACGCCAGGCTAAGAAGCCTGCTGATAACGGAGAGTCGCCGGTGGCCAACGTGGTGTTCATGACCAGCAGGCCCTTGAATCGTTCTGCCATGGCCATGGGTAGCGTCAAGCCCAACAAACCGCCCCAATCTTGCACCACCAGCACGATGCGTTGCAGTTCCAACCTCTGCACCAACTCCAACAGGGTCTGGCGGTGAAAACTGAAGCTGTGCGCAGATTCCTTTTTGGGCTTGTCGCTCTTGCCAAAGCCAACCAGGTCCGGGGCCACCACCCGGTGACCTGCTTGCAGGAACACGGGGATCATCTTGCGGTACAGATAGCTCCAGGCCGGGTTGCCATGCAGGCAGAGGTAGGTGAGGTCTGCATCTGTAGGGCCCTCGTCGAGGTAGTGCATGCGCAAGCCGTTCAAGGCTGGCAGATCACTCACATAGTGGGGCGACCAAGGGTAGTCGGGGAGGTCAATGAATTGAACGTCGGGCGTGCGAAGGGCGTCTTCCCGCAGGGGGTGCTGCGCCCTCTTCTCTGCTGAACGATCGGTGCGTTTGGTTTTGAAGAAGTCTTGCAACAAGGCGGAACAAGCTTCACTGTGGACGCCTCCTGCAACCTGCGTTTGGTGGTTGAGCTGGGCATCTGCAAACAGATTCACCACCGAACCAGCAGCTCCGGTTTTGGGATCTTTAGCGCCAAACACCACGCGGGCCAGCCGCGCATGCAACATGGCGCCGCTGCACATGGCGCAGGGTTCCAGTGTGACGAACAGTTCGCAACCGTCCAAGCGGTAGTTCCCCAGGACCTGGCCTGCGGCGCGCAAGGCCACGATCTCTGCATGGGCGGTGGGATCGTGGGAAGCGATGGGGGTGTTACGTCCCGTTGCGATGACCTGGCCGTCTTTGACGATCACCGCGCCCACTGGCACCTCACCAGCAGCGCCAGCCTGCCGGGCCTGCGATAGTGCCAACTCCATGAAGTGCGCGTCATGTGTATTTGCTATCATTTATATAGCTATATAAGCAATGCGCACGGGGGCTAGAGGTGTTTTTTACTAATAACTACTTGTCTTCGGGCATGGGCCGTGCCTGCTGCAGGGTGCCCTCTACACTTTGCTTGACCTGCTGTTGGATGAGCTGGCTTTGCTGTTGCACGGTGGCGTCGGCCGGTGCACTGGCAAGACCGGCGGGGCGTGCAACCGTGGTCACCGACCCCAGTTGCTTCTTGGCCAGCACGCCCACGATGGCCAGCGTAAGCAGCAAGCCGACAATTCCAAACAGACCACGCATACCTAGCCCCTCCTATTGCAGATTTTCATTCACTCCCACTCAATCGTAGCCGGCGGTTTGCTGGACACGTCATACGTGACGCGGTTGATGCCGCGCACTTCGTTGATGATGCGCCCGGACACCTTTTTCAGCAAGGCATAGGGCAACTCGGCCCAGTCGGCGGTCATGAAGTCACTGGTCTGCACGGCACGCAAGGCCACCACGTAGTCATAGGTGCGGCCGTCACCCATCACGCCCACGCTCTTGACTGGTAGGAACACGGTAAAGGCTTGGCTGGTCAGCTCATACCAGGTCTTGCCAGTGGCCTCGTCCTTGAAATTGCGTAACTCTTCGATGAAGATGGCATCGGCCCGGCGCAGCAGGTCGGCGTATTCCTTCTTGACTTCACCCAAAATGCGCACGCCCAGGCCAGGTCCGGGGAACGGGTGGCGGTAGACCATGTCGTGCGGCAGTCCAAGGGCAACACCCAGCTCGCGCACTTCGTCCTTGAACAATTCGCGTAGCGGCTCCAGCAGCTTCAGGCCTAGCTGCTCGGGCAAGCCGCCCACGTTGTGGTGGCTCTTGATGGTGACAGCTTTTTTGTTGCCCGCACCGCCCGACTCAATGACGTCCGGGTAGATCGTGCCTTGGGCCAACCACTTGGCTCCCTTGGCACCCTCCCCCTTGAGCTTAGCGGCCTCTTGCTTGAACACCGTGACAAATTCGCCACCAATGATTTTGCGTTTGGCCTCCGGGTCGCTGACTCCCGCCAGCTTGCCTAAGAACAGGTCGCTGGCATCGGCGCGGATGACCTTGGCATGCAATTTGCCGACAAACATCTCCATCACCATGTCGCCTTCGTTCAGGCGCAGCAGGCCGTGATCGACAAACACGCAGGTCAACTGGTCGCCGATAGCGCGGTGGATCAGGGCCGCGGCCACCGACGAATCAACTCCGCCAGACAGACCCAGGATGACTTCTTCATTGCCCACTTGTGTGCGGATACGCTCCACCGCCTCGGCGATGTAGTCGCCCATAATCCAGTCGGCACGGGTGGCGCAAATGTCCAGCACAAAGCGGTTCAGAATTGCCTGGCCTTGCTTGGTGTGGGTGACTTCGGGGTGGAACTGCACGGCATAAAAGCGGCGTGCCTCATCCGCCATGGCAGCTATCGGGCAGGCGGCGTTGGAGGCCATCAGCGTGAAGCCTGGCGGCATCTCGGTGACCTTGTCGCCGTGGCTCATCCAGACGTCTAGTACGCCGTGACCCTCGGCCGTAGTGCTGTCCTGTATGCCTTCGAACAGCTTCGTGTGACCACGCGCCCGAATTTGCGCAGAACCAAATTCGCGGGTGTGACCTGCTTCTACCTTGCCACCCAGTTGTTGGGCCATGGCCTGCATGCCGTAACAAATCCCCAATACCGGCACGCCCAGCTCGAACACAACCTGCGGCGCCTTGTCGGTCGTTTCTTCGTAGATGCTGGCATGGCTGCCGGACAGGATGATGCCTTTGAGCGATCCATCTTTCGCATAATTGCGAACCCACTCTTCGCTCACATCGCAGGGATGCACTTCGCAAAACACATGGGCTTCACGCACGCGGCGGGCGATGAGCTGGGTGACCTGGGAGCCGAAATCAAGGATGAGGATGCGTTCGTGTGTCATGGGGAAAATCAAGCTTGGGAGATACCAGTCCGCAGTGCACGCTGGCGTTGAAAGTGCCAAACCGCCAGGCTCAGTGCCAGCAGTTGGATCAGGCCGCCCACAAAGAAGGGGAGGCCCAGGCGTATGTCGCCGCGTGGCGCATCGGACACCAGCGCTAACATGCCGGCCCCGGCCACCGGCGCCAATATTGCCATCAGGCTGTTGACGGACGACACGGCCCCCAGTGTGCGGCCCTGGATTTTTTCGTCAGCGGCACCGGACACAATACTTTGCAGGTTGGAGCCATTCGCCGCCGCAAACATATTCAGCACAATGATTACAAACAGCATCCAGGATTCGGTCGCAAGACCGTAGGCTATGTAGGCCAGGCTGGCGCTGCACATGCCGATGACAGCCAGACGCTGCGTCGAAATGCGTTTGAGAATGTGTTTAAGCAAGACCCCTTGCATCAGCACACTGACGACGCCAACCACCATCAAGGACCAGCCGGTTTCACGGGGTCCCCAGCCGAACTTGAAGGTCGAGTAAAGTGCCCAAGTTGAGTGCAGCATGAACTGCGCCAAGGTCGTGAGCGCCATCACGATTACCAAAGGCCCTATTCCTCTAAGTTCGATCAGGCCCTTTAGCGACGAGATGGGGTTGGCTTTGCGCCACTCGAAAGCGCTGCGCTTACTTTCTGGCAGGCTCTCGGGTAACACGAAGTAGCCGTAGATCCAGTTAATAACGGCAAGTGAGCCAGACGCAATAAATGGCAGGCGCAAATCCACGTCGCCCAGAATGCCGCCCAGCGCAGGTCCGAGAATAAATCCCAGGCCCATCATGGCACCCAGCAGTCCGAAGCGGCGTGCCCGATCGGGCGCAGGCGTGATGTCGGCCACATAGGCATTGGCCACTGCAATATTGGCTTGCATCGCGCCGCCAACCAGGCGCACTGCCACCAGCATCCACAGGCTAGTGGCCGCAGCCGTCATAAAGAAGGTGAAGGCCAGGCCGCAAAAACCCAACAACAACACAGGTCGACGCCCGAAGCGGTCTGACAAAGCCCCCAGAATCGGTGCGCCAAAGAAGTTGGCTATGCCAAAGGCAAACATCATGGCGCCAAACCAGAAGGCCTGGTCGGCCTGCGACTGCGTGAACTGCCCCACCAGATGCGGCAACACCGGGATCATCAGGCCGATCGACATCATGTCGATCAGCACGGCGATCATGATGAAACGCATCGTAGCAGGCCGACCCAGGGCCGGTGCCACTGCGATATCAATCGGCGCGGTAATTCGGAGCCTCTTTGGTGATTTGCACGTCGTGTACGTGGCTCTCGCGGATGCCGGCGGTGGTGATTTCTACGAATTCCGCCTTGTTCTGCATATCGTCGATGGTGGGACAACCGCAGTAGCCCATGCTGGCACGGATGCCGCCTGCCATCTGGAACACGATGGACACCATAGAGCCTTTGTAGGGCACGCGGCCCTCAATACCCTCGGGGACCAGCTTGTCGGCATTGGGGTTGCCGGT
>JBKJJC010000185.1:0-3320 GCA_046598245.1 Rhodoferax sp.
GTGTCGGGTGAATGGTTTCGCCCCTTTGCCTTGACGGTGACCTGTTCGGTGCTGGTCAGCCTGGCGATTTCGTTCACGCTGGACCCGATGCTGTCGGCGTATTGGGGCGATCCTGCAGACCACCACACGGCACCCAAGAAGGGTTTGAGCGCCGTGCTGGCACGTTTCAACAACTGGTTTGACCACCAGGCCGACCGGTATGGCGACGTGATTGCATGGGCCCTGCACCACCGCAGTTGGATGGCGGCCATTGCTGTGGGTAGCCTCATAGGGGCTGTGGCGTTGCAGGTCACGGTGGGTGGTTCCAGCTTTTTGCCTGCCACCGACTCCGGTAACCTGATGATTGAAGTGCGCACGCCGGCCTCTTCATCTGTTGAGTACGCCCGTCTGAAAATGGAGCGCGCTGCCGAGTTGGCCCGCAGCATCCCTGAGACCAAGGAAACCAACAGCAACATCAGCGCCAGCGGCGGACGCATCTATGTAGACATCGGCAAACGCAATACCCGCAGCCGCAGCGCCAAAGAAATCGCAACCGAACTGCGTGGCAAGGTTCGTACCCTGGTGGGAGCCGAGTACACCGTGCTAGACGACCTGAACAACGGTGCTCGCAAGCCGATTCAGATTGACTTTACCGGCCCCGACTCCCGCAAACTGCTGGAAATCACCAGTGCCTACATGGACAAACTACGGCTGGTGCCAGGTGCAGTGGATGTAGGCCTGTCGCAGCAAGACCCCAAGAAAGAGCTCAAGATCGAACTCAACCGCGGTTTGGCCAACTCCATGGGGATTTCGACCAACGACGCGGCACAGGCTCTGCGCGTTGCCTTTGCCGGCATTGAGGTTGGCGACTGGGTAGACCCAACCGGCGAGAGCCGCGACGTTGCGGTACGCCTGCACCCCGACGACCGGGTCAGCAAGGAAAGCATCGAGCGCCTGCCTATTGCAGTGGCTGGCACCAACCTGATGGTTCCGCTGGACCAGATTGCCACCGTCACCATGGGCAAGGGCCCGTCTGGAATTGAGCATGCCAATGGCAAGCGCAACATCACCGTTTCTGCCAATGCCCAGGGCCGGTCACCCGGAGAGGTGACGGATGACGCCATGAAACTGGCCAAATCTTTTGACTACCCTCCGGGTTACGGATTGTCATTGGGCGGCGCTGGCCAAGACCAGAAGGAACTGTTCACCCAGATGCTGATTGCGCTGTTGTCGGGCATTGGGCTGATGTATCTGATCCTGGTCATGCAGTTTGGCTCGTTCACCGCGCCACTGGCGGTGATGCTGTCCTTGCCCTTGTCTTTGATTGGTGTGGTGCTGGCACTGCTGATAACTGGCAGTACGCTGAACCTGATGAGCTTTATCGGCATCATCATGCTGATGGGCCTGGTCGCTAAAAACGCCATCCTGTTGCTGGACGCCGCCCGCAAACGTGAGGCCGAAGGCATTGACCGCGAAGAGGCCTTGATGGATGCCGGGCGCGTGCGCCTGCGCCCGATTCTGATGACCACCTTTGCCCTGATTGCTGGAATGTTGCCGGTGGCACTTGGCCTGGGTGAGGGAGGCGAGTTTTATCAGCCGCTGGCCGTGGCCATTATTGGCGGCACCATTACGTCAACGTTGCTGACCCTGCTGGTGGTGCCCACCTTCTACGACAGTATTGAGATTGCGCGTGACCGAATGGTGGCCAAGTACCTCTGGCGGGCCCAGCGGCAAAACGGGTTGTTGGCCTTTGTGCTGACTTTTGCTGAGGCGATTGCAACGCTGCTCTTGCTGCGCTTTGTCTACCGAATGGTGCGCAAGGCATTTGCACGTATCTCCGGTGGCAAGGGTACTGCGGCGGGCCGGGCCGCACAGCCACTGTAGTAACTCCAAGACTGGGTGTCGACCCAAGGCACCCAGTCTATTTACTATAACAATAATAGCAATATAGTGATTGCGGACGGGGGCTAGAGGCCGATATTGCCATAAACCTCTTGGCTACGGCAGGTCTTATGCCCGTGCATCACTCCAGCGCAGCTTGCAATTGTCGTCACCTCGGTAGACGGTGCCACCACGGTTGTCTACGCAGTAGTCTGGCGAGACAATCATCTCGGAAAACAACATGCCCTCACCAATGCGGGTGTAGTCAAACAGCACGCAACGGGTCACGGTGGCACCGGCGCGGATGTGGCTGCCGTGGCCAATCCATGCGGGGCCGACGATGCGCGCTCCGGGCTCTATCTTGACACTGGATCCAATATAGACCGGCCCTTCGATCGTCACATTGTCAAAGTCAATGCGGGTGTTCAGCCCCACCCACACACCTGGACGCACTTCGCGGCCGGGCATGTTCATGTGGGCCACTTCACCCCGCAAAATCCGTTGCAGCACGGACCAGTAATCGCTAACCCGGCCAATGTCGATCCAGTTGAAGAACCGGTTTTGTACATAGAAAGGGAGCTTTTGCTCCACCAGCATAGGGAACAACTGCGAACCGATGTCAAAATTTTGCCCTGGTGGGATCAGGTCTACGACACTGGGCTCCATCAGGTAAATGCCGGTGCTGGCCAATGTGGATTTGGCCTCTTCGGGACGGGGTTTTTCTTGGAAGGACTCTACATGCCCATTTTTGTCGGACAGCACCATGCCGTAGTACTGCGCCTGGTCCCGCGGCACTTCCAGTGCCACCACGCTGGCTACGGCGCCTTTTTCCTTGTGCTCGCGCACGGCAGCGCCAATGTCTAGGTCAATCAACGCATCACCACATAGCACCAGCGTTGTTTCGTCAAAGAAGCCCGAAAAGTCCTGGATGTGGCGCATGCCACCGGCTGACCCGCGTGGGCGCGGCAAGATGTCACCATGGTCCAGCACCCCTTCGTAGGAGTAGCCAATTTCCACGCCCCAGCGGCTGCCATCACCAAAGTAATGCTCGATCTTGCGGTGGTGGTAGGCCACGTTGACCATGATCTCGCGCACGCCGTGGCGCGCCATATGTTCGATCAGGTATTCCATAACCGGCTTACCCAAAATGGGCACCATCGGTTTCGGTAAATCTTTGGTGAGCGGGCGTACCCGTGTGCCTTGGCCTGCGGCCAGAATCATGCCTTTTGTCATCGCGTGGTCCTCTGCAAATGGTGGGGTGGTCCACTGCACCCCGGGCCGTGCAGTTTACCCGCCAAGTGTGGCAGGCTACGTGTGGTCGCCCGCATAGCCTGCGCTCAGCAGTTCGACGCAGATGTGGCTCCTCTATTCGACGACCACTTCTCTAACGAAGATGTCTCCAGAGCCTTGTGGCGTATCCAAACGCAACACCGACAGGCCGGCAGGCAGTGCGACCGTAA
>JBKJJC010000077.1:0-6580 GCA_046598245.1 Rhodoferax sp.
CCTGGTTGGTTCGCTGGCTGATCTGGTCTCGCTTTAGCCTCACCTCGCCAATGAAAAAGGGTGGCGGTAACCCCCCGCCAAACGTTAGATATCGCTTAGCGGTGATTGCTATTGAACCTAAACCCTCACGGGTTGAATTCAGCAAAGCCTTGGATTATAGCGCACCCAAAATTGATGGGGCAGACCGCCCGGCAGACCTTGTATCGCGGCGGCTTGTTCTGCAAGCAATCAGTCCTGCTCCAGGAAGCGTTGCGCATCCAGCGCCGCCATGCAGCCAGTGCCAGCGCTGGTAATCGCCTGGCGGTACACATGGTCCTGCACGTCACCCGCTGCAAACACACCGGGGACGGAGGTTTGCGTGGCAAAACCCTTGAGGCCGCCCTGGGTGATGATGTAGCCGCCGGCCATTTCCAGCTGCCCTTGGAAGATGTCAGTATTGGGTGAGTGGCCGATGGCGATGAAGCAACCGGTGAGTTTGATGTCTTCGGTGGTGTTGTCCTTGGTGCTGCGCACGCGGATGCCGGTCACGCCGGATGCATCGCCCAGCACTTCGTCTAAGGTGTTGAAGGTTTTGAGCTCGATTTTCCCCGATGCAACTTTTTCCATCAGTTTGTCGACCAGGATGGGTTCGGCCTTGAACTTGTCGCGGCGGTGCACTAGGTAGACCTTGCTGGCGATGTTGGATAGGTAGAGCGCCTCTTCTACGGCGGTATTGCCGCCACCCACCACGCAGCACACCTGGTCGCGGTAGAAGAAACCATCGCAGGTGGCGCAGCCGGATACACCTTTGCCCATGAAGGCAGTCTCAGACGGTAGTCCCAGGTATTTGGCCGATGCGCCGGTGGCGATGATAAGCGCATCGCAGGTGTAGGTTTTGTCACCCGTCAGCGTGAACGGGCGTTTGGACAGGTCCACCGAACTGATGTGGTCAAACAAAATTTCGGTTTTGAAACGCTCGGCGTGCTCCAGGAAGCGCTGCATCAGCTCAGGACCTTGCACGCCGTGCACATCGGCCGGCCAGTTGTCGACCTCGGTGGTCGTCATCAATTGGCCGCCTTGGGCCATGCCGGTCACCAGCACCGGGTTGAGGTTGGCACGCGCGGCATAGACAGCAGCGGTATAACCTGCGGGGCCAGAGCCCAGAATCAGGACTTTGGCGTGTTTGGGATCAGACATGGAGTAAGTAACCTTTTGTAGCGGAAGACGGGTGCGGGGCCGTGTACATTTCGGGACAATGCAGACTTTTTCAATTCACCCCCGATTGTAAGAAGAGCTGGCGCACACAACTACGCTAGGCCCTTTGCGTAGGCGCCAGGGCGTGCTGCGCCGTTAATGAAGGACGCTGGCGTGCGTTAAGCTTGCCGGACTGCCCGTTTTTACATGACCTATTCTCTCCATACCCTCCAATCTTCTGCGCCACAACGCGCCCCAGCCCCCACCGGTATGGGTCGGTTTGCCAACGAAATCGCACTGATTTGCGGTTTTGTCTTTCTGGCGCTGTGGCTTACAGCGCTGTTGACCTATTCGCCGCAAGACGCTGCATGGTCTACCTCGGGTGCAGGCCTTCCGGTGGCCAACCGGGTCGGGCGCTTGGGTGCCTGGTTGGCGGATGCCAGTTATTTCCTGTTGGGTTACTCGGCTTGGTGGTGTATAGCGGTGGGCGTTCGCCTGTGGCTTGCACTGCTGGCTAACCGACTGCGGGGTGATGAAGCCAGCCACGCCTTTCCCCGTCAGTTGGTGTTCTGGATTGGCTTTGCGTTGCTACTGTACGCCAGCACTTCGCTGGAGTGGGCACGGTTGTACAGCCTGGAGCCGCGCCTACCCGACCACAGCGGTGGTGCGCTGGGGTATCTGATAGGGCCTTTGAGTGTGAAGTGGCTGGGATTTTCGGGCTCGGGCCTGGTGTCTATCGCACTGGGTGTCATCGGATCGGCGCTGGTGTTTGGCTTTTCTTGGATGCACGTGGCAGAGCGTATTGGTGCCTGGCTCGATGGATTGGTCCAGTCCCGTAAGCAACAACGCGAGCGGGCCGAGGACCGCGTGCTGGGCCAGCAGGCCATGCGTGAGCGCGAAGAAATTTTGCTGGAAGAGCGCGAAGAAACCATAGTGCACCATCCACAGCCCATGGTCATCCTGGAGCCGGTCATCATCGACCCGCCGCGCAGTGAACGTGTGGCCAAAGAGCGCCAAAAGCCATTGTTCACAGAAATGCCCGACAGCAAGTTGCCCCAGGTTGACTTACTCGATGGACCGCAGTTACGCCAAGAGACGGTTGCCCCCGAGACGCTGGAGATGACCAGCCGCATGATCGAAAAGAAGCTTAAGGACTTTGGTGTGGAAGTGCGCGTGGTGCTGGCCCAGCCCGGCCCGGTGATCACCCGCTACGAGATCGAGCCTGCCACCGGCGTCAAAGGCTCGCAAATCGTCGGCCTGGCCAAGGACCTAGCGCGCAGCTTGAGCCTGGTATCCATCCGCGTCGTGGAAACGATTCCCGGCAAAAACTACATGGCGCTGGAGTTGCCCAATGCCAAGCGGCAGTCGATACGCCTGAGTGAGATTCTGGGTTCGCAGGTCTACAACGACAGCAAGTCGCTGTTGACGATGGGTTTGGGCAAAGACATTATCGGAAACCCCATCGTTGCCGATCTGGCCAAAATGCCCCACGTGCTGGTGGCCGGTACAACGGGTTCGGGCAAATCGGTCGGTATCAACGCGATGATTCTCTCGCTGCTGTACAAGGCGGAGGCGCGCGACGTGCGCCTGCTGATGATCGACCCCAAGATGCTGGAAATGTCGGTCTACGAAGGCATTCCGCACCTGATTGCACCCGTGGTCACCGACATGCGGCAAGCCGCCCACGGCCTGACCTGGTGTGTGGCCGAGATGGAGCGGCGCTACAAATTGCTCAGCAAGATGGGTGTGCGCAACTTGGCCGGCTACAACCACAAGATGGACGAGGCCAAAGCGCGCGGCGAATTCATCTACAACCCGTTCAGCCTGACACCCGAATCGCCTGAGCCGCTGGACCGTTTGCCCCACATCGTTGTTGTCATCGACGAGTTGGCTGACTTGATGATGGTGGTCGGCAAGAAGATTGAAGAGTTGATCGCCCGCCTGGCGCAAAAAGCCCGTGCTGCTGGCATCCACCTAATCCTGGCCACGCAGCGCCCCAGCGTGGATGTGATTACCGGCCTGATCAAGGCCAATATCCCGACCCGTATCGCCTTCTCGGTGGGCTCCAAGATTGACAGCCGTACGATCCTGGACCAGATGGGTGCCGAAGCCCTGCTGGGCATGGGCGACATGTTGTACATGGCCAGTGGCACGGGCTTCCCCGTCCGTGTACACGGTGCCTTTGTTAGTGATGAAGAAGTGCACCGCGTCGTCAGTTATCTCAAGAGCCAGGGTGAACCCAACTATGTCGAAGGTGTGCTCGAAGGCGGTACGATCGATGGCGAAGGTGAGCCCGGCGCGGAGGGTGGCCCTAGCGGAGAAAAAGACCCGATGTACGACCAGGCCGTGGAAGTGGTGCTGAAGAACCGCAAGGCCAGCATCTCGCTGGTGCAACGCCACCTGAAGATTGGCTACAACCGCGCCGCCCGTTTGGTGGAAGACATGGAGAAGGCTGGCTTGGTCAGCGCCATGAGCACCAACGGCCAGCGCGACATCCTGGTGCCCGCCCGTGCCGAATAAATACTTACAAAGGCTATTGTGAAAAAATTATTGACCGCTACATTTTTGATAGCTGCTTATTCAGCATCTGCGGGGGCTACAGGCCTAGATGGCTTGGAATCGTTTGTGAAGACGGTGAAAACCGCACGCACCGACTTTACCCAGGTGGTTACCGTGCCGGCCAAAGAAGGGCAGGCCGCGCGTTCCAAGACATCCAGCGGCGTGTTCGAGTTTTCCCGCCCGGGTCGCTTCCGTTTTGTCTACAAAAAGCCGTTTGAACAAACCATTGTTGCGGACGGCCAGACGATGTGGCTGTATGACGTGGACCTGAATCAAGTGACGGCGCGCGCGCAGGGCCAAGCACTGGGCTCCACACCCGCAGCATTGATCGCCTCGGCCGCCGATTTGAAGGCCTTGCAGGCAGACTTTGTGCTCACGTCCGATGCTGACAGCGAAGGCCTTGAGTGGGTGCTGGCAACCCCCAAAGCCAAAGATAGCGCACTGCAAACCGTGCGTGTGGGTTTCAAAACCGGTGAGCTGGCGGTGCTGGAAATTGTGGACAGCTTTGGCCAAAAATCTAGTCTGCGTTTCACGGGGTTCAAGGCAAATGCCACGATCGAAGCTTCCGCTTTTGCATTCAAACCCCCGGTGGGCGCTGACGTCATTCGCCAATAACGGGTGTAAGCGCTGATTCAGGGGAATCGGTGCACCTGAGCGGGCTGGTTAGCCGGAAGGGGTGCACAAACAGGTAGGTGCACCGTGATCAGCGTGCCGGCGTCCGGACTGGAGGTGATCTCGATAGTGCCGCCCAACACATCGTGCACGATGTTGTAGACAATATTCATCCCCAGGCCTGAACCGCCTTGCCCTAGTTTGGTCGTGAAAAACGGGTCGAAAACCCGGTTGCGGGTGTCCTCGGTCATGCCAATGCCGTCGTCACTGAACTGAAGTGTGACGTGGGTGGCGCCAGACGCTACGGCGCGTACATGCATTTGCCCGCGCTCTCGGCCTTCAAATCCGTGTTGCAACGCGTTACTGACAAAATTGGTGATCAATTGCCCCAGGGCACCCGGATAGCCGTCCATCTCCACCTGGTCGGGCAGTGACAACGTTAACTCGAACGGCTTGTTCTTGTACATGGGCTCCAGCGTCAGGCAGACCTCGCGCAGTGTGGTTTGCAGATCGAACGTGCGGCGTTGGTCACTCGACTGGTCTACCGCCACCCGTTTGAAACTGCGAATCAACTCGCTGGCTCGGGTCAGGGCGCGCATCAAAATGTCGGTGCCGTGTTGGGCGTTTTCCAGGAACACCACCAGGGTCGAGCGGCGCAGCTCGCCTTTTTCGAACGCCTGGGCGAGGTCGTTCACCTGGTGCTGCAGCGTGCTGCCCACCGTCACGCTGTTGCCAATGGGGGTGTTGAGTTCATGGGCAACACCCGCCACCAATGAGCCCAGGGCCGCTAGCTTTTCAGAGCGCACCAGTTCGGTCTGCATGGCGCGTACCGATGCCAGCGCTACGCTGAGTTCGTTGTTCGCAATTTCGAGCTTTTCGGTGCGGGCCTGCACCCGCAGCTCCAGCTCCAGGTTCATGTTCCGGATTTCACGCTCGGCCTCGCGTTGGCGGGTCACATCTACCAAGGTGAACAGAATCAAATTTTCGTCGCCAATCACCAAATTGCGACCAGACATCAGCAGCGTGATGTGGTGGCCATCGCGGTGCCGGTGCACCACCTCAAATCGGTCTACGGTGCCGTCGGGTTCCAGGGCTGCCACCAGGTGCTCGCGCTGGGACGGATCCGCCCAGATATTGAGCTCGATCGCGTTGCTGCCAATCACATCTTTCAACTTGTAGCCATACTGCTGAAGCCAGGCATCATTGGCTTCGACAAACTTGCCATCCAGGTTGTGCACCAAGGTGTGCGGCACGGGTGACTGGCGGAACAGGCCAAAAAACTTGGCCTCGCTTTCACGCAGCGAAGACTGTGTGCGCTGCAGTCGCCTGATGTAGACGCGCAGCGTGTAGGTCAGCGCCGCGACCAGGGCAATACTAAAAATGGCGAGCAGCAGGCGCTCGTAGGTGCGGCGTTCCCAGGATGCCAGCACGTACGTATAGTCCCGCGCATAGACCATGGTGACGGGAAAGCCCGCCAGCTTGCGAAAGGTGTAGAGCTTGGGGCCTTCGTCATCGTCCAAAAAAGATTCGTCATCGAACGAGCCTTCCACCGCGGTATTGCGCACCGTATTCAGTCGCGGTAGGTCGGACACATCGCGGTCCACATAACGGGCCTCAAAGGGCGAGCGCGCCAGTATGAAGCCTTGGTCTGACAGCAGCGTGACGCTGGCTTTATTTTCCTTGGCCACCCGCGAATACAAGGTACCAAAGTAGCTAAGGCGAATGTCGACGCTGATCACACCCACGGCCTGGTCCTTGCGGTTGTACAGGGTGCGGGCCACGGGGATGACCCACTGGCTGTCATAGGCGCTGGCATAGGGGTGGCCGACCACCGCGCCACGGTGGTTCGCATTCTGCAGCAGGTACTGGATATGGCTGCGCTGCGAAGCTTCGGTCTGGTGCGTGGGGTAGTCTGGCGAGCTGATCCAGCCGATGCCTTCGGGCGTGACGTATTGCAGCGCCTTGAGGTGGCGGCTTTGCCCGATGTCATGGCTTGCAACAATGCCGCGGATCAGAGTGGGCGATTCGAACTGGTCGCTGGCACGTACGGCGCGGGCCACCCGGTCTAGGGAGTGTTCTGCGTCCTGCAAAGTCTGGCTGGCGTGTTCTTCCAGTAAACGCACGGCCACCAAGCCGTTATTTGTCTCGGATGCGAGGGTCTGCTGCTTGTCCTGCGCAATGGCCCACCAGGTTTGGGCTGCAATGGTCAGTGTGGTGGCCAGCGCAAACAGCAACA
>JBKJJC010000133.1:0-4937 GCA_046598245.1 Rhodoferax sp.
GTTCTGTGCAACGCGGCATTAACCATGAACCTGGGCATGACCGGGCTGCAAGACCAGTTGAGCCGCCAAGCCGAAGCACCCTCGCCCGTGCAGCGCAGGGCCATCGATGTCCATGCCTTGAAGTCGGCAGAGATACTGACGGCGCTGGGCGTGGCCGATACGATCTGGCTAGACGGCGTGCGTGACCACCACACCCAGACCCCCGGGCCCCTGCAATCCAGGACAGCTGGGCAGCAGGTGGCGCGCCTCATCCAGCGCGCAGATATGTTTGCCGCCCGCCTGGCACCACGGGCGGGGCGGGCGCCTATTGCACCGGCTGCCGCCATGCAGGCCTGTTACTTTGATGAGAACCGCCAAGTCGATGAAACCGGTGCCGCGCTAATTAAGGCCGTGGGCATTTACCAACCAGGCTCCTTTGTGCGGCTGGCCACGGATGAAGTGGCCGTGGTTATCAAACGCGGCCAGAACACCAGCACCCCACGGGTCGCCGTGTTAGTGAACCGCAGTGGCATGCCAACGCTGGAGCCCACGATACGGGAGACCAGCACCCGCGACTTTCGCATCGTGGCCAGCGTTCCGCACCGTGAGGTCAAGGTCCAGATCAATCTGGAGCGCCTTTTGCCGCTCACCGCAGCACCGTCTTCCGACCGGCCCTGGTAGTCAACCCGGCGCGCAGCCCCGTTTGCCGCGCCCAACTGCAGCTGAAAGACGCCCTATATCCACACTGCGCAAGTGGGTAAATACTTATTTGGGCGATAAGTTACTATACAGTCACAAAAATACCAACTGGTTTAAATTGTGAATTCCTCAGTGACCTATACGTCTTTCACCGCACCATGAAAATCGCCATCATCGGTTCCGGCATCTCTGGCCTGGGTCTGGCCCATGCCTTGCGCGGCCAAGCCGATCTCAGCCTGTTTGAAGCGGGTAGCTACTTTGGTGGGCACACCCACACGGTAGATCTGAGCCTGCCGACCAGCACCGGTGGGAGCCAAACCTTCGGCGTAGACACTGGCTTTCTGGTCTTCAACGAACGCACCTACCCGCAGTTAATACAACTGTTTGCCGACCTGCAGGTACCGACCGCCCGTTCGGATATGTCGTTTTCGGTACAAGTACCCGGCGCCAATGGCCAGCGCCCACTGGAATGGAGCGGCTCCTCGTTGAACACGGTGTTTGCCCAGCGCCGCAACATATTCAACCCCAGCTTTCTGCGCATGCTGCGCGACGTCATGCGCTTCAACCAGCTGTGTACCGACATTGCACTGCGCAATGCCGAGACCGAGTTGATGCAGCCCCTGGCCAGCTTTCTGGAACAGCACCACCTCTCCAGCGAATTCCGCGACTGGTATTTCCTGCCGATGCTGGGCTGCATCTGGAGCTGTCCCACCGACCAGATGCTGCAGTTTCCGGTGGCCACCATGATCCGCTTCTGCCACAACCACGGATTGATCCAGGTCAGCAACCGGCCGCAATGGTGGACGGTTGCTGGCGGTGCGCGCCAATACGTAGAGAAAATCGTGGCGCAGATTCCCGACAAACGCCTGAACGCCCCCGTGCAGCGCATCACCCGCGACGCCCAAGGGGTGAGCATCTACGCCAATGGTCAGACCGAGCGTTTCGACAAGGTGGTGCTAGCCTGCCATTCAGACCAGTCGTTGGCCCTGTTGGCCGACCCCAGCCGCGCGGAGCAACAAACGCTGGGCGCCATTCGTTACCAGCCCAACCGCGCCGTGCTGCACACCGATACCTCGGTGCTGCCGCGGTCCCGCCGCGCCTGGGCCGCATGGAACTACCAGCGCGCAGCGAACACTGGTCGGGACACTTCCCAGGTCTGCCTGCACTACCTGATCAACATGCTGCAACCCGTGCCTTTTGAGCAGCCGGTGGTGGTTTCTTTGAACCCGATCGTGGAGATTGACCCGGCACATGTGCATGCCAGCTTTGACTACGCCCACCCCGTTTTTGACGTGGCCGCCATCCGTGCCCAGGGCCAGGTGGGCGCACTGCAAGGTCAGCAAAACACCTATTTCTGTGGCGCTTGGACCGGTTATGGCTTCCACGAAGACGGTTTGAAATCGGGTCTGGCGGTGGCGGACCGCCTCCACGCCGAGTTGAACCTGGCCCCATAACGCTGCACCCCATGTTTGCGCCTGCTCACGCACCAACCCCACCATTGGCCGTTCCCCAAATCGGCTTTGGGCAAGTGCGCCACACGCGCCTGGCGCCGGTGCGCAACGCCTTTGTCTACGGCAACTATTTTTTGATGCTGCCGCTGCGCAGTCTGGAAACCCACGGCAGCGCGGCACTGGCCCGTAACCGCTTTGCGCCATTGAGTTTTTATGACGCCGACCACGGCGATGGTCGCGGCCCCGCGCAGGGTGGCGCTTTGGCCTGGCTGGACGCGTTGCTGGCCAGCGAAGGCATCGGTAGCGCACACGGTGGCATACACACCGACCCCGCCGATGGTGAAATCTGGCTGCACTGTTACCCCCGCGTGCTGGGCCATACCTTCAAGCCGGTCAGTTTTTGGTACTGCCACCGCAAGGATGGCTCCTTGCGCGCCATCGTGGTCGAGGTGAACAACACCTTTGGCGAGCGCCACTGCTACTTACTGGAGCACCCAAAGTTTGGCGTGGAGCTGCGCGCTGCCAAGGTTTTCCATGTGTCGCCCTTTGCGCCGGTGGAGGGGGGTTACCGCTTCCGGTTCATGTTTACACCCGACCGCAGCCACACCATAGCCAGCATTGACTTTGACGACGCCAACGGCCCGCTGATAGAGACCAGCGTGAGCGGCAAGCTGGAGCCGCTGACCCGCCAAACCGTGCGCCGGGCGCTGTGGCGTTACCCCGCCATGACGGTGGGCGTGGTATTGCGCATCCACTGGCAGGCCTTCAAACTTTTCTGCAAAAAAACCCCGTTCTTTGGCAAACCCCTGCCACCCGCCACCTTTACCACCCGCTGACCCTGACCGAGCCCACACCATGACCAGCATGAACAGTGCCACAGCACCCACAACCTTCACCATCCCCCGGGGCACACCGGCTGCCGCGCGCACCGTGTTGCGCCTGCTGCAAAACCTGCGCCACGGCACGTTGACTCTGCAATTGCCAGACGGCAGCATGCAGCGTTTTGGCCAGGGCGATATGCCCCACGCCACACTCAACCTGCACAACTGGAAGGTGTGCGCAGCGGCGCTCAAGTCTGGTGACATTGGCTTTGCCGAATCCTTCATCGCCGGGGACTGGAGCACACCCAATCTGGTGGACCTTTTGCGCGTATTGGTCAAGAACCGCGCCGAAGTGGAGAGCGTGATCTACGGCACCTGGGCCGGGCGGCTGCTGTACCGCGTCAAACATTTGTTGAACCGCAACACCCGCACCAATAGCCAAAAAAACATCCATGCCCACTACGACCTGGGCAACTCGTTTTACCGCCTGTGGCTGGACGAGACCATGAACTACTCCAGCGCCCTTTTCAACGGTGACTACACACAAACCATGGCCCAGGCCCAAAAAACCAAGGTGCGCCGTGCCTTGGAGCAAGCCCGCGTACAAGCGGGTTACCGGGTGCTGGAAATCGGCTGCGGCTGGGGCGCGTTGGCTGAGATGGGCACCGTGGAATACGGCGCCCATGTCACCGGCGTCACCTTGAGCAGCGAACAACTCAGCTCTGCCAAAGAGCGCCTGCACCGCCTCGGCAAATCCAAACAAGCCGACCTGCGTTTGCAGGATTACCGCGACATCACCGACGAACCGTTTGACGCCATTTGCTCCATAGAAATGGTGGAGGCGGTGGGGCGCGAATACTGGCCCACCTACTTTGCCGCGGTGTCCAAGCTGCTCAAGCCGGGGGGCTATGCCTGTGTGCAAAGCATAGTGATTGATGACGCGCTGTTTGAGCGCTACGTGGGTTCTACCGATTTCATCCAGCAGTACATCTTCCCCGGCGGCTGCCTGCCGTGCCCCAGCGAGTTCCGCCGCCAGGCGCAGGCTGCCGGTTTGGAAGTAGTTGAAGAACTGGCCTTTGGGCATGACTATGCCGAGACGCTCAACCGCTGGCGCGAAAGCTTCATGGTTCAGCGCGCACAGGTGCTCAAGACCGGCTTTGACCAACGCTTCCTGCACATTTGGGAGTTCTATCTGGCTTACTGCGAGGCGGCTTTTATGGAAAACAACATCGACGTCGTGCAGTACACGCTGCGCAAACCTGCCGCCTGAGGCAGTAAGCCCTGTACCCATGCCAAACATCCAGCCATGCTAAACCGCCGCACCGTCATAGTTTCCAGCGCCATTGGCAGCCTGAGCGCCCTGGGTGTTTGCACACCCGCCACGGTGACCGCGCAAGTGGCGGCTACGGGTGCTGCCGTTGCCCCCCCGTCACCCGTACCGGAAATTGCGACCGAACTGCCGGGAGCCCTGTGGGCGGGTACTGCACGCATGCGTTACTTCACATTCAATATTTATGACGCCACCCTGTGGGTGGCACCGGGTTTTAACGCCAGCCGTTATCCGCAAACCGCCTTTGCGCTGCAGTTGAATTACCTGCGCAACCTGGACGGTGCCGCCATTGCCCAACGCTCCCTGGTGGAGATGCGGTGGGGCGCCAGCATTACCCCGTCACAAGAGCAGCGCTGGTTGTCCGCCATGCAAAATACCTTTCCCGACGTTAAAGACGGTGACCGCATCACCGGCCTGCACCAGCCTGGTCTGGGTGCGCGCTTCTGGTTCAACGGTACGGCACGCGCTTCCATTGCCGATGCCGAATTCAGCCGCCTGTTTTTCGGCATCTGGTTGGCCGAGTCCACCAGTGAACCCCGAATGCGCTCGGCCTTGCTGGCAGGTATTGCACCGTGAGTGCTGCGGGCACTGGCGCGCAGACCTTTACCTGGCGCCAGGGCTGGCGCTACGGGCTGATGGGTCTGCCCCTGGCCTTTG
>JBKJJC010000354.1:0-4679 GCA_046598245.1 Rhodoferax sp.
CCGCTAAAGGCCATTGCCGACAAGACCAAGCGTGACGCCCACAACAACATGGTGTTTGAGCCCGCGCAAAGCAAAACGTTGGAAGGCAAGCGCAGCCACCTTGTTTACCTGTTGCCCGAAAACGTGTCGCCTCTGCAGGCCGTGCGCAACTACCAGAACGACGCAACCGCAAAGGGAGGCAAGACGCTGTTTGAATGCAAAAGCCCCGAATGCGGCGGCGACGGCACACGCAGCAGCGAAGGCGGCGGTGGCGACCAGAGCCTAGCGATGGTGCTGACTCCAGAAGACAAGATCAAGGACAAAGCATTTACCAACGGCAATTGCGCCCAGACCGGTCGCACCGGCGAACAACGTTATGCTGCGCTGGAATTGCCCAAGTCCAATGCCTTCGTTTCGGTGCTCGCCTATACCCTGGACGGTGGCACCTACTGCAAGGCGTTCGAGCGCCGCACCGTCGTCGTCTTGGATGTAATGGAGCTCAAAGCCATGGAGCAAAAGATGGTGACTGTCAAAGCCGAAGAAATGGCACAGTCCATCACTGCCAATGGCCGGGTCGCACTGTACGGCTTGTACTTTGATTCGGGCAAAGCCGATGTCAAACCTGAATCAAAAGAAACACTAGAACAGATCGCCAGACTGTTGGCTGGCACACCCACTCTCAAGTTGTTGGTCGTGGGCCACACCGACAATGTGGGCGAGTTTGCGTCCAACACGGACCTTTCCAAACGCCGGGCCGATGCAGTGATCAGTGTGCTGGTAAGCCAGTACAAGGCCGACCGCAAGCGCCTGACGCCAGTGGGCGTGTCATTTGCCAGCCCCATTGCGCCCAATACCAGTGAAGACGGCAAGGCCAAGAACCGCCGCGTGGAATTGGTTCCCAACAATTGATTAGTCCGATTGGACTATTTACCATCCGCACACCAACCCCTACAGTCGAAGTAACAAATTTTTACATTCTGACAAATAGGGAATCAACACAATGCGCACTAAGAATATCGGTACTTTGGCCCGTTCCGCCATGGCAGTCGCTCTGCTGGTAGGCACACAGTGGGCGGCAGCCACAGTGGTCACCGGCACCATCATTAAATTTACAGACGGCGTTGGCAATGGCGTCGGCGGCGCGTTTAATGGTGCGGTGGTATCTGGCGCGACTGGCAGCTGGAACAACTCTTTCGAGAGTTTCTGCCTAGAGTACAAAGAAAACATCAGTTTTGGCACCAACTACAAGGTCGGCGGCGTAACCAACCACACCGTCAATGCGCCTGGAGTCTATGGTGTCTACAGTGGCAGCGAAGTTGGCCACACCTCTACACAAGACCCCATCAGCGCTGGCACCGCATGGTTGTTCACACAGTTCTTTACCACCCATCTGTCAAACGTTGCAAAGTGGGGCAATGGCACCCAGGCGGTCAAAAACACGGCTGTCCAGCAGGCTATTTGGTCACTAGAGGGTGAATCTTTTGGCGCGATGAGCACCCTGGCTACTACGTACAAAACCATGGCCAACTCGGCCGTCTCGTCTGGCGCCTGGAGCGGCATCGGCGCCGCGCGGGTACTAAACCTGTACAGCAAAGACAGTAGTGGTAATTACACAAAACATGCGCAAGATCAGTTGTACATGGTGTCCGCAGTGCCCGAGCCAGAAAGCTACGCGCTGATGCTGGCAGGCCTGGCTTTGGTCGGAGGCATTGCCCGCCGCCGCAACAAGGCCGCTTCGGCCTAAGTCATCGGTCGCAAATTACTGGTGACGCAAGGCTGTTCGCCACGCCGCCAGTTTGTTCTCAAAACCAATGGCATGCGCCGGACTGGTAGACGGTAGCCGTACATAACGTATAGCTTCCTCAGTCTGCAAGTCGGGCAGCACATAGGCCCTGAAACTCTTTTCAGCCTCGGTGCCATTGAATCCCACCAAACGTATCGCTGGATGGGCATTGAAAAATGCCGCAAAGTCATTCGGCACACGTGTGCCTGTCTGGATGGCACTATCCAGACTGCCGGGCCGCACACAGCTCTGCAACACATCCCACACTGCAAAACCGGATTGGGTCAGCGCCTCAACCCGCTGCCCATACGATTCCGCCAAATCGACACAAACTAGGCTGGCCATAATGGGCCAGAAATGGTTGCGCGGATGGGCGTAGTACTGCTGGGCATTCAACGATGCCACGCCCGGCATACTGCCCAGTATCAACACCGTGGCATCCGGGCGCGACAAGGGCGCAAAGCTGACGACGGCGTTCATACGGGCCAACGCCTTTCAGCCCACAGACGCAGGGCGCAACCCCTGGTTTGCCAAAATTTTCCCCTCGGCCTCGGGCGTCAACGCCGAAGCAGAGTGGGCTGACGCCCCCGCTTGGCACGACCACGCCAGGGTGTCGCGTGCGGTATCAAGCCAAGGGCGGGTGTGCAAACCGGCATTTAGGGCGCGTTGTCCGCTGGCCAGCAACATTCCGCCAAAGTCAGGATCGGCCTCTGGAATCCACAGCGGCAAGCCGCTCCAAGGCGCCACTTTTGCGTCTAACAATGCCGCGTCATCACACCACACCAGTTCTGCGGCGTTGCCACAGGCTTGCTCGCAGGCTTGCAGCAGATCCGCCATGCTGGCGGATGGCCCCACTCCGTGCAGGACACCGGGCCTGGGTTGCAAAGCCAACCGCACACACCACTGCGCCAGATCACGCGCATCGATAAACTGCACCGGCCGGTCTGGTCGGCCAGGTGCCAAAACCCGCCCGCCGCGGGCCAGGCGCATGGGCCAGTAGGTGAAGCGCCCGGTAGGGTCGTAGGGCCCCACGATCAACCCGGGGCGCAAGATGGATACCCGCCCGGGCATGGCCGCCTCAATCGCCTCCTCAGCACGGGCTTTGGCACCGCCATAGCCCTCAAAGGCTGTAGTGACCGGCGCATTTTCGTCATAGTTGCAACCCGGTGCAAACTGCGCGTAGACCGATACGGTGGACACAAACACGTAGTGCGCAACACGGTCACGCAGCGCTTCGCCTGAGCGCTGCAACTGCGCCGGTGTGTAGCCGCTGCAGTCCACTACGGCATCAAAATGGCGACTGTGCAGGGCGCTGAGATCACCATCGCGGTCACCACGCAATTGCTCCACGGGTTGCGCAAATTGCACCGTGCGGGTACCGCGGTTAAGCAGGGTGACCTCACAGCCCGCAGCCAATGCTGCGTCGACCACATGCCGACCCAAGAACACCGTACCACCCAAGATTAAAAGTTTTGCCATTGCCGTGTGCGCTACCAAGGTTACAGACACCTGAGCATAATCGGCAGCCCCAGCCTACAAACCACAGCATGCGCGCCCTGATCGATTTCGCCGCCATACAGGCCCCTACACCCGCCAACGACGGTACCCCGCCACGCAAGGCCATGCCAGCGGGTTCTGCGGCTTTGCGTGTGGCGTTTGGCGAACCGGTTGAAGTGCTGGTGGCGCACACCTTGGACCAGGTGAAAGCTGTGCTGCAGGCCGTGCAAGACCGTGCGTTGAGCGGTCAATGGTGTGTGGGTTATGTGCGTTACGAAGCGGCACCCGCCTTCGACAGTGCGTTGGACGTGCACCCGGCAACCGGGCCACTGGCCTGGTTTGGCGTGCACGATGCGACGCTGCCCACTGCCGCCGAGCAGCCTGGCCCGACAGCCGGGAACGGCATGCGGCGCGTCATCTGGCAACCCGGCATGCAACGCGCAAGTTTCGACGCAGCGCTGGGCCGTTTGCATCAAGCCATATCCGATGGCGAGATTTACCAGGCCAACTTCACGGCCCGCAACGAAGGGGCGCTGCAAGTGCTTCCGTGGGATCTGTTTGCCGCCATGCGCCAGGCCCAACCGGGGGGGTTTGCCGCCTATATCGATACGGGCGACGAGCAGGTGTTATCGGTCTCCCCAGAGTTGTTTTTTGACTGGCACGAAGGCCATATCGTCACCCGCCCGATGAAGGGCACAGCACCCCGGGGCAGCACACCGCAGGAAGATACGGCGTTGGCCGACGCTTTGATCAGCTCACCCAAAGAGCGGGCCGAAAACGTGATGATCGTAGACCTGATCCGCAACGACTTGTCGCGCCTGGCCACTCCCTTTTCTGTGGTGGTGGACGGCCTGTGCCGCGTTCAGGCTTTGTCCACGGTGTGGCAGATGGTGACCGATGTGCATGCCGACACGCGCCCCGGTACCAGCCTGGTCGATGTGTTTACCGCACTCTTCCCCTGCGGTTCGGTCACGGGTGCACCCAAGGTGCAGGCCATGCGGCTGATCCGCGAACTGGAGGACACCGACCGCGCCGTCTACTGCGGCGCAGTTGGCGTGGTGCGCCCGGGCGGCAGTGCTACTTTCAATGTGCCGATACGCACCGTGCTGACCCAAGGCAACCGCGTGCGCACCGGCACCGGCAGCGGCATAACGTCTGACGCCCAAGCAGATGGCGAATGGCAGGAATGGCGGCACAAACAGACCTACCTGACCCGCGCCAGCCAGTCCTTTGAGTTGCTGGAAACGCTGGCGCTGCAAGACGGCGTGTTGCAGCATGCGTCCGCCCACTTGGCGCGCATGGAAGCCTCGGCGGCGTACTTTGGTTTTGCATGGCGGCCAGATGCTGTGCAACAGACATTGGCCAGGTTGTGTATGCAGAACCCCGCAGGCGCTTGGCGCGTCCGCCTGTTGTTGGACAA
>JBKJJC010000056.1:0-4289 GCA_046598245.1 Rhodoferax sp.
GAAATGCTGCAAGAAGAGCCCGCGCTAAAAGTGCGATTCGAGGCCTGGAAGCAGGCCTCTCCCGAGTTGGCAAACAACCAGACGGCGGTGCTGGATTTCATCTTCGCCCATGGCAAACGGTTCCACGAGCCGGAGTGGCGGCGTTACCCGGTAGTAGGCTTGTTGTAGGCCTTTTGTAAATGGGGTTTTGTGCAGGAGTAGGATGCAGTCAACGATGTTGGACCTACTTGGAGAATCATCATGGCGAACAAGATTGCGACGACTGCTGTAGATGCACCACCTGATCTGGACGATGCGCTGCTGCACGGCGAAGACAATAGCGATGAACTAAGCGATGAGGACGGCGACGAAGGGATTACCGAGGTAGAAATCGGCCAACTCATGCACCACCCCGACGGCTACTACTGGGTAACCCCCGATGGCAAGCAGGAGTTTGGGCCCTTTGATAGCCTGGAGCTGGCTTTGGCCGATATGCAGTTGGCGAGTGAAGAGTCTGCAGAGCCTGGCGAGACCTTGCAGGAGGCAGAGGATGAAATTGGCGTTGCCGACTGGATAAACCCCGACACCGGTGAGCTGGCAGAAGGCCAGTCCACACCCCGCCTGCAGGACGAATAGACAGCCTAGTTAAAGCGGCTGTCCACGCCCTTTTCTTTCATTTTTTTCTCTAGCTCCTGGTCTTCTAGTTCGCGTTTGCGTTGGGCCTGCTTGACGCGTTCAGCTTCACGCAAGGCTTCCAGTTCTTCAGCGGTTGGTTCCTTGTCAAATGACAGGGTGGGGCCGCTGGCGGTTTCGGGCTCACCGCGCTTGCTTTTGAGCTTCATGGCCAGACGCAACTCGTTGGCCGAATCCGCATTGCGCAGAGCTTCTTCGTAGCCAATATGGCCGTCGTTGTACAGCTCAAACAGGGCCCAGTCAAAGGTACGCATACCCAGCTCGCGTGACTTTTCCATCAAGCCCTTGATCTCGCCAAATGCACCCTTGAAGATGCGATCGGCAATCGTGGGTGTGTTGAGCAAGATCTCGATGGCGGCCTTGCGGCCCTTGCCGTCTTCGGTGCGCACCAGGCGCTGCGAAATGATGGAGCGCAAATTGGCGGACAAATCCATCAGCAGCTGGTTACGGCGTTCTTCGGGGAAGAAGTTGATGATGCGGTCTATGGCCTGGTTGGCACTGTTGGCATGTAGCGTGCCCAGGCACAGGTGGCCGGTTTCGGCAAAGGCGATGGCGTGCTCCATGGTCTCAGGGTCGCGAATCTCGCCAATCAGAATCACATCGGGTGCCTGGCGCAGGGTGTTCTTTAACGCATGGTGCCACGAGTGGGTATCGACACCGACCTCGCGGTGGCTGACCAGCGATTTCTTCGACACATGCACGTATTCGACCGGGTCTTCCACCGTGATGATGTGGCCTGCCGAGGTGCTGTTGCGGTGGTCGATCAGCGCCGCCAATGTGGTCGATTTCCCTGAACCTGTGCCGCCCACCACCAGCACCAGGCCGCGCTTGTTCATGATGACTTCTTTGAGGATCGGTGGCAGGTCCAGTTTCTCAAAATTGGGAATCTCGGAGGCAATGGTGCGCACTACCATGGCCACGTTTTGTTGCTGCACATACACGTTCACGCGAAAGCGCGAGAGGCCGGGTATGGAGATGGCAAAGTTGCACTCCATCTCCTTGGCAAACTCTTCACGCTGGCGCTCGTTCATCAAAGAGTTGGCAAAGACCCGTGTCAATTCTCCGGTGAGTCTTTGACTGGACAGCGGTTGCATGGCCCCGTTGGCCTTCATGCTGGGTGGAAAGTCGTTGGCAATGAATAGGTCGGAGCCGCCCGCCTGGCTCATGGCGGCCAACAGCTTGTGCATGTAGGCGCGGGCTTGTTCTTCGTTGAGGGTGGCCATGGGCGGAGTATCCACGGCATTTTTTGGGCGGTCAAGCGTGCAAAATGTGTGTAAATCAACCAAGGGCGCGTCAACATGCCATCCAAAGCCATCCACCGGGTCAACGTCCTGCAGTCCGTGGTCACCTCTACCTTGAGCGCCTGGCGCGGAACCAGTGTCGTCAAGGCATCCAAGCAACCTAAAAGGCGGCTGAAGCTCTACGACATGGAGGGCTGCCCCAATTGCCGTCGGGTGCGCGAGGCGCTCACTGCCTTGGGGCTGGATGCCGAAATTTATCCCTGCCCAAAACGCGGCAAGCGCTTCCGCCCAGAGGCGTTAAGGCTGGGTGGCAAGCGCCAGTTCCCCCTGTTGGTTGACCCCAACACCTCCACCTTGTTGTACGAGGCGTCCGACATCGTCGACTACTTGTTCAAAACTTATGCGGGCCGCGAGACTCCGCGTGCCTACACCACCGGGGTGCTGGCCCCTGTGTTGGGCGGCGTAGGCTCCTTGGTGAGTGGCATGCGCGGCACCACGGCCCGCAAGGCAACCCATCCCAAAAAATTGCTGGAGCTGTGGAGTTTTGAGTCCAGCCCATATTCACGTCTGGTGCGTGAGCGGTTGACGGAGTTGGAGTTGGCCTACGTGTTGCATAACATTGGCAAGGAGCAATTCGCGGACATGGGGCCGGCTGTGCGGCGCGTCCATTCTGGGCCTTACAAACCGCGGCCTGGTGGCCGACGCGAAATGGTCCTGGCGGAGCACGGGCGCGTGCAGGTTCCCTACTTGGAAGACCCGAACACGGGCGCCAAGTTGTACGAGTCGGCCGACATCATCGACTACCTGGAGCGGCAATACGCCCAGTGAGCCTGTTCACCACAGTTTGGCGCAGTTGCCGCTGAAGATGACTGGCCCTTGTGGCGTGGTGGGCGAAGCGTTTGCTTCCACCGTGACGCTCAACTTGCTGACTTTTGAGAACAACTTTTCTGAGGTATCGGGCAAGTTAGAAACGGCGGACCCCTTGGTCGGAACCAAGCCGACGACAAACGCGGGCCCTTCGGTGGGATGGGCCCACAACACCATGTGCCCGACCGTTGGTGCAGTCACCGGGCCGATAATTTTTACCGTCATGGTTTTGCCATGGCGCAGTGAGCTGACCAGCACTTTGCCGTTGCCCTCGGCATCGGTCAGCAGCCCGACATAGCTGGGTGGCAAACGTTCACCGGACCGCATGGCGATTTGTTCGCTGGACACAAACAGTGTGGGTGCCAGGAAAAACAGTGCACTGGCTGCCACCACGCCTGCGGCCAGCCCGCCAAAGCCAAAACCTGCTGGCAACAACCAGCCGAGCCAGACCGGTGGCTTGAGTGGCGGCAGTTGCAGCCGGGAGCCCTGTGTTTGAGCTGCAATAGCGGGCCACAATTTTGCGGAGGGCTTTAGGGGCGGTATTGACTGTGCCAACTCGCCCAAACGGATCTCCCATTGGGTGACCAGTGTTTGTACATCGATGCGGTCCGCGGCCAGCCGCACAAAACGCCGCCGTGCCCCGCCTTGCAGCGTGCCCAGCACATACGAGGAAGCTAGATGGTCCAGCAGTTCGGGTTGGGTGTACCTCATGCGACCACCCCTTGCCCTGCCAGGCAGGTCTTGAGCTTTTCCAGGCCGCGTCGTATCCAGGCCTTGACAGAGCCCAATGGCGCGCCCATCTGTGCCGCCACTTCGGTGTGGGACAAGCCCTGGTAGTAGGCCAGGGCCAGGCTTTGGCGGTAGCTGCCTTCCAATGCGTTCATACAAGCTTCAATATGCAGTGCCTGTGTTGCCTGTTCCAGCAATTGCATGGCGCTGGGGCTGGCTGCGGTGTTTGCCCCTGCTTGCGCGTCTTCTGCCACGTCATCGTCCTGCGACAACTCGCTTTCTTTGCGGCGGGTGCGCGTGCGCAGGGCGTCCAACGCCTTGTTGCGCACGATCGCTATCAACCATGTCATGGGTTGAATGGTTTGACCGCCGACCTCGCTGCGGTAGCCACTTGCGCTTTTCCAAATACTCACATAGGCCTCTTGCAAAACATCCTCCGACGACTGTCCGTTACCCAATATACGCACGGCAACGCCAAACAGATGCGTATGGGTGCGTTCATAGACTTGCGCAAAGGCGGCATGGTTGCCTTGTGCGGCAAAGCCAATCAATTCCTGCAGGCTCAAGGTGTCCAGTTTCATGCGCGCCAGTATATGGAGTTCTGGCGACCTGAAACTTATATCTCGGGCTTCTGCGAAATAGGTGACGGCGATGCATCCGAATATCGATCCCGGTCGTATGTCCACCGTCGGGTGCGAGATTGCAGCCGTCGAATCCATTTGAGGAGAAGAGCATGGGACCTTTGTCTGCAAGCAAAACGTGTGTATGGTTGTTGGCCAT
>JBKJJC010000309.1:0-4465 GCA_046598245.1 Rhodoferax sp.
GGCGGAGTTTTCGGTTGCTTTGGACGCTGACCGCCATTTCACCGTGGTGGCGCTGGCGCACAACCTGCAGGGCTGGGGCAACCTGTGCCAGTTCATCACCGCCGCGCGCCGGGCCGCGCCCAAGGGGCAGTACCAGGTGGGCTGGCGCGGTGCGCAGAGTCAGGCCCTGTGGGCATCCCTCACCGACTGCGAGATTTTGCTGTCTTTTCCAAATGCTATCAATATAGAAGCGATATATTCAGTATCTGCGGGGGCTAGAGGCCTATTTGGCTTAAACCTTTGGCTGGCAGGGGCGCTGCACCTGGGTTTGGATGATGCATTGCAGCAGGTGCGGCTGCAGCAATTGTCAACGCTCACCGGCCTACCTATCGTGGCCACCGGTGGTGTGCGCATGCATGTGCGCTCGCGCAAGCCCCTGCACGATGTGATGACGGCCGTGCGCATGGGCGCACCGGTGGCGCACTGCGGTTTTGCGCTGCAGGCCAACGCCGAGCGGCATCTGCGTTCGCGTGCCCGGTTGGCGGCGCTGTACCCCGCAGAGTGGCTGGCCAACACTCTGGTGATCGCCGCCAGGTGCAACTTTGACCTGAAGGAGATTGCCTTCCAGTACCCGATGGAGGCCTTGCTGCCCGGTGCCACGCCCGCCCAGACTCTGCGCCATCACTGCGATGCGGGGGCCCATGTTCGTTACCCGCTGGGGGTACCTGACAAAGTGACGAAGCTGCTGGCGCGCGAACTGGCCCTGATTGCCGATCTGCGGTACGAAATGTATTTTTTGACCGTGCACGACATCGTGCGCTTTGCACGCGGTCAGGGCATTTTGTGCCAGGGCCGGGGCTCGGCGGCCAATTCGGTGGTGTGCTACTGCCTGCATATCACCGAGGTCAACCCCATCGGCGGCAACCTGATGTTTGAGCGGTTTGTGAGCCGCGAACGCGATGAGCCGCCCGATATCGATGTGGACTTCGAGCACCAGCGGCGTGAAGAAGTCATCCAGTACATCTACACCAAGTATGGCCGTGCGCGCGCTGCCATTGCCGCCACCGTCACCAGCTACCGCCCGCGCAGCGCGCTGCGCGACGTGGGCCATGCGCTGGAGATACCGGAGGCGCTGATCACCGAGCTGTCCAAGGAGCACCCCGGCATGTATGACCGCACCGTGCTGGTCGAGCGTTTGCAAAGCGCTGTGGAGCGTCTGGGCCCAGGTTGTGTGCCGCCGCCGTTGGAGCGCCTGGAGTTGTGGATGTCGCTGGCCGTGCAACTGCAGGGCTTCCCGCGCCACCTGGGCCAGCATGTGGGCGGCTTTGTGTTGACGCAGGGGCCGCTGACCCGCCTGGTGCCGGTTGAAAACGCCGCCATGCCAGACCGCTCCATCATCCAGTGGGACAAGGATGACCTGGACGCCGTGGGTCTGATGAAGGTGGACGTGCTGGCACTTGGCATGCTCAGTGCGCTGCGCCGCTGCCTGGAGCTGGTCACGCAGTGGCGCAAGTTACCAAGCCCCATGCGCATGCAAGATGTGCCGCGGGAAGATGCGCAAACCTACGACATGATTTGCGATGCCGACACGGTGGGCGTGTTCCAGATCGAAAGCCGGGGGCAGATGAGCATGCTGCCGCGCCTGCGCCCCCGGGTGTTCTACGACTTGGTGGTGCAGGTGGCCATCGTTCGGCCGGGGCCGATTCAGGGTGGCATGGTGCACCCGTATTTAAAGGCGCGCAAAAACCCGGCAGAAGCCCAGTCGCCGTACCCTGCTTTGCAAGAAGCGCTAGGTCGTACCCACGGTGTGCCGATCTTCCAGGAGCAGGTGATGCAGATTGCGGTGCTCGCTGCGGATTTCACCCCGGGCGAGGCGGATGGCTTGCGCCGCTCTATGGCCGCCTGGAAACGCCATGGCAATGTGCACCAATACCGCGACCGCTTGGTGGGTGGCATGCTGAAAAACGGCTACCCGCTGGATTTTTCGGAGGCCATCTTCCGGCAGATGGAGGGTTTTGGCGAATACGGCTTCCCCGAAAGCCACGCTGCCAGTTTCGCCATCTTGGTCTACCTCAGTTGCTGGTTCAAACGGCACGAACCGGCCTGCTTTTTGGCCGCCCTGCTCAACAGCCAGCCGCTGGGCTTTTACGGCCCCTCGCAGCTGGTGCAAGACGCACAACGCCATGGCGTAGAAGTGCGCCCTGCAGATGTGTCGCACAGTGACTGGGATTGCACACTGGAGCAATGGGGAGCGGCGCAAAGGGGGTCAGATCCCGAGTCAGGACAGGAAGGCAATCGGAGCACGGAGCTTCCAACGAAATCGGGCTCTGACCCCCTTTGCGCTGACCCCCTTTGCGGGCGAGCGCCAAACACCCAACCCCCCATCCGCCTAGGCCTGCGCATGGTCAGCGGCCTGCGCAAAGAGGTCGGTCAGCGCATCGCTACCGAACGCAAACAACAGGCCTTCACCAGCACCCAAGACCTGGCCCTGCGCTGCGCCCTCAACGAGGCCGACCTCAAGGCCCTGGCCAGTGCCGACGCCCTGCTGTCCCTCTCCGGTCACCGCCGCCAACAGGTGTGGGACGCATCGGCCCTCAAGCCTGCCCCCGCGCTCTTGCGGGGCGTGCCTATTGATGAAGACGAACTGCTGCTGCCCGCCGCCGCCGAGGGGGAAGAGGTGGAGTTTGATTACGCCGCCCTGGGACTGACCCTGCGCAGCCACCCCTTGGCCCTGATGCGTGAAGCACTGGCCAACAAGAAGCTACTCACCGCCGCCCACCTGGCTAACCTGCCACACGGGCGCCTGGTGCGCGCCTGCGGCCTGGTCACCATGCGCCAGCGCCCCCAGACTGCCAAGGGCGTCGTCTTCATCACGTTGGAGGACGAGACCGGCAGTGTCAACGTGATCGTGTGGAAATCGATACGCGAGCGTTTCCGCCAAGAGGTCTACCGCTCCCGCCTGCTGGCGGTGTACGGTGTTTGGCAACGCGACGAAGAGAGCGGCGGCCAGGTTCGCCATGTGATTGCCAAACGGCTGGTGGATATGACGCCTCTGCTGGGTGATTTGGCCACCA
This sequence comes from Rhodoferax sp., assembly GCA_046598245.1. Classification (GTDB taxonomy): domain Bacteria; phylum Pseudomonadota; class Gammaproteobacteria; order Burkholderiales; family Burkholderiaceae_C; genus Allorhodoferax. Next base: position 3,054 of record JBKJJC010000309.1, read on the forward strand.
CCAGCCGGGATTTTCATTGAGGGACGGTGGCCTCGGTAGTAACCCGCATGCCGAGGGCCTCCAACAAGTCTCCAACGGGACACGAAATAAGAATCCTGACTCTAAAGTCAAGATCCAGACCAGACCCAATGCCAATAAAACTGCTACTGTGGTCTCCACTACAACAGCAGCATGGAAGACGGCCCACCGGCCGAGTACCTTTTACGAGATGGCAACCCCAACCCAACAGACCGCGCATTCTTCACACCCACCGGCGCCCAGCGCCTGGTTGATGGCCATGGAGCTCAGGGCTCCCTGGGAATTTGGCGCTGTTATTCCGGCTTGGCCGATGTTGCAGCGCGCTCCCGCCGGTGATGGGCACGCCGTCATCGTATTCCCCGGCCTGTCTGCCAGTGATACCTCCACCTTGCCTCTGCGCGGCTACCTGAAGGGCATTGGTTATGACGTGTCGGGCTGGAACCAAAGCCACAACTTCGGCCCCCGCGCCGGTGTGCTGCAAGAAGCGCGGCGCCAAGTGCAAGCGGCCTATGACGAGAGTGGCCGCAAGGTCAGCCTGGTCGGCTGGAGTCTGGGCGGTCTGTACGCCCGTGAGTTGGCCAAGATGCTGCCCGACTGCGTGCGCAGCGTGGTCACGCTGGGTACACCGTTCTCGGGTTCGCACAAAAGCACCAATGCCTGGCGCATCTATGAATTGACCCGAGGGCGCAAGGTAGAGCACGAAACCGAACTCTTCGATTTGCCCACCGCACCGCCGGTGCCCACCACATCGATCTACACCCGTACCGACGGTGTGGTGGCCTGGCAGGCCAGTTTGCAGGCGCCCTGCAAAATTAACCCCCATACCGAAAATGTGGAGGTGTATGCCAGCCACATGGGCCTGGGCCTCAACCCCACAGCCTGGTGGGCGGTGGCCGACCGTCTGGCGCAGGCACAGGGGCAATGGAGTCCCTTTGCGCGCAAGGGTGGCTTGCAAAGCTTGTTGTTCCCCAACCCCGATCGCTGACCGCAAAGGGTTCAGTGTGTAACCCAGGCCTGTGTAGCGGTCAGCAGCGCACAGACCATCAACAGGGAGCCCATGGCGCGTGCGATCACACTCTGGCGTGCCTGCATAAACGCACGGGAGCGCAGTGCCAAGGCGGCCACAGCTCCGTAGACCGTAATTTGTGTACACACGGTAATCAGGCAAAGGGCCAATGTCTGCGCCAACAACGAGCGGGTATCGGCGCGCACAAAGGCCGGAAACAACGCGAAAGTGAACGCGTAGGCCTTGGGGTTCAGTAAACAGGTGGTGACCGCGCGTCGATAGATGGCGCTGCTGGATACAGGCATTGCGCCAGTGCGGGCTGGAGCTGGGGTTTCCGCAGCACTGCGGAATATTCCCCAACCGACCCATAACAGGTACAGCGTTCCCA
>JBKJJC010000179.1:0-7287 GCA_046598245.1 Rhodoferax sp.
GATGGGCACGACGCCGCCATCAATATCATGCGCCGCATCCTGCAGGGCATGGGTGCCGAGGTCATCCACCTGGGGCACAACCGCAGCGTGGACGAGGTGGTGACTGCAGCTTTGCAAGAAGATGCCCAGGGCATTGCGATCAGCTCCTACCAAGGCGGGCATGTCGAATACTTCAAGTACATGGTGGACTTGCTCAAACAGCGCGGTGGTGCCCACATCCAGGTGTTTGGCGGCGGCGGTGGTGTCATCGTGCCCAGCGAGATTGCCGAACTGCAAAGTTATGGCGATGCCCTGCGCATCTTCTTGCAAGGCGGCAGTCACCACCTCGTCCACGCTGCGGTTGTGCCCCAGGTGGATGACCTCGGCACCCATGCCCTGCAGGATGCGGCGCATGATATTGATGGCGGCGTCGTGCCCATCGAACAAACTGGCGGCGGTCACAAACCGCACTTTGTGTGTGGGGCGGTAGTTGGCCAGGGCTTTGGCTTCGGCGGACAGGTCAGACATCGGTGTGCTCCTAAATCACTGGGCCTATTGATCTGGCGCAGTTGACGTTTACGTAAACGTCAACTGTAAACCATTTCTTTGTCGCCCGAACGCTACACCCACGCCACACCCATGCGCCCGGTGTCTAGGCGAAGCTCTCAACCCACGGTGGTGCAGGGCGCAGCGGCTTCTGGCTGGAAACACTGCATTTTGGAGTTCACATGGTGCATGCGTGTCGCTTTTGTCACATTCCAGGCTTTCTGCGCCAATCGATCTTGGTGCATATGTCACGCCGCTACTGAACACCGAGTGGGCCTTCTCTAAATTTCAACGGACTGGCTTGGTACAGTTTTTCTGAAGCAATCTTGCTTACTGCATGAAAGGCATTTATGAAAAACCCATCCTGGAAACGTAGCACTGCAACCGCCACAGTTTGTATTGCCGCCGCCTTGGGCGCAGTCCATTTGCCCGCCCGTGCGCTGGAAGTGGCAAAGCCCGCCACGCTTGCGACCAGCACCGCCCCGCTGCTGCTCAATGGCACCGGCGTGCGGCGCAACGCCACCTCTGGCTTGTACACCGCCGACCTGTACCTGGAACACAAAACCGCCAACCCCGCAGAGGTGCTGCGAAACAGTGGAACCACGCAATTCCGCATGGTCATGCTGCAAGATACCAGCGCCACACAGATGGTGGAACTGATCACCCAGGGCCTGGTCGCCAATGCCAGCGAAGATGACCTGGTCACGCTGGTGTCTGAAATATTCGACGTCGGCCTGCTGCTGCGCGAACGGGGCAAGCTACTGGCCGGCGACAGCTTTGTGATCGACGCGCACCCTGCCGCTGGCACCACACTGACCCTGCGCAGCCGCGCGCACAGCGCACCCATCACGCAGACCTTCGCCAACCCGCGCCTGTTCAAGGCGATGATGGGCATTTGGCTGGGCGACCATCCGGCAGACCCAACACTGAAGCAGGCGTTATTGGGCCAACCCATCTAGAGATATCGCCCCCACGCTCCGCCGCTGCGCGGGTCGCTTCCCCCCCGAGGGGGCTAAATCCGCTTGGGGCGGCCCGGCGCGGATTTGCAGACGCCCCGCTCTACCGCGACTGCTGTAATATTCTTCCGTTCACAACAACCCACTCAACAGGAGCACCCCCATGGCCGATCTGAAAAAACAATTCGAAGCCGCTGTCGCCAATTCCAAGAATCTGAGCGAGCGCCCTGACAACAACACCATGCTGAAAATCTACGCCTTGTACAAACAAGCCAGCGTGGGTGACAACACCGAAAAGAAGCCTGGGTTTGTCGACATGGTGGGCCGCGCCAAATGGGACGCGTGGAATGGCGTCAAGGGCGTCAGCACCAAGGACGCCATGCAACAGTACGTGGATCTGATTGAGTCTTTAAGCTAAATAGGCCTCCAGCCCCCGTCATAGCTACGTTATTAGCTATGAATAATAGAGCGCCGCAAGGCGCTTTCTTATTTGGGCGTCAGGGCTTCTTGGCCTTAGGCTTGGCCGTTTTGGTTGCAGTTTTGGCTGCAGTCTTAGCAACGGCCTTGGGTGCCAGCAAATTGTCCAGGTTCTTGACGATCTCTGCCTCGATCTTGCCCTTAAAGGCGCCTAGCAGAAACCCAAGCTTGGCGTCCAGATCAAAATGGTCCGCAGTGACAAGCAAGCTGCCATTGACACCCGAACGCTTGAAGCTGACGCGGTCCTCCTTGGCGCCTTCTGCGTAGCTGCACTGCATGCCAAAATCGCTCTCCACCTGTTCCGCCCACGCACGCGCAATCTTGCGTGCTGCGGCTAAGCTCAGGGAATGCTCGCGTCGAATATGTAGATCGGCCAAAGGTTTGCTCCTCATCCAGGTAATAGGTGTTGTAGGTTTGTTGGTCCATACTCAGGCACACGCTGAAAATTCCAATGTGGACCACAACCTGCCAACTACCATGCTATACAAATTCAAATCCAAAGTCACCGGTGATCTCATCATGCTGGAACCCAACGGGCGCCAGATTTTGCAACTCATAGGCAAAGGCGATGACGCATCCTTAGTCAAGGGCATCGTACAGCCATCAGAAATACCCGCAGCCATTGCAGCGCTGGAGCGGGCCATTGCCGAGGACGAAGCTGCGCAGCAGCAGCGCCTGCAAGAGGCGCAGGCCGCTGGCGAGGCACTGCCCCACTCCGATGCCATATCGCTGCGCCAGCGCGCCATACCTTTCATCGACATGCTCCAACGCAGTCACCAGGCCGACAAGGACATCGTCTGGGGGGTCTAGTCGGCGTAGACGCCGGCTGCCTTCAGCACAGGGCTCCACTTGGCAATTTCGGCGGCGACAAATTTCTTGTGCTCAGCCGGCTCCATACGTTTGTCGGTTACCACCACGGCGCCCAGGCCCTCCTGTTTCTTGATGAAGTCAGGGTCTTTTAACGCCACTTTCAAGGCGGCGTTGATTTTGGCCACTACATCTGCGGGGGTTCCTTTTGGCGCATACAGGCCGTGCCAAATCGTCACTTCAAAGCCCTTGAGGCCTTGGTCCTGCAACGTCGGCAGGTCTTTTAACGCCGGGGTCGTCAAGGGCTTGGCGGTGGTGACTGCAAAGGCCAGAACTTTCTTGGCTTCGATCTGGGTCGAAGTATTGGTGGTCTGGTCGCACATGAAATCGATCTGCCCACCGATCAGGTCTGTCATGGCCGGGCCAGTGCCTTTGTAGGGCACGGTGGTCATATCCACTGCCAAGGCATTCTGGAACATCAGGCCGCACAGGTGGGAAGCCGAGCCCACGCCTGCATTTCCCAGGTTGATCTTGCCCTTGTTCTGGCCTATCCAGGTGATCAGCTCTTTGTAGTTTTTAGCCGGCAGGCTGGGGCGTCCAATCAGGGTCATGGGTACATCGTTGACCATACCAACGTACTCAAAGTCGGTTTCAACCTTGAACGGGATATTGCGCACCAGCGTGGGCATGGTCGCCATGCCGATGTGGTGCAACAGCAGCGTGTAGCCATCCGGCGCAGCCTTGGCGACCTTGTTGGCGCCAATGGAGCCCCCGGCACCGGCCGCGTTGTCCACCAAGACGGTGGCACCGCCCAGCGGCTTGCGCAGAGCCTCCGCCAGATCGCGGGCCACGCGGTCGGTGGGGCCGCCCGCAGCGAACGGAACCACAATGGAAATCGGTTTGGATGGGAAGGTGTCTGCATAGGCAAACACCGCAGTCGCCGCCAACGTAAAGGCAAATATCTTCTTCATGGTTTTTTCCTCGGGTTAATTATTCACTGCCAACGCGCATTCAACTATCAGCCTACTCTCAGCCTAGCCGATTGCCATGCTGGAAACTACTTAGGAACTCTCAGCTACCCCATGAAACATGGGGCTATTGCAAGCCAATTGCAAGCTTTCGGCAGGGCCACGCCGCGGCCCATGACACGGTTATTGGTAGCTGCGGGCGTCTTCAATGACTTTGCCGTCGTTGGGCAGTGAGCCGGGCGGCAGAATCTCAACCTGGCCACGCAGCTTGGTCACATCGCGTATCGCCTCTTCGATGCGCGCCGCCAAGCCCTCGGCACCCGCAGCAGCCTCCACCCGCAGCGTCATCGCATCGTTGGCCATTTCACCGCTGACCACCAGGCGCGCGCGGGTGACTTCGGCAAAACGCTTGGCGATCTCATCCACCTGTTTGGGGTGCACAAACATGCCACGCACCTTGGTGGTCTGGTCGGCCCGGCCCATCCAGCCCTTGATGCGGGTATTGGTGCGCCCGGTGGGGCAGTGGCCGGGCAATACAGCCGACAAATCACCGGTGCCAAAACGCACCAGCGGGTAATCCGGGTTCAGCGTGGTCACCACCAACTCGCCCACTTCACCTTCGGCCACCGGGTCGCCAGTGCCGGGGCGCACGATCTCGACGATGACACCTTCGTCCAGCACCAGCCCTTCGCGGGGCGGGGTTTCATAAGCGATCAGGCCCAGGTCGGCGGTGGCGTAACACTGGTAGCCGTCTATGCCATGCGCCAAAAACCAGTCGCGCAAGCTGGGCGGAAACGCCTCGCCGCCAAACATGGCCTTGCGCAGGCTGGGCAGGGTCACACCCATTGCAGCGGCTTTTTCGACAATGATTTTCAAGAAGCTGGGCGTGCCGATATAACCGGCGGGCTGCAGGTCACGCATGGCATGCACCTGCTGCTCGGTCTGACCCGTGCCGCCCGGAAACACGGTGCAGCCTACGGCGTGGGCGCCGGTCTCCATCATCGCGCCTGCGGGCACAAAGTGGTAACTGAAGCTGTTGTGTATCAGCTCGCCCGGCCGAAAGCCCGCCGCATAAATGGCCCGCGCCATGCGCCAGTAGTCGCGCCGCGTGCCTTCCGGTTCGTAAATGGGGCCTGGGCTGGCGTAGACCCGGGGCATAGCAGCGCCGTATCCCACGGTGCTAAAGCCGCCGAATACATTGCCCGCAGCACCCAGCGCGCGCGACGCCTGCTGCAGGTGCTGCAGCTCATGCTTGCGTGTCACTGGCAACTGGGCCAGCGCGGCCCGGTTGGTGATGAGGGTCGCATCCACACCGCTCAGAATCTGCGCAAAGGCCGGGCTGTGGCTTTGTGCATGGGCCACCTGCCCGGGCAGCGCCGCAAGCAGCGCGGCATCGCGCTCGGCAGGCGCGCGGGTTTCTAGCGCGTCAAACACTAAAGTCATGCAGATCTCCCAAAGTCATATTATTTGCTATAAAAACAATAGCTATATACATATATTTGACGGGGGCTAGAGGCACAAAACTCATAAAACGATATCAGGCCAGCCAGCGCTTGCGGCGTTTGTAGCTCTTCACATCCTTGAAGCTCTTGCGTTCGCCACCGCCCATGCCCAGGTAGAACTCCTTGACGTCTTCGTTGGTGCGCAAGTAGTCGGCGGCGCCATCCATGACGACGCGGCCGGACTCCATGATGTAGCCATAGTCGGCGTACTTCAGCGCCATATTGGTGTTCTGCTCGGCCAGCAGGAAGGTGACTTTTTCTTTGGTATTGAGGTCTTTGACGATCTCGAACACCTCTTCCACGATCTGCGGTGCCAGCCCCATGGAGGGCTCATCCAGCAGCACCATGGTGGGGCTGGCCATCAGCGCGCGGCCGATGGCACACATTTGCTGCTCGCCCCCCGAGGTGTAGGCGGCCTGACTGGTGCGGCGGGTCTTGAGGCGGGGGAAGTAGTTATACACCTTCTCCAGGTTGGCGGCCACCTCGGTTTTGCTCTTGCGCGTGTAGCCACCCGTCAGCAAATTTTCTTCAATGGTGAGGTGGGCAAAACAGTGGCGGCCTTCCATGACCTGCACCACACCCCGTTGCACCAGGTCGGCCGGGCTCAGGTTCTCGATGCGCTCGCCCCGCAGTTCGATACTGCCTTTGGTGACCGCGCCGCGCTCTCCAGCCAGCAGGTTGGACACGGCCCGCAGCGTGGTCGTCTTGCCCGCGCCATTGCCGCCCAGGATGGCGACGATACCGCCTTCTGGCACCTGCAGCGACACACCCTTGAGCACCAGGATCACGTGGTTGTAAATGACCTCGATGCCATTGACGTTGAGAACAATATTTTTAGGTTCACCCATAGCGAAACTTTCATTGAGACCAAATACAAGAGAACGCACCGTGCGCTTGTATTTGGCAGCCCTTGCGGGCCACCAAAATCAAACAGCTAACTCAGGACTGACAGTCGGCCGGTGCGCGGCGGGTCAACTTCTTCTCACCCGCGTATTTTTCTGCCGAGTTCTTGACCAAGGGGCGAATGATCTGCTCGTCCGCCTGCAACCAGTCGGAGGCCCAGACAAACTTGGCGCCGTCCCAGCTGTGCACGCGGGTCCAGGCCGAGCCCATGTGGTCCGCGCAGCTGGTGGAGACTGGGCGCATGACATCCTTGAAGCCCAAGGCGTCCAGCTTGGCCTGCGTCAAGTTCAGGTTTTCGTAGCCCCAACGTGCTTGCTCGCCAGTGACTACCTTGCCTTTGCCGAAGCGCTCTTGCGCAGCCCGCACGCCCTCGGTGGCCAACAGCGCACCAATCACGCCACGCATGTACAGCACCTCACCCACCTCCTCCTTGGGACCAGTGCCCTGCCCTTTGGCGTGCACTTTTTCCAGGATTTCCTTGACCACGGCGGCATTCTTTTCAGAGCCGTGCTGCATCATGACGGCGCTGTAGCCTTTGGCGTTTTCACCCACATCTTTCAGATCTGGCTCGGCGCCAGACCACCAGGTGCCAAACATTTTTTCGCGGGGGTAGCCGGTAGCGACGGCTTCTTTGATCGCGGTAGGGGTCATCACACCCCATGTTTGCATGACAACAAAGTCAGGCTTTTCCTTGCGCACTTGCAACCAGATGGCTTTTTGCTCGACCCCAGGGGCTGGCACTGGCAACAGCTGCAATGTGAATCCGTGCATGGCGGCACGCTCTTGCACGATGGGGAGGAGCTCCTTGCCAAAGGCACTGTCGTGGTAAACCACGGCAATTTTTTTGCCTTTGAGCTTGTCCCAGCCGCCCTCTTTCTTGGCAATGTGCTGCAACACGGTGTCGCCCGCCACCCAGTAGTGACCGATCAGCGGGAAGTTCCACTTGAACACGCCGCCATCGGCCGAATCGCTGCGTCCGTAGCCCGATGTGATGAGGGAGATCTTGTCTGCTGGCACCTTTTCAGTCAGCGCAAACGTGATGCCGGTGGACAGCGGCTGGAACACCGTTGCACCGCCGTGCTTGCCTTTGAGTCGCTCATAACACTCCACACCACGGTCTGTGGCGTAGGCTGTTTCACACTCTTCGAC
>JBKJJC010000286.1:0-3806 GCA_046598245.1 Rhodoferax sp.
CCCACCGGGTTGAGCACGCGGTGCACGGTGGAGGGGTAGTAGCCACCCGAAGCCTCTTCCAGCATGTCACCAATATTGACAATCATCAGCCCAAAGTCGCAGGGCACATCGTGCCAAGCCTCATCTTTGCCCAGAACCTGCAGGCCGGGCTCGCTGGCCGCTGGCAGGATGGTCAGCAAGTTAATGTCGCCATGGGCAGCAGCGCGCACAGCACCCGGCTCTTCGTCGCCACGAAGCGGTGGGTAGTGCAGTACCCGCAGCAAGGTGTTGTCACTGCGCTCCAGCATGCTGGGCAGTGGCATGGAGTAGCGGGCTTTGACATCGGCTGGTGAATTCTCTTCCACCCAGTTGAGCAAAGTAGCGGCCAATGCGCTGCCTTGGTCGTAGTAGCGACGGGCGGTGTCGGACACCTCGGTTGGGTAGCGGCCCCACGGGTAGATGTGAAAGAACTCCTTGATATCGCGCCGTGTGTGGTTTTTGGCGATTTCGGACACGTTTGGCGGAAAGTAGCCGTCGTGTGTGGCCGGGTCAGTCAAATACGCGTGCTTGGCTTCTGTTTGAAAAAAGGCCAACCACTCGGCGTAGATGCCTTCGACCATGGATTGCTCCAAGGGGTGGTTGCGCAACACACCAAAGCCGGTTTCGTGCAGGCTGCGGCAGAAGTCTTGGGCGGCGGTGGGGCTGCGAAAGTCAACAACGGGTAAATGCATGGCTTGCCTCTCTATCTTGCTCAGTTCTTGTTTAGCCAATCGGACAACATGGTCTGCTCAAACACTGCCAGGCAAGCTGGTGCGTCGACTTGCATACAAACATCGGTCATGGGCAGGGCGTTGCCCCAGCCTTCTTGCGGATACTGGATATAGGCACGGCGGTTGAGCATGGTCTGGCCTTGCGCAATGCCTTCGGTCACCACACGAACGCCGCCCGTCTCAAGCTGGAACAGCTCGGGGTTGACCAGGTAGACGAAGGCCAACAGGTCGTGTGCAAAACAGCCCGGGTTTGCCGCCAAGTGGGGATGCAGACCGCTGTAAAAATTGGCGTAGAAAGCTACGGCATGGTGCAGGGTATCGGTTGCAACATGTTTTTGGTGATCCGCAATTTTCTTGAACAGGGCCAGCTCGGTGACGACTTTGTGGGTCACGTCGAGGCCGACCATGGTCAGCTTCCAGCCCGCGGTGAACACGCGGTCTGCGGCATGGGGGTCGTTCCATATATTGGCCTCGGCCACCGGTGATACGTTGCCCGGTTCATTCACCGTGCCACCCATGATGATGACTTCGCGCAGCAACTTGGGTAGTGCGGGTTCCAGCTTCAAGGCCAGGGCCAAATTACCCAAAGGCCCAACTGCTACCAGTGTGATCTCGCCGGGTTGGGCGCGGGCCATATCCACGATGAATTGGGCCGAGGAACGTGGATCCAACACATTGTTGGTGGCTGTGCGGGTGTGCAAATTGCCCAGTCCATCCGCACCGTGGATGAAATCGGGTGGTGGCTCGCCGGGTTTGACCCAAGGCGATTTCACGCCCTTGGTGACAGGCACTTGTTGGTTGGCGATGGCCGTCAGGTACAGGGCATTCGTGGCGGCCTGGTCAACCGACACATTGCCAAAAGTGGTGGTGATGCCAACCAGCTCGATACCAGGGTGGGCGATGGCGAAATAAAGGGCCATGGCGTCGTCCACGCCAGGGTCGGTGTCATAGATAACTTTACGCGGGGCTTGGTTGTTCATTTTTATGTTTGTCGATCAAGAAAAAGTGCCATCCCGCAGGCCGCAATAGCCGCCAAGGGCTTTGATGGCTGTGGTGTCAACGGCTGGTTGCTGGGCTAGGAAAGCAGCAACTTCAGCCTGCTGTGGAATGCTGGACTGCGCGCCCAGGCGGGTGCAGGCCAGAGCACCCGCAGCACCTGCAAGTGCCAGCGCCTGCGAAAGGCCGGTGCCGTTGCTCAAAGCGGCAACCAGACCGCCACAAAACGTATCGCCTGCGGCGGTGGAGTCGATCGGTGTGATGCTGCATGCGGGTTGCACCAAAAATGTGCCCTGGAAGCGTGCACAGCAACCACGGTGCCCCAGTGTGACGACGACGGTGGGCACGGCAATGCGCTCCAGGCACTCGGCGATCGTGCCGGAGTGCCCGGACAGACTGGCCAGCTCACCTTCGTTGACGACCAAAATGTCTACCCATTGCAACAACTCTGCAGGCAACTCTTGGATGGGGGCGGCGTTGAGCACCACGGTCACACCCTGCTGGCGCGCTGCTTTGGCGTAGGCAACAACGGTCGTCAGCGGAATTTCGAGCTGCATCAGCAAGTGGCTCACATCTTGCAGCTTGGGCAAGTGTTGCTCCAGCAGGCACAGGTTTGCGCCTGGGGCCACCGTAATCGCATTCTCGGCATCGTCTGAGACACAAATGAATGCGGTGCCAGTGGGCTGATCGGCTATGCGAACGATGTTTAGCGCAACCGATGCGTCGCGCAAAGAGGCTTCAATGGGCGCAGCGAAGCTGTCAACCCCCATAGCCGTTAACAACGTTGTAGTTACACCGCCTGCGCGCGCGCAGGCCACGGCCTGGTTGGCACCCTTGCCGCCGGGAAATGTTTTGAAATCGCGGCCCAACACCGTTTCGCCCGGCGCGGGAATGTGGTGGGCCCGAACCACGAAGTCCAGGTTGGAGGAGCCTGCTACCAGTATCATGAAGTCTTGGGCGGTTGCAATGGGGTGTCCATTGTGTAGTGGAAAATACAGAGGTTCAATTTATTGCGCTAGGGAAACACCCTGATTGCAAGAGGCGTGTTAGGACTATAACCTTACGCCATTTTTCCTGATCAATTAGTCAACAAAAGGGTCGATATGAGTTTTACAAATGTAGCGCGCTTGGGTTTATTGGGTGTTGCACTGGCAGCGAGCTTCCAAGCTATGGCCGAGCCAGCCATCGTCTATGACATGGGCGGCAAGTTCGACAAGTCTTTCAACGAGGCGGCTTACCGTGGCATGGAGCAGTGGAAGAAGGAAACCGGCAAGCCTTACCTGGATTTCGAGGTTTCCAACGAATCGCAGCGCGAACAGGCGATTCGCCGCATGGCTGAGCGCGGTGCCAGCCCCATCATTGGCATCGGTTTTGGCCAGGCCTCCAGCATTGAAAAAATCGCCAAAGAGTTCCCCAAGCTGCAATTCGCCATCATCGATATGGTGGTCAAGCAGCCCAATGTCCAGTCCGTGGTGTTCAAGGAACATGAAGGCAGCTTTTTGGTTGGCGCTATGGCGGCCATGGCCAGCAAGACCGGCAAAGTGGGCTTTGTAGGTGGCATGGACATCCCGCTGATCCGTAAATTCCAGTGCGGTTACGAGCAGGGTGCCAAATACGCCAACCCCAAGGCCGAGGTGTTTGCCAACATGACCGGCACCACCGGTGCGGCCTGGAGCGATCCGGCCCGTGGTGGTGAGTTGACCAAAGCCCAGTTCGCCAAGGGAGCGGACGTTGTGTTTGCAGCCGCCGGTGGCACAGGCATGGGTGTTTACCAAGCTGCCAAAGACGGTGGCAAGCTGGCCATCGGTGTGGACAGCAACCAAAACCATATTCAGCCCGGCACCATGTTGACCTCCATGATCAAAAAAGTGGACGTGGCGGTTTACAACGTGCTGAAGGGCCACACGCCGGGTATGTCGGTCCTGGGTTTGAAAGAAGGCGGCGTGGACTACGCCATGGACGAACACAACGCCAAGCTGGTTAGCGCGGATATGAAGAAAAAAGTGGATGCCATCAAGGCTGACATCATCAGCGGCAAGATGAAGGCTGCCGACTACATGG
>JBKJJC010000239.1:0-4862 GCA_046598245.1 Rhodoferax sp.
GGGGAATACGGCGTGTTGATGGCCTTGATACCGGCCTTGGCAAGCTCTTTTTGCACATCGGTGCGTTTGGCTTTGAATGTATTCACCCGCAAGTCCAGCCCTGCGCCCAGGTTGAACGTTTCAACCAGTGGCCAGAACTCGGCACCCAGCTGCGCCTTGAGCGGCTCCACCAACCATTCGGGCAGGTTGTGGCGGTGGCGCTCCATCAAGTCATTGGGCGTGACCTTTTCGCATTGGTCTAGCCAATTGATTTCCTGCTCGCTCAGCGCGCTGCGCAGAAAATCGCCGGGGCCATAGAACCCCAGAATCGCCAAGCGCCGTTCTTTGGGGCCGCTGCCCGATGGCGCCAGGTGGTCAAACAACAGTTTTTTGCGCAACACGGTGTAAACCGTTTCGGCCATGGTGGCGCGCTCGCGCGGCCCCAAGCCCCGGTTGTCACGAAAAAAGCGCGACACAATGGAGTCCGCAGGGTGGTCGAATTTGAGAGTCAGCCTGACAAGTTCGGCGCAGGCGTCTAAAAGAGCTTTTGGGTGCATAGTTAAATCTTTGCGGGACAGGCCGTAGCGAAGCGAAGCTCTGTCCTCAACTGGCTAGTATTGTCCCATGAGTACTGAAAACCTCCCCCCACTGATCATTACCCCGCCCGGCCTGTACCGCCACTACAAAGGCAATGTGTATGAAGTCGTCGACACGGTGCGCCACAGCGAGACGCTGGAGCCGCTGACCCTTTACCGTGCACTGTATGGCGAGCGGGGCCTGTGGGTACGCCCAGCGCGCATGTTCATGGAAATGGTGGTGATAGAGGGTGTCCAACAGCCCCGGTTTGCCAAAGTATCCGACTCGGGCTAGATCTGGGCACACTGCACAATCCCGGTATGACCAAAGTCTTGATCGTCGATGACGAACCCAGCATCCGCCTGATCGTTTCGACCCTGCTTAAGCTGGAGGGTTTTGACGTCAGCTCGGCACCCGACGGCCGCGCCGCACTTGAACAAATACTGGCCGCCGCGCCCGATGTCGTGATCTCGGATGTGCGCATGCCCCATATGGACGGTCACGCGCTACTACGCGCCGTACGCGCCAACCCGGCACTGCACACGGTGCGGTTCATTCTGATGGCCAGCCTGGTGGATGACACACCGGATGCCCATGGTGTGGAGGCGTTGGCCAACGCCTGTCTGTCCAAACCCTTTACCCGCGAACGGCTGTTGGACACCTTGCGCAGTCTTGGCGCCTGAGCCGCGATACAAATGATACAAAGCCGTATTGCCTTGACACGCAGGCGATACGTGTGTTGCGCATACTTCTCACATCCCAGCCAATGGTGGTGTGTAAAGTGCGCGCCATAGAAAAGCCGGGGTGAGATAAAACCCTGACCTTTCTGAAAAGCCAAACAACATGAGCAATGCCTTTTATGTAGTCCCCGTTGGCGGGGGTGACCACGTGTTTGCATCCAACATCCTGTCGGAATGCATGGAAATCGCCCAGTATTTCACCCGCGTGGAGATCGTTGACATGTTTGGCGAGGTCTGGCGGGCTGCAGATTCGGGTGACCGCCGCTCCCGGGTAGACCCCAGGGCCAACGTCAGCATGCACCCCCTGTTGCACGCCGCTCTGGCGTCCAACCAGTCGCAGTTTCAGGTTTTGTCCAAGACCAGCATATAGCCCACGCCACGCACCGTGCGCAGGGTTTGTGGTTTGTCGGCGTCCAATTCAATCTTGCGTCGCAAACGGGTAACCCGTAGATCGATACTTCGGTCACTGCCATCGTAATCGCGCTGGCTGGTGGTCTCCAACAGCCATTCCCGCGTCAATGGGCGGTTGGGGTGCTGGCAAAACAGATCCAGTAGGTCAAATTCGGTAACCGTCAGTTGCTCATGCTGGCCATCGGGCGTAAGCAATACGCGTCGACCCCGGTCGAAACTGCAGCGACCCAGGGGGATTGGCTGCACTTCGTTAGCGCTCACTACTGGTGGCGCGCGCAGGGCATTCAGGGCCTGGGTTCTGCGCAACACACTTTTGATGCGGGCCAGCAGCTCGCGCGGATCGTAGGGCTTGGTGACATAGTCGTCGGCGCCGGTTTCCAGCCCGACGATACGGTCCACCGAATCCGATGCACTGGTAACCATGATGATGCCCAAGCCGGGGTGGCGCTCGCGCAACCAGCGGGCCAGCACAAAACCATCCTCACCCGGCAGACCCACATCCAGCAACAACAACTGCGGCATTTCCGCAGTGATGGCTTCGCGCATCAGCCGCCCATCGGGTACCGCCGCCACGCGCAGGCCCTGGCGAGAGAGGTACTCGGTCAGAATCTGGCGCTGGGTGGGCTCGTCCTCTACGACCAACAAATAGGGAATGTCTGGGTTCATGGGGTTGGGGGTTGCTGCTTTTCTGTGCAGTTGGCGATTATGGCTTTGATTTCTCTTCGCCACGCACCCCAGACCCAAACTACCGCTCCCCCACAAAGGAGCCATTCACCGTGGGCGGCTAAACTGAATCGCAGTCCAACAAGACGCCTTCACTTTCCCCGACAGAGCAACACCCGTGAACCCATCTGATACCGCAGCTTCCGGCCAACCCGTGTTCGACGCCGACGTGCTCGGCGCCATGTTCGGCAATGACTCTGTGGTTATCGCCAGCGTATTAGAAACTTTTGAGGTCAGCACCCGTGACACTTTGGCGGAACTGTTCTTGGTGGCTGCCACGCAAGACATGGCCAGCGTTGCGGCATTGACCCACAAGATTGCAGGGGCCTGTCGCATGAGCGGTGCCCAGGCCTTGGGCCACACAGCGCGCAGCACAGAGGAGGCTGCCAAACGGGGCGATTTTGCTTCGGTCCAACAAGGGTTGGTCAATTTGCAAACCCAATGGCCCCTGGTTCAGGCCGCGATCGCCAACCTGCGGCACACCCAGCGCCAGTAATCCAACGCAATTGGACACCCGGCGGCTTTCTACCAAGTAGTTAGTAGCAAAATGTGGCTCTAGCCCCCGCAGAATATAGCCATCTAGCTACACTTTCGATAGCAATTCAGCAATTGCACGGGGGTAAATCAGGTGCTCCTGGGTCAGGATACGGGCTGCCAGGGTGTCTGCCGTATCTGTGGGCAACACGGGCACCACGGCCTGGGCGAGGATTTGGCCTTCATCCAACACACTGGTGACTTGGTGCACCGTGGCCCCAGCAAACTTGCAGTCGGCGTCTATGGCCCGCTGGTGGGTGTGTAGCCCGGTAAAGGCCGGTAGCAGGGACGGATGGATGTTGACAAAGCGCCCTGCATATCGGTTCACAAACTCAGGAGAGAGAATACGCATGAAACCGGCCAGCACCACCAACACGGGGGCCTGCGGCTGGTCGTAGCGGTCTATCAGTGCGGCCAGCGCCACATCAAATGCCTCACGCGACGCGAAGGTCTTGTGGTCTAGCACCTGGGTGGCAATGCCATGCTCTTTTGCAAACACCAAGCCCTTGGCATCCGCCTTGTTGCTGATGACGGCGGCCACCCTGGCCCCCAGGCGGTCTGCCCAGGCTTCCCGCTGCGCCGCTTTGACGATAGCCGCCATATTGGAGCCGACGCCGGAAATCAAAATTACGATGTTCTTCATGTGGGAAGGAATTATCGCTGCGGGGTCTTGCCAACCAAACGTCAACAAAAAGGCGCGACCTACAAGACGCCGATAATTAGGCCTGCAACCGACCTTGACCTGAACCACCAACCCACCATGACCCCCAGCCCAGACACGCCCGCCCCAGCCGCGATCACACTCACTGCGATCGAGGCCCGCGTGTTGGCCACGCTGATGGAAAAAGCCCGCACCGTACCCGACAGCTACCCGCTATCGCTGAACACGCTGATGCTGGGCTGCAACCAAAAAAGCAGCCGCGACCCGCTGATGAACGTCACCGAGGCTGAAATCGCCACCGCACTCGACACTTTGATGCCGCTCAGTCTGGTGCGTGCATCCAGCGGCAGCCGCGTGGCGCGCTACGAACACAACTTCCAGCGTGGTGTGGGCGTGCCGGAACAATCTGCCGTGGTGCTGGGCCTGTTGATGCTGCGCGGCCCGCAAACCGCCGGTGAACTGCGGCTGAACGCCGAACGCTGGTACCGTTTTGCCGACATCTCCTCTGTCGAAGGCTTTTTGGAAGAGCTGCAAGACCGCTCTACCGAGAAGGGTGGCCCGCTGGTCGTCAAGTTGCCGCGTGCCAGCGGTGCCCGCGAACAGCGCTGGGCTCATCTGCTGTGCGGCCCGGTTGACTCCACGGCCTTGGCTGCCTTCGGCCGACCGGCCGAAAACCTTTCTGGCGGCAACACCTCTGAGCGCATAGACCGCCTAGAAACCGAAGTGGCCAGCCTGCGCCAGACCGTGCAAAAACTGTGCGCCGAGCTAGGCGTTGCACCCCCCGAACAAACCGTTTAATCAACCGCATCTTTAAGAGGCAACTGCCATGACCGAAACTACCGAACGCCCCGCCCTGCCCGACCATTTGTCTACCGACGCGCGCAGCCCGCACTTCAATGCCGCCGTGTTCGCGCACGACGTCGGCATCCGCTTCAACGGCAAAGAGCGCAATGATGTGGCCGAATACTGCATCAGCGAAAGTTGGGTCAAAGTACCAGCCGGTAAGACTGTGGACCGCAAGGGCAACCCGGTGTTGATCAAATTGAAGGGAACGGTGGAGTCGTTTTATCGATAGGTGACCGTCCAATGCTTGGTGTCCATGCCGAGCATGCTCCAAGCGCCTGTCACAACTTTGACAGAGCGAATCGAACGACCGTGCTAAAAACCGGCATGTCTACTTGGAGAACATTTGATGGACTTGGCATTTACCCCTGAAGAACAGCAATTCCGCGAAGACA
>JBKJJC010000151.1:0-14256 GCA_046598245.1 Rhodoferax sp.
GTACTCGGCTGATGTGGTCGTAGCGCTGGGTGTCACCGTCGCCCCCGGGTCCGGTGAAACTAACTTCGGGGGTCGCAGCCAGAAATTCCTGTAGTTGCGCAATCGTGCGCAGCTTTGCCTCGTCCATGTTGATCACCATCCCTGGGATGATCAAGCCCAAAGCAGGAAACCCTCACATTCAGCCCTTCAGGCTCATTCCTCGTTGGAAATACGCGCGCCGCTCAGGCCCATACCTCGTTGGACAAGGCTCCAGGTTGGCCATTTCATTCATGAGGCTTATCCTGGTGGCCAACATGGCGTTTGCAGCGTACTTGGTGAGCTCGGCACTGCGCACATCCATAAACATGGTGCGGTCGTTGCTGCGGTTAAACGGTTCATACAGCTCACGCATGATGCCTTTGGCTTGCTCGCTTACGGTTCCTACGATGATGCGGTCAGGCTTTAAGAAGTCGTTAACGGCTGCGCCTTCTTTTAAAAACTCGGGGTTAGAAACAACGTCAAAAGCCGGCGTGGATTGGTGCGATTTGCTCTCAAGAATGTCCGTGATGGTGACTGTAACCAGGTCAGCAGTGCCAACGGGGACAGTCGACTTATTCACAATGACCCTGTAGTCAGTCATGTGCATGGCGATAGTTTTGGCCACTGCCAACACGTACTGCATATCGGCGCTGCCGTCTTCGTCGGGTGGTGTTCCCACAGCGATGATTTGGACTTGGCCATGTTGCACGGCGTGCGTAGCGTCGGTGGTGAAGCGCAGGCGGCCTTCTTGGACATTGCGCACGACCAGTGCTTCCAGCCCCGGCTCCCAAATGGGGATGATGCCCAGTTGGAGATTTTCTACCTTGTCGGGGTCAACATCCACACAGACGACTTTGTGACCAACCTCCGCCAAACATGCACCGCTGACCAAACCGACGTACCCGGTACCAAAAATTGAAATTTTCATGGGCGCGCCTGTATCTTGTAAAAGCTGCGATACCAGTCGGCAAACCGGCTCACGCCTTCAATTACCGGTGTGTTGGGCTTGAAACCCACCCATGCTTCCAGTTCATCGGTGTTGGCAGAAGTAACAGGCACGTCCCCGGGCTGCATGGGCAGGTAGTTCTTCTGGGCAGTTTGGCCCAGCGCACCTTCAAGGGCGGTGATGTAGTCCATTAGCGGGGTGGGCTGGTTGTTGCCGATGTTGAACACGCGGTAGGGCGCACTGCTGGTGGCGGCGTCAAAGTTACCTGCGTCTAGGGCGGGGTTGGGCGTGGCGGGCTTGTTTGCCACGCGAATGACGCCTTCCACAATGTCGTCGATATAGGTGAAGTCGCGCACCATATTGCCGTTGTTAAACACGTCAACGGGCTGGCCTGAGAGGATGGCTTTGGTAAACAAAAACAGTGCCATGTCAGGCCGACCCCAAGGCCCGTACACGGTGAAGAAGCGCAACCCCGTGGTGGGCAGTCCAAACAGGTGGCTGTAAGTGTGTGCCATCAGCTCATTGGCTTTCTTGGTGGCGGCGTACAGACTGATGGGATGGTCCACGTTGTGGTGCTCGCTAAACGGCATCACCGTGTTGCCGCCGTACACACTGGAGCTGCTGGCGTACACCAGGTGCTGCACAGCGTTGTGGCGGCAACCCTCCAGAATATTGATGAAACCCTGCAGGTTGGAATCGACGTAGGCGTGTGGGTTGGTGATGGAGTAGCGCACACCAGCTTGCGCCGCCAGGTGGATAACGCGCTGCGGTTTTTCCGTAGCAAACAGGGCGGCCATGCCATCACGGTCAGCCACATCAAGCTTATGAAAGCTGAACTTGGCATGCGGTTGCAATTGAGCCAAACGTGCCTGCTTTAAGGTTACGTCGTAGTAGTCATTCAGGTTGTCCAGGCCAATGACTATGTCGCCCCGAGCCAACAGGCGCAAGCTGGTGTGCATGCCAATAAAGCCCGCCGCGCCGGTGACTAGCCAGGTGCAAGGCTCGGTCTGCAGCGCGGCGTGGTGTTGATCAGGTGAAGTGGTCATACTTACTATGCTTTTGATAGCTTAATGGGTATATTTGGCGGGGGCTACAGGCGCAAATCGCTGTCATCCACCGAAAGCAGATACTTCAGGTCATACAGCACATGCTCTGGCTTGCCAAGCGCCCGGATAGCGGCGGCGCCCATGGCTTTGAACTGATGGTGGGCTACGGCGATGATGATGGCGTCATACGCGCCAGGCTGTGGTTGCTGCACGGGTGTGATGCCGTATTCATGCTCGGCCTCTGCAGTGTTGACCCAGGGGTCAAACACGTCGGCCTGCACGTGGTACTCATTCAGTTCTTTGACGATGTCGACGACGCGGGTGTTGCGCAAGTCGGGACAGTTTTCTTTAAAGGTCAGGCCCATGATGAGGATACGCGCACCGTCTACCTGCAGGCGGCGCTTGGTCATGGCTTTGACGAGTTGGGTTGTCACGTAGACACCCATGCTGTCGTTCAGGCGTCGACCCGCCAGGATGATTTGGGGGTGGTAGCCAATGGACTCAGCCTTGTGGGTGAGGTAATACGGGTCCACGCCGATGCAGTGGCCGCCCACGAGACCGGGTCTGAAGGGCAAAAAGTTCCACTTGCTGCCAGCGGCCTGCAAAACGGCTTCAGTGTCGATGCCCATCTTGTTGAAGATGAGGGCCAGTTCATTGATCAGTGCAATGTTGAGGTCGCGCTGGGTGTTCTCAATCACTTTGGCGGCTTCAGCCACCTTGATGCTGGTGGCCTTAAAGGTGCCAACGGTAATGATCTGGTTGTAGAGCGCGTCTACCAAGTCGGCAATTTCCGGGGTGGAGCCAGAGGTTACTTTTTTTATGGCAGTAACGCGGTGATCTTTGTCACCGGGGTTGATTCGCTCTGGGCTATAGCCGCAAAAGAAGTCTAGATTGAACTTCAGTCCCGAGAACTTTTCGAGCACGGGCACGCAGTCTTCTTCGGTGCAGCCGGGGTAGACGGTGGACTCATATATGACGATGTCACCAGTCTTTAACACTTTGCCCACGGTCTCACTGGCCTTGAGGAGGGGTGTGAGATCCGGGTTTTTGTGATCATCAATGGGAGTAGGCACAGTGACGATATAACAATTGCAGGAACGCAAGTCCTCAGACTGGGTGCTGAAGCTCAGTTGAGTGGCAGCCTGGAGTTCATCAGGTTCGGTCTCCAGCGTGGAATCGTGCCCCGCTCTGAGTTCGTCAATGCGTTTTTGGTTTATATCAAAGCCCACCACGGTGCGTTTTTTGCCAAACTCAACGGCCAGCGGCAGGCCCACATAGCCCAGTCCGATGATGGCTAGCTTGATATTTAAGAGATTCGTAGCCTTTTGCAAGCCAATGGTAGTTGCAATCGGTTCCGCATTGCTGGATGCAATTAACATGTGTGACAGTTCTCTGTAGCTGGTTCATGCCAGTGTAGTGGTTCACGTTTTTTTTGTGCATAGAAGACCGGGTTAAGCTTTGGCATGAAGTTACTGATATTCATATACTCGCTTCAGTGTGGAGGGGCTGAGCGCGTTACAGCCAATTTGGCTGACTATTGGACCGCAAAAGGCTGGCAGGTCACGGTCGTCACACTAACAAGTTCTGAGCCGGATTACTACCGCCTACACCACTCTGTGCGGCGTATCGGTCTCGATTTGGCCCAGGAAAGCAAAGGTTGGCTTGACGCTTCGGTGAAAAATCTGCGGCGAACGCTGTCCCTTCGCAAGGTTCTCAAACAATTGCAGCCCGACGTTGCCCTGGCCATGATGAGCAACTCCTGTATTCTGCTGGCACTAGCAGCTGTGGCTATCAAGGGGGTCGTTTCGGTGGGTTCGGAGCATACGCATCCTCCGAATGCACCGATGGGAAATGTCTGGGGTAATTTTCGCAAGTGGCTCTATGGACTCTTGGACGCTGTGGTGGTCCTGACCCGAGAGTCAGCCACTTGGTTACACGCAAATACGCGCGCCCGACGTGTCGCCATAATTCCCAATGCTGCGCAATGGCCTTTACCAAAGCAGTTGCCACAACTCCCGCCGCCAGCCCGTGTGGACGGTCAGCGTATTCTGTTAGCAGTGGGGCGGCTCACTACCGAAAAAGGCTTTGATCTTCTCTTACCCGTCTTTCAGCAACTGGTTGCAGAATTTCCAAATTGGCGGCTTGTTATCCTAGGAGAAGGCCCAAAAAATGAAGCCTTACAAATGCAGATTTCTACGCTAGGGGTATCCGAGCACGTTAGCCTACCAGGCCGGGTCGGCAACATGGCTCAATGGTATGCGGCTGCCGATCTGTATGTGATGACCTCTCGCTTTGAGGGTTTTCCCAATACACTGGTAGAAGCATTGGCTCATGGCTTGCCCGCCGTGAGCTTTGACTGCGACACTGGCCCGCGAGACATCATCCGCCATGAAATTAATGGCCTATTGGTACCGGCGGGAGATTGCGCTGCATTGAAAACTGCATTGCAAAAGCTAATGGTCAACGAAACCTTGCGCAGGCAGTTTGCGAATAGAGCAATCGAGGTGCGTGATCGTTATACGATCGAACGCATTGCAGGACTGTGGGAACGGCTATTCCGGGAGTTGCGCAATGGCCCGTGATTTACCAGCTAGGCACATAGCTATCTTCCTTCCAACACTTGGTGGAGGTGGCGCAGAGCGAGTAATGGTATCCCTGGCAAATGCCATGGTCGCCCGCGGATTTGCAGTCGATTTGGTGGTGGCACACGCGGAAGGATCGTTTCTCAATCAAGTCTCGCCGGGCGTACGCATAGTGGACTTTGGAGTTGACAGGATTTACAAGGCGCTACTTCCACTCGCACGCTATTTGCGAACAGCGCGGCCAATAGCGATGCTCGCAGCTATGAACCATGCCAACGTAATTGCCTTGATGGCGCGGATGCTTGCATGTGTTTCGACGAAAGTCGTGGTTTCCGTGCGAAGCACCATCAGTGAGGATTATCGTCATACGCACGGTTTAGCAGCGAAAGTCTCTTACACGCTTGTTGCTCGCCTATACCCGTTGGCAGACGGAATTTGCACGGTATCGCGGGCAGCCTCCATCGACCTAGCACTCTTTGCGGGCTTGCCTGCGGATCGGGTACAGACCATCTACAACCCTTTCGATCTCCCGCATATCGAGATGAGGGCTGCAGAGAGAGTGCCGCATCCCTGGCTAGAGGCTGGTCAGCCTCCGGTCGTGCTCGCCATCGGTCGCCTGACACCTCAAAAGGATTTTCCAACCCTTATTCGAGCTTTCGCTGAATTGCGCAAGACCCACTGCGCCCGGCTCTTGATTTTAGGTGAGGGGGAGTCGCGGCCCTTGTTGCAAACCATGGCTTCCGAGTACAACCTGACCGCCGAAGATGTACAACTACCGGGGTTTGTGGGCAATCCACTAGCTTGGCTCGCGCGTGCTGGCGTGTTCGTGCTCTCCTCGGTTTGGGAGGGATTGCCGGGGGTTCTGATTGAAGCATTGGCGTGTGGTGCGCCGGTTGTCAGCACCGATTGCCCCAGCGGTCCGAATGAAATTCTCCAGGGTGGGCGCTGGGGGCGCCTTGTGCCTGTAGGCGATGTGGGTGCACTAGCTCGTGCTGTAGCAATGACGCTGGACATTGCGCGTGATCAACTGCCCAATGGGCGGTTGCGCGCGGCGGATTTTGCGCAGGAACACGCGGTAGACGCCTACCTGAATATTCTGGGCATGCCACTGTACCCTGCTATCCGTGATACGGACGATACGAAGGAACAAGTCCGCCCATGAGAATAGCCTTCATCATTACGGGTCTGTCCACGGGTGGGGCCGAGATCATGCTCCATAAATTGCTCAAAAATATGGACCGCAAACGCTTCGATCCCCATGTCATATCACTTACCAATCTGGGGGAAGTTGGGCCACGTATTGAGGCGCTGGGTATTCCGGTATTTGCACTTGGCATGCGGCGCGGAGTACCCAATCCTTTTCTGGTGTTGCTCCTTGCTTGGCGTTTGCGCCAACTGCAGCCTGATCTGGTCAGCACCTGGATGTACCACGCCGACTTGCTAGGAGGATTGGCAGCGCGGCTGGCGGGCTGCCATAGGTTAGTGTGGGGGCTGCGAAACAGCGACTTGTCCCGTGCATCCAGTTCGCGCACTACCTTCATGGTTGCGAAAACCTGCGCATGGCTATCACATTGGTTGCCCAAACGCATCTTGACCTGTTCGTTGAGCGCCCGGGAGGTTCACATTGCATTGGGATACCAAGCTGACAAGTTTCATGTGATCCCCAACGGATTTGACCTCACCGCCTTTCAACCAAGCGACTCTGCGCGTCACAGCTTGCGCACCGAACTTGGCTTGTTGCACGACACGCCTCTAGTTGGCCTAATAGCACGCTATGACCCTCAAAAGAACCATGCCGGTTTCATTGTCGCGGCAGCACATGTGCATACTCTGCGACCTGATGTTCACTTCGTGTTAGCGGGAACGGGTGTGGATGCTGACAATCTGGCATTGCGAACTGCCGTGTCCGCCCATGGGCTGCAGGGGCACGTTCATCTGCTGGGCAGGCGTGACGATGTTCCTCTTGTGATGGCCGCGCTCGATGTCTTGGCAAGCCCATCTTTTGGAGAGGCGTTTCCCAATGTCGTGGGGGAAGCCATGGCGTGCGGTGCTCCATGCGTCGTAACCGATGTCGGAGACTGCGCCCACATAGTCGGAGACACGGGCCGGATGGCACATGTGGGTGACATGCTTGGCTTCGCCACAGAAATGCTGAAGCTATTGAATTTACCAGTTGCCGAGAGAATGGCATTGGGGCTCAGGGCGCGAAAGCGGGTGCAGGAAAACTACGAAATTGGTCGGGTGACCGAGCGCTACCAGGCATTTTATGAGCGCATAGCAGCAGAAGACAAGCTGGAGAATCTCTGATGTGTGGATTTGCCGGTTATCTCGGAAATGGGCCTTGGAATCATCCGGATGCCGCACCACCGCTACTTCAGCGGATGGCCGCCACTATCTCCTCACGTGGGCCTGATGATTGGGGCGTATGGCATGACTCAGGCATCGGACTTGCGCATCGTCGCCTTTCGATTGTCGATTTGTCTGCTGCAGGACATCAGCCCATGGTTTGCCATGCAGGGCGCCTTGTCATGGTTTTCAACGGCGAGATCTACAACCATATTGAATTACGCAATGAACTGCACGTGGCTGGACTTGCACCCACTTGGCGTGGCCATTCGGATTCCGAAACATTGCTGGCTGGCTTTTTGTCATGGGGCGTGCGTGCCACCATCGAGCGATGTGTGGGCATGTTTGCATTTGCGCTGTGGGACAAGCATGATCGGGTTCTGCATCTAGGGCGCGACCGCTTAGGGGAAAAGCCGCTGTACTACGGATGGCAAGGCCAAGGCGAATCAGCCAGCTTCCTCTTTGGCTCGGAGTTGAAGGCTCTTAAGGCGCACCCCGCCTTTGTGGCTGAGGTTGACCGCAACGCCCTGTGTTTACTGATGCGGCATAACTACATCAATGCGCCCCATTCCATTTACCAAGGCATTTACAAGTTGCCACCCGGGCACCTTTTAACCGTCTCTTTGGAAAGGCGTGAGCCACGTTTGACCGCCTATTGGTCCCTGCCCGCCGTAGCAGAGGCCGGTATGGCTGCGCCGTTGAAGGGTAGTTTCGAAGGTGTCGCAGATGACCTGGAGCAATTGCTCAAGACTGCGGTGCGCCAGCAAATGGTGGCTGATGTGCCGCTGGGCGCTTTTTTGTCGGGTGGTATTGACTCTTCTCTCATCGTGGCGCTGATGCAGGCCCAGTCCAACCGGCCGGTCAGGACTTTCTCCATAGGTTTTCATGAAAAAGGTTATGACGAAGCGGTGTATGCCAAAGCCGTCGCAAAGCACCTGCAAACCGACCATACCGAGCTGTATGTCACCGCCCAACAGGCGATGGACGTGATTCCAAAGCTGCCACACTTGTATTGCGAGCCACTATCGGACTCCTCGCAGATTCCCACTTTCTTGGTTTCACAACTTGCGCGCCAACATGTGACTGTTGCACTGTCTGGCGACGCGGGAGACGAACTGTTTTGTGGCTATCCCCGTTACTTTTTGGCAAACGATGTGTGGAACAAGGTATCTCGCATACCGCCGCATTTGCGGGCTCTGGTGGCATCGGCCATTCGTTTTCTTCCGCCATCAGGCTGGGATACTGTGCTGAGCGCAGTCCGACCTTTACTGCCCGGCGCATTGCGCAAAGCCAATGCTGGAAGCAAGTTGCATAAGCGTGCGGATCTGCTGCGTACCACCACAGTCGACCAGCTGTATCTAAATCTCGTATCCCATTGGGAGCCTGAACATTTGGTATTGGACGGGCATGAGCCACTTACCTGTTTGCGCGGCAGCCCATTGAAGTTGCCCGGTCTGGACCCTATCCAGCGCATGATGGTTCTTGATGGCATCACCTATCTTCCGGGAGATATTTTGGCCAAAGTGGACCGCGCAGCCATGGGCGTTTCGCTGGAAACTCGCGTTCCTTTTCTTGACCACCGCGTGGTAGAGTTCGCTTGGCGAATTCCACAGCCCATGAAGTTCCATAAAGGGCAAACAAAGCGGATTCTTCGCGAGGTACTGTACCGCCATGTACCCAAAGCATTGATAGAACGCCCGAAGATGGGGTTTGGGGTACCTATCGGCGTTTGGCTTCGCAGTGTGTTACGGGACTGGGCCGAAGATCTTTTGAGTGAACAGCGCTTACGGAGTGACGGATTCTTCAATCCAGCACCCGTCAGACAAATGTGGGCTGAGCATTTAAGTGGGGGCTACGACTGGCAGTACCAGCTATGGGATGTGTTGATGTTTCAGGCCTGGTTAGCGGCGCAATCTGAGGTAAATACGTCAGAGACGGCAGGCGGTCAGTAAGCCGATTTGCCTCGCTAAACTCTCGCGTCTCATTTTTTCACTGCGGCATTTGCAGCTCGCCTAGTTGCGGATACTTCTCTTTAGCCATCTCCGCCCAAGCCTGTTTGGTATTCGCATAGGCCTTTTTGCCGTGCTGCGCCCGCATGACGCGCAGTTGACGCAACGCCTCTGCCGGGTTGCCGTTCAGTGCCAACGACAAAGCATAGCGATTTTGTGTAGCGGGCCACGGAAATCGCAAGGCGACGGCTCGTGCCAATTCAATCTCTTCCACTGGCATATTCGGCCTTGGGACAATGCGCCCTCCGTGTAGAAGCGCGGCCAACTGGGTGAGGAAATATACATTGGGCCGTTCATAATCCGACGGAGTTTGCCCAAACCTCAACGCCTCAAAGCGCACTATCCGAAAATCTTCCTCGATGCGCACATATTCGATGGCCAACCAAATGAACAACCCTAGACCAAGGAAAAGCCCCCCAATTACTGACTTGGTGTGCAGCTGAAACACCGGGTTCGATCCCAAATCTGCTTCGAGGGTCCCTAGTGCAAACATGACCGGAACCAGGAAATAGGCATAGGCAAACGGGAACTCAACCAGCGAATGCACCGCTACCGGGACCATGAGGGCCACGCAGAACCACGACTTCAATTGTTTGGTCGCATGAACGCGGCGCCACAGCCACACACCAACAACCAACACGAACAGTAGAGTCAAAGGCAACCCAAAACCCAAGCCAAAGTCCAGCACAATACTGTGCGCATAGGTGTAGGGCTCGCTAACCGGATAAGCGTCAACGACGGCATTGTGGGCGGTTGAGACCTGCCCGACGCCCCAGCCAAACCATGGTCGCAAGAGAATTGCCTGCACGAGCTGGGGCCAGATGATCCACCGGTTGTACGCTACGTTGATGGCTGCCTCAGTATGGGTTGCAGCAGTGCTGGTCGCAGCAACCTGAGTTACGGCAGTGTTACCGGCAACCTGATAAAAGTCAGCCATCCATAACGGCCACATCTGAAACAACCACAAGTACGCTACTACTAAAATTGCAGCGTGCCAGACATCAAACTTCACCGACGCAGTCTTGCGTTTGAAAAACCACCACATCGTTAAAACACCGAAGCCGAGTGCCCCAGCTCGTGATTCTGTAGCGGCCAAAGAAGCGATCAACAAGAACACTACGAAGGCTGACGGCACGCGTCCCAGCTTCCCAGACTCGCACAGGAAGACCACACTGCCAATTCCCATCAACAACAAGGTAGCCAACTGATTAGGTTGTCCCAAATTTGCACCCGGGCGGGTCAGATAGGGCATGCCGGTTATCCAACCATAGTCCATTGCAATACCAAAGGCTTGAAAAAATGCAAGAAATGCCGAAGCCACTGCGGCTGCCAACACGGTCCCAGCCATCGCAAGCAATAGCCCATCATCCCTTTTGCTACTTTGATAACCCAAGGCCATGGCCGCCAAACACAGCAGGCAGTAAAGGGAGTACACCAATGCATCCCCAAAATAGGGAATGAGCCCGAAAACACATTGCGCACAAACCAGCAAAGCGAGTCCAAGTAGGGGAACCGCAGCAACAGGCAGATGAAATTCGCTCTTCATACCCGACCGAGAAAGCACAGTGTTCCAAGCCATCAACATCACCGCCAGGAATGCAGGTACTTCGCTATGCCAACTAACCCAGGGCAGAAAATGCAGTGGCTGCACAAAACTATAGAACAGCAGAACAAAGGCAAGCAGTTGTAGCATGTAGTGCAGACAAAAAAAACGCCCCTCTCGGGGCGTTTATCGTAACGAATCTAAGCTTAGCCGCGGCAAGAACCGGGCAAAAACTTGGGGGCAATGGTCGTAAGGGCAGCGCCCTGTGCTCCGCAAACCCATTTAAAGACTGTTACGCTGACATCAGTGTTTGCGATTCTGGTAGTCGCGTCCTTGTAAGGCTCCAAGGAAACGATTCCGCCAACGGCTGGGGGATTGGCAGTGCTGTTCTTGATGTTTTGGCTGGTCACACGTATCATGCCTGTGCTATCCGTGACGACTAACGCGACATACTGCGACGTTGGCACAGACGATTCGCAACCCCATGCATTCGCAGCTGGCAGCGCACCCGATGCTGACTGGATGGTTTCCGTGATGGATGTACGGCAGCCTGATGCAGCCAAAATCACCTCAGAATTTTTTGCACGAATGGTGTAATCCTGATAAGCAGGCAACGCGACCGCAGCCAAAATACCGATGATCGCGACCACGATCATCAATTCAATTAGGGTAAAACCCTTTTGCATAGAACGCTTCATTTGAAACTCCTTATTTGTTAAAGAAAAGCAGAGAGTATTCAGCATATTCCGTGCCAAGCGAGGCAACCCTTGAAACCCTATGAAGTCGTGGTTTTTCGGATAGAAACGGAGTGCGTCCATGTCAATTTTTGGCATATTGTGTTTTGACATGACATTATTGTCGCGTTTTGATCGATTACTTAATACAAACCTGCCGCACCATCTTCAAATCTGTCATCCCCATCATGATTTTTTCCATGCCGTCCATCTTCAGGGTGCGCATGCCGCTCTCTACCGCTGACGCAAACAACTCAGCTACCCTTGCGCGCTCCTGGATCAGCTTCTTCACACCATCGTCGGCCACCAAGAGTTCATGTAATCCAATGCGGCCTTTGTAGCCGGTCTTGTTGCACTTGTCGCAACCCACGGCTTTGTACAACTTGATTTGACCGTCTGCACCGTAGGTCTTGCCCCAGCTATCTACCAGTTTCTTGCGCTCGCCGTCGGGGTCGGCTTTCCAGGCTTTGGAGTGGCGTAATTCCTCGGCGTACTCAGTCACAAAAAGACGAAACTCTTCGGCGTCTGGGACATACGCAGCCTTGCAATCACATAATTTTTTGGCCAGTCGTTGAGCCAAAATTCCTAACAATGCATCCGCAAAATTGAACGGGTCCATGCCCATGTCCATCAGGCGGGTGATGGATTCGGGCGCAGAGTTGGTGTGCAGGGTCGAGAAAACCAAGTGGCCGGTAAGTGATGCCTCCACTCCCATGGACACGGTTTCCTTGTCGCGGGACTCACCCACCATGATGATGTCAGGGTCAGCCCGCAGAAACGCTCGCATGATCAACGCGAAATCAATTCCAGCCTTTTTGTTGATTTGTACTTGGCGCAGGCCCTTTTGGGTAATTTCAACCGGGTCTTCGGCGGTCCAGATTTTGGTATCTGGAGTATTCAGAAACTTCAGAATGGAGTGCAATGTGGTTGTCTTGCCGGAACCGGTAGGACCACATACGTAAAACAGGCCATAGGGCTTGCTGACCGTAGCTTCCAGGCGCTCCTTGTTGTGGGGAGTCAAACCCAGCTTTTCTAAAGGAATTGGCTCACCGGCCGCCAAAATCCGCATGACTACGTCTTCCACTCCGCCTGCAGACGGAATAGTGGCTACTCGCAGCTCAATATCCAATGGGCCGTATTTCTTGAACTTGATCTTGCCATCCTGCGGCCTGCGGCGTTCCGATATGTCCAGGTCACACATGATCTTCAGCCGCGTGACCATGGCCGCGCGAAAATGGGCTGGCACTTCCACATACGGAACCAGGCTTCCATCAATACGAAAACGGATACCGGTTTTGAACTTGCCGGGCATGGGCTCTATGTGGATGTCGGATACCTTCTGGTTGTAGGCGTCAATGATGACCTTGTTGACAAACTTGACCAGTTCGTTGTCCGCCGCTGCCGACTCCAGGGAATCGTCGTTGGAGCCATCGTCTATTGGCCCCCCATCCATATCTGCAAGCAATTGGTCAATGGTGCTGGTGTCTGCCACCGCGCCGAAAAGCTGGCCCAGGGTTTCTTGAAACTCTGTCTGGGTAGTGACACGGTAGGCAAATTTTGCGATGCGGGGAAACACCTGCGGTACGACTCGGGAGCCACGCACGGCCTCAGGGTCCATACACATGATGACCAGCCCCTCGGGCGACTCTTCCAAGGGGATCCAGCCCTGTTCTTCAATAAAATCCCGCTTTAACGAGCCATGCAGCATTTCTGACCGAATGCGTCCCGCGTTGAATGCCTCGTAAGGAACACCGAAGAATTTTGCCAACGAGGGCCCAATCTGGAGCGGCCGTATTTTGTATTGCGCCATCAACAAGTGCTCAACGGACTTGCCCTCGGATCGCGCGTCTGAAATGCATTGGCTCAATTCTTCGTCAGTCAGCAGACCATCGGAAACCAAGGCATCGTATTTGGTCGCCTTTCTAGGCGGAGCGACCGTAGCCCCGTTTGCCCGCTGCCTAATGGCAGTTGCCAGCGTTTTGCACAATTCAGAAACGCCATCGACCTCCAGCTCACCAAACGGTTCGTCGCTTTTGTTATTGATGACTTGCAGCACGCCGTGCAGAGTTTTACCTTCCAGGATGGGCGCTACCAGCATCTGCTTGGTGCGGTAGCCTGAGCGCTTATCCACCACCTTCAGGAAGGTGAGCGATGGGTGGATTTGCTTGAGCGCTTCATCGTCATACACATCTGGCAAATTCAACGATGTGCGGCTAAACGCAACATAGCCCGCAATGCTTTGCGGCGATATGGGCAGCTTCAGGTCACTGCTGCTGTTGAGTCCGGTCTTGATTTTGGACACAATCGCCGTCTGGTCCTCGTTGACGGCGTAGAGGGTGAGTCGGTCTGCATTGAGCAGTTTGCAAATATCCTGACTAGCCTCAAGCATAATTTGCTCAAGGTTTTCAGTATCGTGGATACGGGCGGTTACGTGGTGTAGCTGCCGGTAAAACAAGGCCTCGAAGGTCATGCCCCGCTTTTGAGACGGTTGCTTCTGCGACTCAAAGAATGCCTGTTCTTGCGCCTTATCCGAGGCACCCGGTATCAGAACGGCGCTCATATATCAAACTCCTGACCGGCATGCATCCTTCGGATGTCATGAGTCACGTTGGGCCCAAATGGTTGGGTTTGGTCAAACCGCTGAATTTCGGCCATGATGAGTTCTGTCTCTGCGGGTTTGGTATGGGTAATGTAAATAGGATAGTCCTTACCCTTGGCTATGCAGTCCAATTCATTCGCCAGCACGGTCGGTGACAGGTGAAGACTGCGCCTTGCCAAGTCTTTTTCCCGATTGCTAAATGCAGTCTCTATGACCAGCATCGCGACGTTCAATTGATTCACGCGGTCCCAAAACGCCTGGTTGCGCTCGGTGTCACCCGTAAACACCCAACAACCACTACCTGCCGTAATTGCATAGCCTGCCGCCGGCACAGTATGGACCGCAGGCAGAACTTCTATGTATTTGTCCGATAGCTGAATGGTTTGTCCAACCTTGATTTCGTGAAAACTGATAAACGGGGCTTCAACACTCG
>JBKJJC010000256.1:0-25671 GCA_046598245.1 Rhodoferax sp.
CGCCACCGAAGACTTGAAGATTGCTGATGCCGACCCCGGCGAATACATCTGCCGCATAGGCCGCCCCGTTACCTATTGGTTTGGTGTGGTGGATGGCCTGCTGAAGATGAGCAGCGACAACGCCGAGGGCCAAACCATGACCTTCACCGGCGTGCCCCCCGGCGGCTGGTTTGGTGAGGGCACGGCCATGAAGCGCGAGACCTACCGCTACAACATCCAGCCTCTGCGCAAGAGCCGTGTGGCGGGTCTGCATGTGGATACCTTCCACTGGCTGCTGGACCACTCCATCGGCTTCAACCGTTTTGTGATGAACCAGTTGAACGAGCGCCTGGGCCAGTTCATCGCCGCCCGCGAAATCGACCGCATGACCAACCCCGACATCCGCGTCGCCCGCAGCCTGGCATCCCTGTTTAACCCGGTGCTGTACCCCGGCGTGGGCGAGGTGTTGCGCATCACGCAGCAGGAGCTGGCGTACCTGGTGGGCTTGTCACGCCAACGGGTGAACGAGGCGCTGACGGCGCTGGCTGCACACGGGGCGATCAAGGTGGAATATGGGGGACTGCGGGTGATGGATTTGCAGGCTTTGCGCAGCTTGGTGACTTTTAGGTAAATTAGGCTACAGCCCCCGCAATATATAAATATAGTGCTATTGTTTTTATATCAACCACCGGATTCCGCCAATCTTCGCCGCCGACGTCAAAACCGCACACGGTAACCAAAGGACAAAAAGTCCTCCCCATTGGCTCCATAGTTATTCAGCAAGTCATACACCGAACAGCGGTGGTGGAGTCGCATAAAAACTTCGCGTGACTTGTCTTGGGGCCGTGAGAACGCGAGTTCAATCATCAAAAAATTGAGCGTCTGGCTGCCCTTGCCTTCCGGGCCCAGCTCCAACGGGCTGACCTTGGAGGTGTAAGAAAACCCCAAAGGGCCCAAACGCAAATCAGTTTGCAACGTGTTCTTCCACGGGAAGCTGCTCCAGCGCAGCACTGGGGCAATGGCGATTTCCGTCAAAGACTCCACACCAAACTGCTGGCCGATCATGGCGTCGATCTCTAACGACAGCGGAAGCGACTCGGAACGCCACACCGTCTTGCTGCCGGTGAGGGCCAACAGGTGGTGATTCAAGAAATTGGCTTTGCCCTGGGTCAGACCGGCGGGCTCAGTATCGTAGAATTTTCCACCGTAAACGCCTATGCTCCAGTCCGGCTCTGCAGACACAGCCGGATTTGCAACCATTAGGCAGATTGACAACAGCGCGCCAAAGGTGCCGGGTGCGTATAGGCAAGAGCGGCAGCTAGAGTTGGTAGGTGGCATCGGTGAGTGTCTCGGTTTTCACGACACCCCAAATGTAGACCTATTTTTTCGCAGTGGGGCCCGGGCGTCAATACGCTCGACGCCGGTCGCTGGCATACCCATCGTTTAGTTGACCTTTTCGGTCGCGATACGGGCCTGAGGTCGAGTTTGGAATGCCAATCCCGCGATCCAAAATGCGGTGAACGAGATCGCCGCCGAACCTGTTGCGAACAAAAACAAGGCCGGGCCACCTAACCGGTCCAAGACCACAGCGCCAATCATCGGAGCCACAAAAATCATACCGCTCTGCCATGCCTGGACCACACCCGATACGCGACCGATCGACGCCGCATAGTGCGACGACATGTAGACGTTGAGAGCGATGGCGAAGCGTGCGCTAACCGTTCCGATGGCAAAGAACATCAACGCCAGTACCAATGTGGTGTGGGCCGTATCAAAGGGCGTATGGATCCAGAGCACCACCCCGATCACGCCAAAACCTGCGAACTGCCACAGCGCTGGCGCGATCACTTCTGATACCTTCCCTTTGAGCAGGGCACCAGCGGACCGCTTGGCAAGCCAGAGTCCGGACAGAATATTGCCGACCCCCGAGCAGCTGACCAACACGCCCAGTAGTGATTTGTCCAAACCTGCTTGCTGCAAAACCAGTGGCACCAGATTGTTCACCATAAAAACTGCGAAGGCATAGGTAGCTGCGACCCAAACCAGTGGCAACAGATTCAGCACACCCGAATCCAGTCGCTCCTGGGCCTCGGCGCGTTGGTCCTCAGCGGTCTGGGGTTCCAGGCGAACGAATGCAAACGAAACAAACGCCGCGGCCGAGAACGCCGCCGACATCAGCAGCGCGAAGGTTTCGCTCGCCAGCGAACTTGAAACCGTGCCAATGGCGGGTGCAATGACTTTGGCCGTGCTGTTGAGAACGTTCAGCATGGAATAGAACTTGGTTCTCTCATGCGCCTCAATGGTGCGCATCGCCATGACGTTAATGGCCGGTCCCGCGACGGTTGTAAATACGGAGCGAACGCCGACCAAAACCAGAAAGAGAGCAAACTCAGTACAAAAGAGAATGCCCCCCGTTGCTACGACGCGGAAAACGATGGACAACAGCAACAGGTGCTTGGGATTGCCCCTGTCGCAGAGCTTGCCAATGGACGATGCGGCCAGTATTCCAGGCAACAAGCCCACCGCACTGACCAGTGCCATTTGGTAGGGTGTGACGTTGAATTGGTAGGCGGCCAAAGTCAGAATCGCGAGAAAATCGATCCATGTGCCAAAGGCAGAAAAACCATCGCCGATCAGGAGCAGCAGGGTGGGAGTTTTGTTGCGCGTGCTCATGTGCCGCGACGCGTCGATGGCTTGGATTGGTCAAACAAGGCTGTTTGTCCTTCGGCATGTTTCGCCGCAAATATCCGCATGAAATCGCGCAAAACTTCCGAAGCCACCAAACCTTGGGATTGACAAGCCTGGACGAAAGCGTCGCGCAGCTCCAGCTCGACGCGAATTCGCAAACCAGAATCTTTGTTGGACATTATTTCCCCTGTGTGATTTTTGGATACACATATGTGTATCCATTTACACAACACTATACCTGGCACCAGGCAAACGCGAAAAGAGTGCCGCCCCGCCAAGGTTCGCTCAGAGAAAACATCAGCAACCCAACAGACACCCAGCCCCCGTAAAATATGCACATTCAGCTACAAAAGAGATAGCAAATGGTAGACACCCCCAAACCCCCTCTTCCGGCATTCCGCCGCGCCCCGCCGCCCGCCAACCGTGCGGCCATTCCTGCCGGGCAAACCAACACCGCCGCCCATGGCGTGAACGGCACCATGCGGTTGAACAAACGCATGGCCGAGTTGGGGTTGGCGTCGCGCCGCGAGGCGGACGATTGGATCGCCAAGGGCTGGGTCAAGGTCAATGGCAAGGTGGCCGAGATGGGCATGCAGGTGGCACCCGACGCGCGCATCGAGGTCACCCAGCAGGCCAAAGGCGCGCAGGCCAACCAGGTGACGATTTTGTTGAACAAGCCAATCGGCATCGTCAGCGGCCAGGCCGAAGACGGGCACGAGCCGGCCATCACGCTGATCCAACCGCAAAACCGTTGGGTGGACGACAACGCCCGCTGCTTCTTCCATGGCAGCCAGCTTAAAAGCTTGGTGCCGGCTGGCCGGCTAGACATTGACTCCACCGGCCTCTTGGTGCTGACCCAAGACGGCCGCGTGGCCCGCCAATTGATTGGCGAAGACTCGGGCATGGAAAAGGAATACTTGGTGCGCGTGGTCTACACCGGTGTAGCCAACCCGGCGGCCGCCAACTCCGCCGCAGCCACCTACGGCGCGCGTGCAGCGGCCCGCCCTGCGCCGCCTACCCAGCTAAGCCGCATTGACGATGACGACCCGGTCAGCACCGACGTGCAGTCTGTGTTCCCGGTTGAGAAGCTGCGGCTGCTACGCCACGGCCTGCGCTTGGACGACCAGGCGTTGAAACCCGCCAAGGTCGAATGGCAGAACCCCGAGCAACTGCGCTTTGTGCTGGTCGAAGGCAAGAAGCGCCAGATCCGCCGCATGTGTGAGCTGGTGGGCCTGAAGGTGGTGGGCCTCAAGCGCGTGCGTGTGGGCAAGGTCATGCTGGGGCATCTGCCAGTAGGCCAATGGCGTTACCTGGCGCCGCATGAGCAATTCTGAAACTTTGCTGGACAGACCGCAGCCCCACGCAGTGGGCAAGCTCTGTCCTCAACTGATTAACCCGCTGGAAGCATCCCATGCCCAAAAAACCCGCCAAACCGACCACATCCCCGCTCAACCACCTGCGCCCGTCTGATTTGCGCGCAGCGGCGCAACTGGCCATACACGCCACGCACGGTGTGGCAAACATAGCCGAGGGCGTGCACCACGCCGTGTTGGGCACCATGGGTTTGAATGGCAGTGGCGACAAAAATACCTTGCAGCAGACCAACGGAATTTCCGGGTTTGTCTACCGCACCGTGCATGGCGTCACCGAACTGGTGGGCAATGGCTTGCAATTGGCCTTTACCAAGCTGGAGCCACTCATGGCCAAGCTGGTGGATGCATCACCCGACACGCCAGAACGCGAAGCCGTATTGGCCGCCCTGAACGGCGTGTTGGGCGACCAACTAGAGCAGAACCACAACCCGCTGGCCACGCCGATGACACTGCGCTACCGGGGGCAGGTTGTGCATGGCAAGCTGCCTTTGCCCAATGGTGCAGATACCAACGGCAAATTGCTCATCGTGCTGCACGGCCTGTGCATGAATGACCTGCAGTGGATGCACCCGGATGCCGATGGCAACCCGACCAGCCACGCCCACGCCCTGGCAACAGCCCACGGCTACACACCCGTTTTTGTGCGCTACAACACGGGACTGCACAC
Organism: Rhodoferax sp.; assembly: GCA_046598245.1. Taxonomy (GTDB): domain Bacteria; phylum Pseudomonadota; class Gammaproteobacteria; order Burkholderiales; family Burkholderiaceae_C; genus Allorhodoferax. The sequence continues at coordinate 4,708 of JBKJJC010000256.1, forward strand.
ATCACAAAACGGTGTCGAATTCTCCAAACGGCTCGCGCAACTCCTGTTGGATTGGCCGGTGCCGGTAGAAAGCATCACCGTATTGGCGCACAGCATGGGCGGCCTGATTACCCGTAGCGCCTGTGCGCAGGCGGATGCCAACACCTGGCTGCCGCTGCTGAAAAGCATTGCCTTCCTGGGTACACCGCACCATGGCGCGCCGCTGGAGCGGGCGGGCAACTGGGTCGATGTGGTTTTGGGCAGCACCCCGTTTTCGCGGCCCTTTGCCAAACTGGGCCAGATGCGCAGCGCCGGCATTACTGACCTGCGCTACGGCCACGTGTTGGCTGCCGATTGGGAAGGCCATGACCGCTTTCACCGCAAACCCGACAGCCGCACCCACTTGCCCTTACCCGAGGGCGTTGCCTGCTACGCCGTTGCCGCCACCCTGGCAAAGCCAGGCAGCACCCTATCAGACGGCATACCGGCCGACGGCCTGGTGCCACTGCCCAGTGCACTGGGCCAACATGCCGACCCCCAACGCAAGCTGCAGTTTGAGCCGAACCGCCAGACCGTGGTGTACGGCGTGAGCCACATGGAACTGCTCAGAAGTGTGGTGGTGCGCGACCAGCTCTTGGCTTGGCTCGGCTAAATTTTCACCAAAACACTCTGGGGGTTGAAAACACCCCCTTCGCCCATAATTGCGGGTTGCCCGCGCAACAGGCACCGAGTTTGTTGCGCCCCAACCGCATTTTTTGAAACCAGAGACGACATCCATGACCAAACAAACCCTTTCTTTCCAGGCCGAAGTCGCACAACTGCTGCACCTGGTGACGCATTCGCTGTACTCCAACAAAGAAATTTTCCTGCGCGAGTTGATCTCCAACGCATCCGACGCGTGCGACAAGCTGCGCTTTGAGGCCATCAACAACAGCGCCCTGTACGAGACGGATTCTGAGCTCAAGGTCAAAGTCACCTTTGACAAAGACGCCAAGACCCTGACCATCACCGACAACGGTATTGGCCTCTCTCAGCAAGAAGCGATTGACAACCTGGGGACGATTGCAAAAAGCGGCACCAAAGACTTTGTTAGCAAGCTCAGCGGCGATCAGAAGGCCGACTCCAACCTGATCGGCCAGTTCGGCGTGGGCTTTTACTCTGGCTTTATCGTGGCCGACAAGATCACCGTCGAATCCCGCCGTGCTGGCCTGCCCACGGCAGAAGGCGTGCGCTGGGTCAGCGACGGCGGCGCAAGCGGCGGCGGTGCGTTTGAGGTGGAAAGCATTGACCGTGCCGAGCGCGGCACCAGCGTCACGCTGCACCTGCGCGACGACGCCCAGGACTACGCCCAGGCCTGGAAGGTCAAGAACATCATCAACAAGTATTCCGACCACATCAGCCTGCCCATCCAGATGGAAAAGGAAGAGTGGAAAGACGGCGAGCTGATCAACCCATCGGACGAAAAAGGCGGTCGCCAACCCGGCGGCATGGTCAAGACCGGCGAATGGGAAACCGTCAACAAAGCCAGCGCCATCTGGAGCCGCCCCAAGAAGGACATCAGCGCCGAGCAATACGACGAGTTTTACAAACAGATCAGCCACGACTTTGAAGCGCCACTGGCCCACACCCACAACCGCGTAGAGGGCAGCACCGAATACACGCAGTTGCTCTACATCCCTGGCAAAGCGCCGATGGACTTGTGGAACCGTGAGAAGAAGGGTGGCCTGAAGCTGTACGTCAAACGCGTATTCATCATGGACGACGCCGACGCCCTGCTGCCCAATTACCTGCGCTTTGTGAAGGGGGTGGTTGATTCTGCAGATCTGCCGTTGAACGTGAGCCGTGAGTTGCTGCAAGAAAGCCGTGACGTCAAAGCCATCCGTGAAGGCTGCACCAAGCGCGTGTTGTCCATGCTGGAAGACCTGGCGAGCCGCAACGCCCTGCCGCAACCAGCCGCCGACGGCGTCACCGACGTGATCAGCGATGAAGACCGGGAACAGATTGGTAAATACACCAAGTTCTACAGCGAATTTGGCGCCGTGCTGAAGGAAGGCCTGGGCGAAGACTTTGCCAACAAAGAGCGCCTGTGCAAGCTGCTGCGTTTTGCCTCCACCACCAACGACTCCGCCAGTGTGGGCTTTGCCGACTACAAGGCGCGCATGAAAGAAGGCCAAGAGGCCATCTACTACATCACCGCCGACACCCTGACCGCAGGCAAGAACAGCCCGCAACTGGAAGTGTTCAAGAAGAAGGGCATTGAAGTGCTGGTGATGACCGACCGCGTAGACGAGTGGGCGTTGAACTTCGTGCAAGAGTTCGACGGCACGCCGCTGCAAAGCGTGGCCAAGGGTGCGGTGGATCTGGGCAGCCTGCAAGATGAAGCCGAGAAGAAGGCCGCCGAGGAGGCTGCCGAAACCTTCAAGCCGCTGTTGGCCAAACTGAAGGATGCGCTGAAGGACAAGGCCGAAGACGTGCGCGTGACCACCCGCCTGGTGGACAGCCCTGCGTGCCTGGTGGTCAAGGACGACGGCATGAGCACCCAACTGGCCCGCATGCTCAAACAAGCTGGCCAGACAGCACCCGAGGTGAAACCGGTGCTGGAAGTGAACGCCGAGCACGCCCTGGTCAAAATGCTAGAGGGCTCGGTGCATTTCAATGACCTGGCGCACATTTTGTTTGACCAGGCGCTGCTGGCTGAGGGCGGTATGCCTGCGGACCCGGCTGCGTATGTGAAGCGGGTAAATGCGCTCTTGGTGTAACTGGACAAGGGCTATAAGCCAAATGAACCTACAGCCCCCGTAAAGTCTGATCTAGTAGCTATACAAACAATAGCGTCTAGCGGCTTACTTGCCCCGCAACCGTTACCGGTTGGCGGGGCATTTTTGTAGCTGCATTGACCCAGGGTGCGCCGACCCAAGTCCCGAATACACGTGAGGCCATTTCCCCCATATAGCCCGCGAAGCGCCGCCCGGTCACAGAAAATGCGCCCATAGCCAACGTGCTGCGACCAGCCAGCGCGGGCGCTTATACCGCGACTTAGTACCTCAAGGAATAGATATATGAAGGCATTGCTGTGGACAGGCACCGGACTGGTGGCGTTGCTGTGGACGCTGATGATTGCAATCATGGCTTCATTGACCAGCTGGCTGGCCAGTTCAACCGACCAGGCGGTGGGTGGATGGCAAACCATCAGCGAGTGGCCTTTGCCCGCTTGGCTGACGCTGTGGATGGACCCGGCCCTAATGGAACCGGTCAAGGCCACGGTGGTTTGGGGCATGGACGCACTGGCAACCGCAACACCTTGGCTGGCACCCTTATTGGCTTGGGTGGGACCGCTGTTGTGGGTGGTATGGGCTGTCGTCATGCTGCTTCTATTGGTGATTTCGGCGGGTGGTCACCTGTTAGTGGGACGACTGCGCCAGCAATAACTGCCCTACCCCATTTAAAGGAACCTTGACATGACCCCAACTGATCAAAAATCTCTGCTTACCATTGCGCTATTTGCCGCCTTTTCAGACGGCAACAAGGCTGAAGCCGAGCGCGAAGAAATCCGCCGTATCGCCGCATCTTTGGGCGCTGCAGCCCAGGGTATTGATATGGCGGCCTTGTACCAGGATGTGCTGCTCAAACGCACCTCGGTCGCGGCAGCCGCGCAGGCGCTGCAAGATGCTGACTTCCGCCAGCTTGCCTATGAGATGGCGGTGTGCGTGTGTGATGCCGACGGCCAGCAAACGGTGTCCGAGCAGCAATTTCTTGCGACTCTCAAACAGCAGTTGCGCTTGGGTGATGCGCAAACCCAGGCATTTGATGCGCAGGCCCACACACTGGCAGCAGCTTTGCCAATCGCGGTGATTGCGCCTGCAGTAACCCCGGCTAGTCAAGCGCCCGCCGCTACCGCATCGCCCGATAACAACGCCAGCGCTGCGTTGGAAAAATCGATACTGAACTATGCCATTTTGAACGGTGCCCTGGAGTTGTTGCCACAGTCCTGGGCTTCGATGGCGATCATTCCGATACAGGTCAAGATGGTGTACGCCATTGGCAAAACACACGGGGTCGAGCTGGACCAGGGCCACATACGCGAATTCATCGCAGCGGCTGGCGTAGGGCTGTCATCGCAGTACATCGAGCAATTTGGCCGCAAGTTGCTTGGCGGGCTACTGGGCAAGGTCGCGGGGCGTGCGATAGGCGCATTGGGCAGCGCAGCCACGGGCATGGCGTTCTCGTTTGCCACCACCTACGCGCTGGGCCAAGTGGCCAAACGTTATTACAGTGGCGGCCGCGTGATGAGTACAGAGTTGTTGCGCAGTACCTTTCAGGACCTGATGGGGCCGGCCAAGCAACTACAAAGTCAATACCTGCCGCAAATTCAGCAAAAGGCCAGCACACTGAACCCGGCGGACATCATGGCAATGGTGCGGGGTTGACATGGAAAAAGTGCTTTTTCGTTGCGACAAGTGTTGAAGTGCATTTACAACGCCTGCCATTTATGGCCTTAGGGGATAGCGACACCTGTGCTTCAATGGCGTTGTAGTCGTAGTGCTGGGTTCATAGTTATTGCAAAGGAGGCCGCCATGGATTCATCTCGCAGTCTTGTTCCGCAGACTTCCCTGTTCCAAATGCCTATTGCGCAGATGCGCCGCGTGTTCGAGCCCAATGACGTCGAGCGTAAGCTGGCCAAATTGCAGGAGCACGAGCACGATAGCCTGCGTGCCACCTACCGGCGCATGCTGGAGCGTGGGCCGCAACGCTTCTCCGTCAAACCATCGGGTGTACCCAATATGGCGGGGCTGTACCACTCCTTACCCAATTTCACCGAGGTGCTGGATGACGTCAAACGCCATGTCGCCTTAGCCCAAGACAGCCGCGATGCGCTGGAGGTGACGCCCATGCTGCTGCTCGGCCCACCGGGCATTGGCAAGACCCACTTCGCCCGCAAGCTGGCCGACCTGCTGGGCACGGGCATGAGCTTGGTACCCATGAGCTCCATGACGGCGGGTTGGCTGCTGTCGGGCTCGTCATCCCAGTGGAAAGGTGCCAAGCCCGGCAAGGTATTCGAAGCCCTGGTGGACGGCGAATACGCCAACCCGGTGATTGTGGTGGACGAGATTGACAAGGCCAGCGCCGATGCCCAGTACGACCCACTGGGTGCGCTCTACAGCCTGCTGGAGCACGACACGGCGCAGAGCTTTACCGATGAGTTCGCCGAGGTCGCCATCGACGCCAGCCAGGTGATCTGGGTCACTACCGCCAATGACGAGCGCGGCATACCGGCCCCGATACTGAACCGCATGAATGTGTTCAGTGTGGAAGCGCCCACGCTGGAGGCCGCCCGCCAGATTGCGCGCGAGTTGTACCAAACCATCCGCGACGACCATGACTGGGGCCAAAGATTTGGGCCGGAACCCGGGGACGACCTGCTGGATCAGTTGGCCACTTTGGCTCCACGGGACATGCGCCGCGCACTCATGACAGGTTTTGGCAACGCGCGGCTCGACAGGCGCTGTGACATCACGGTGGCGAACCTGCCCCGGCCCGGCGGCAAAAAGGGCAACATGGGTTTTATGCAGTAAGGCTTAGGAGCATTGCGATGGTGTCGTTGAACCCGCCCTATTTGGCATCCTTTTGGTCGCAGCCCATGGTTGAGGTCAACCTGTTGGTATTCCTCTATTTGGCGGGCGCTTTGTCCTTGGGTTTGTTGCTGGGATACGAGCGCAGCTACCACGGTCGTGCGGCAGGCATGCGCACCTACGGCATCGTCTGCATGGCCTCTGCCGCGCTGACCGTTATGTGCGGCTACCCCGAATTCTGGTGGGGTGGCGGCCACCGCTCAACCATACCCATAGACCCTACCCGTGTCATACAGGGCATTGTGACGGGCGTGGGTTTTCTGGGCGCCGGTGTCATCATGAAAGAAGGGCTCAACATCAGCGGCCTCACGACGGCGGCCTCCATCTGGGCATCCAGCGCGATTGGTGTGCTGGTCGGGCTGGGCTTCTTCGCTGCGGCCATCCTGCTTACACTGCTGTTGTTGGCCTTGATGATGTGGGCCCCCAAGCTGGAGGCGCGCCTGCCCTCGCGCCGCGCCATGGGTGTGGTGCTGGGCTTCAAACCGGGGTTTGAGCCGCATGAGTCTGTACTGAAGACCACGATACGCGCGTGGGGCTACTTGGTGGCCGAGGGTTCGCTCAACATCTCGGCCAACCAGCATGCCGTGCAGTGGAATTTTGTGATGGTGGCGATGAAGAGCCGACCCGAGCCCAACTCGCTGTTCGAGCTATCACGCAAGCTGCGCGAGGTGGCGGGCGTGGACAGCTTGCAGATTTCCCACGCCAGAAACTAATCCTCCCAGCCCATCGGCGTACGCGCACCTACATCTCTTTGAAAAGCTGCAGGTAGCTGCGGCTGACCGGCAGGCGCTCGCTACGGCCTTTGAGCTCAATGTCTGCGGTTTCGTTCTCGCCGCGCGTGACGCGGCGAATCGAACGCAGATTGACCACAACCGAGCGATGCACCTGGGTAAATTGCTGCGGGTCGAGTTGCTCGATCAGATCCTTTAGCGGCATGCGGATCAGCGCTTCGGCAGCCTGGCCCTCATCGCGGTACGCGACCAGTGTGTACTTCGTGTCGCTCTTCAGATAGTCAATGTCGTCAACTGGAATCATCCGCAGGGAGCTGCCAACCGTGGCGCGCACCCAGCGCATCGGCTCCGGTTGGTCGAGCTTGAGCCGCTCAGCCAACTGCGCCAACAGTGCCTCAGTGTGTACGGCCGGTTGCGCCGTTTGCAAGCGCGCTTGCAGGCGCGCAACCGTCTCAGCCAGACGCGCGGCGGTGACTGGCTTGACGAGGTAGTCCAGCACGCCATGTTCGAAAGCGTCCAACGCGTACTGGCCAAAGGCAGTCACGAACACCAGGTGCGAGCGTTTGCCGATGTGCCGCGCCACCTCGATACCGCTTAGGCCCGGCATGTGCACGTCCAGAAAACAAAAGGTCGGCAGATGCTGCTCGAACAGCTCGACCGCCTGCCGGCCATTGCGCGCCTGCGCCACGATTTTCAGCTCTGGCCACGCGGCGGCCAGGCGCGCCTCCAGGATCTCTCTGAGCAAAGGTTCGTCGTCGGCAATCAGCGCCGTGGTGGGTTTGGCTAGGGTCATTTTGGCTCGGTCGAAAATTCAATCACCACTTGCACACCATGCGGCTCTACCTCACGCAAGTTCAGCGTCGCGCTGCCGCCATAGGCCCAATGCAGGCGTTCGCGCAGCGCGGCCAAACCGGTGCCCAGGCCGCGGCCGGTGGCCTGCAAGCCTACGCCGGTGTCGGAGACGCTCAAGCGGCAACGGCCGCCCTCTAGCAACTCGGCGCTGACATCGATGCGGCCGCCTTCTTCGCTGGGGTCAATGCCGTGTTGCACCGCATTTTCCACCAGGGTCAGCAGCGTCATCGGTGGGCAGCGCAGCAGGTGGACGCCATCGCCACTATGCAAATCGAATGTAAGCCGGTCTGGCATGCGCATTTGCATCAGCTCCAGGTAGGCGCGCACCAGTTCCAGCTCTTGGCCCAGCGTGTTGGCCGAGCCATCCAGGCGCGGTACCGCAGCGCGCAAATAGTCATCAGGCTTTGCAGCAGTTGCGGCGCGCGCGGTGAGCCCGCCTCTACCAGGGCCTGCACATTGGCCAAGGTGTTGAACAAAAAATGAGGTTGCGCCTGGGCACTGAGCAGGCGCATGCGCGCGTCGAGCGCCTGGCGGGCCATCTCGCTGCGCTCTAGCTCAAAGTCAATCGCTTGCTTTTCCACTTTGGCCTCGCGTTGGCGTAGCAGGGCCGCCAGTGCCGTCCAAGGCGCAAGCAGCATGCCCAGAAAGGTGAAGGTCATGAAAGCTTCCAGGCGGTCGGTCCTCCAAAACATCGGCGCGCCGGGTGCGGTGCTCAACAGAAATGCCACGAAGAAGGCCAACGGTACGGCCACCCCCACGGCCGCCACCTGCAGGGCCCAACGCGTTATCCACTTGGGCAAGCGGCGCGGCCATTGCTCAAACAGGCCGAAGACCAGCAGCAGGGCCAGGCCCACGCCAAACACCCGCGCCACCAGGTGCCACATCGATGCCTCCCAGCCAAAGCTAAATAGCAGAACGAGCACGGCACAAAGGATGGTGACCGTGCGCACGCGCCGCCAGCCCAGCAAGGCCCGCCAATTTAATGACCGCATTTGTTGATCCGGCTCGACGGAGGGGATGTTTAGCATGATGGCAGGATACCTGGGTGAATGGATTGTTGGCGGGAGGCGCCTCGTCGGCAGTGATTAGCGCCAGCGCGGGCCCGCTTTGCTGACATAGTGGTGCACGATATAACGCCAGGGCAGCACCAGCGGCGTGAGCACCAAGCCCATCAAGCACGCAATGATGGAGCCCTGCACGCCCGGGGTCACCGCCCCGGCCTGCCATAGCGGATAGGCGATGACCAAGAGCCAAATGGTCTTCCAGATCAGCTCAAAAATCAGCAGCGGCAACATCTGCAAGGGGTAGCGCAGCCCCCAAACACAGAGGATGGCCAAACCAATCAACATCGCGCCCAACTCACCTCGGCGCTGCGCCCAAAGGTCGGTGTGCTGCAGCATGCTCGGCCCCCAGCTGATGGCCAGCCCCACGGTGATCAGCAAATAAAAGGCGCGCAACAGATTCAGGCGCCAGAGGGGAATGTCTTGGTCGGTCATTTGGATTCTCCTTGGTGGGCAGGACAGGGCGATTGTGTTCAAGCTTCCGGTGACCCAGACAGAACTTGCGACGAGCCACGCCACCCGGGTTTTAAGACACGGACCGACGGTACGAAAGGCGCTGCACGCCAACGGACGGCTGCCAACGTCATTCGTCGTTCAAAGCCGTCGCTCGTCCTGGCAGCCGCGTGGCCGATCCGGTGTGGCTTGTTCGTTGCCCGTGCATGCTGGCAAAGTACGCCTTCTTACACAACGGTTGGTGCTGCAATGAAAAGAGTGATGCGTTTCCTGAAGCTGGGCTTATTGGGCCTGATCTGTCTTTTGGGCTTGTTCGCTGCCCTGCTGGGCTACTTCGTCTACACGCCCGATCCTCAGGATGCGCAGCTTACCGGCACGCACAGCAAAGGTTCTCTCGAAGTCGGGGGGCTGATGCGCAGCTACCGGACGTATGTCCCCAAGGGTTTGCCCAAATCAGCGCCCCTGGTCGTGGTGATGCACGGTTCGGGCGAAGACCCCCAGGGCATTCGCACGGGCACGGGTTATGCCTTCGAGCGCCTGGCCGACCAGCATGGCTTCGCGGTCGCCTACCCAAAATCCTACGCCTCTGACTGGAACGATTGCAGCCGGATCGGTGACAAAGTGCTGGAGGGAGTCATAGCCGACGACGCAGCCTTCCTCGCCGCCATGGTTGACAAGCTTGTGGGTGAGTTCCATCTCGATTCGGCGCGGGTGTTTGCGACCGGCGTTTCGAGCGGCGGGTCGATGGCGATGCGCCTGGCCCTGGAGCAGCCGAGCCGCTACCGCGCCGTCGCCGCCGTGGTTGCCAATGTACCGGCGCCGCAGAACTTCCAGTGCAAACCGGCAGCGCAGGCCACCTCGGTGATGATCATGAACGGAACCGAAGACCCACTGGTTCCCTATGCGGGTGGCGAAATCAGTCTTCTGGGGCTGTTCTATAAGGGCGGTCCCACCATTTCCTCACGCGCATCAGCGCAGTATTTTGCGGCCTGGGGAAACCTGTCGGGCGCACCCCAAACCAGCGAGAAAACCGTCGCAGAGGGTGTACGCGTCGAGCAGAACCGATGGAGCACCGTTGGCGCCAGAACCGAGGTCGAGTTGGTGACCATTCACGGCGGCGGACATGGCTTGCCCCAGCCCTACGCCCGCCGCCCGAAGCTGTTGGGACCCTCACCCATGGAGCCGGATGGGTCGGCCATGATCTGGGCTTTTTTCGAGCGCCAGCCGAAGTAGCCACAGCAACAAAGACCATCTAAACACTTTGGAGTCATTTACATGGCCGTTTTGCACATCAACCCCGAGAGTTCGGCACTGGTTCACGTCGCTGCTGCCACCATTTTGTACCTGCACATCGGCGCCGGCGGTGTCGGCCTCTTGTCGGGTGCGGCTGCGTTTGTGTTCCGCAAGGGCTCGGATCTGCACCGTCTGGCCGGCAAGATTTTTGTCGTGTCGATGTTGATCATGTCGGCCATCGGCGCAGCGGTGGCGCCATTTTTACCGACGCCGGAGCGCGCTTCGGTGGTGGCCGGTGTGCTGACCTTTTATTTGGTGCTGAGCTCATGGACCGCCGTCAAGCGCAAGCCCGGCCAGATTGGCTTCTTCGACTATGGCCTGCTACTGACCTCGTTGGGCATCACCGCCGCTGGTGCCTTCTACTTTTGGCTGGCCTCGCAAAACCCACGGGGTATGCTGGACGGTCAACCGGGTGCGGCGTTTGTCATGTTCATCATCATCGGCAGCCTGGCCGCAGTGGGGGATCTGAGACTGATCTTGAACCGCAGCGTCACCGGTGCCACACGTTTGGCGCGGCACCTTTGGCGCATGACGGTAGCCTTGTTCATCGCCGCCAATGCGCTCTTCTTGGGCCAGCAGCAGCTATTTCCTAAAGAGGTGAAAAAGTCCGGCGTGCTGAATGTCCCGGCCTTGCTGATTCTGGGGCTGTTGTTGTTCTGGCTTAGCCATGTGGCCTGGGTCGCGCACAAGCGCAAGCGGGCTCGCCAGCGGTAGCATTAGACCGAGGCGTTACAGCGATCGACATAACACGCATGGGCGAACAGTGGATGGTACGGGTGCTGCCCGATGCTTCGAACACCGTAAGATACTGCTTGAGCCGCGGCGGTGACATCTTGAACTTTGCCGATGGCAAACGGAAAGCCGAATTCGCGGTTGACTGATCGCTAGGGCCGCCAAAGCCGCAGCATTTGAGGCACGCAGTCCTGAGGAAGCATTGACTAAATTGAGGAAAAAACCGAATGTTAGAAATGTCAGTATTTGATCCCGCAGTTGAAGACCTGTGGATGGCGACATTCCTGAGCGGTGATGTTTTATCCCGGACGGCAAATTTGACAGTCGTCGCAAATCCAGCCCTTCCGGCCGGTAGAGAGGCTATGGTCTTGCGGGTCAGTGATGACAGGGTCTACGCAGTTCTCAGCCCGATTCTGGCCGACACACTCAGTATCGGAGGTCGATCTGAACTCACCGAAGCCACGCTGCGACAGAAGTTGCTTGATGGCAAGGTTCAGCTCCATGGCGCTGACTACGTGTTTCATTTCACTCAAGACAGCAAGCAAGCTCTCTTGCAAGAGCAGGTACCAATGACTGTGCGCCTTCTAAATGCAGCAGATAGTGCCATATTCTCACGGTTTGAAGCGTCGGCCTCTGCGCAAGATCTGGATGATGCCTACGTTGAGTTGGATCATTGGGCCGTGTTTGGCGCATTTGAAGCCGAGCACTTGGTCTGCGCAGCCAGCATGTACCCCTGGAATGGACAAAAAGTGGCGGATATTGGCGTGTTAACGTTGCCACCCCATCGGGGAAAAGGCCATGCACGCAGGGTTGTTCGCGCCATCAGCCGACATGCGTTCGGTCAAGGGTATGAGCCGCAGTATCGGTGTCAAATGGACAACGCGGCATCTGTTGCGTTGGCCAGGTCTGCAGGCCTTGAACTGTTTGGTATGTGGGAAGTGGCACTAGATGCGCTCAGCAGCTGATCTACTTTAGCCCCAAGCACCATAAAAGATAGATCCCCGACCCCGTGGAGAATGGAAATCCAAAGTGCAACATCACGAAAAAATTGTGATGGCTGCGGCTCTGCTGGGCACAAACGCGGTAAGACTCGCGCCACATTCGGACGAATCGCGCATTACAAAAAGCTTCTAGCGGGTCAGCCTTTATAACGCTGGGACAGCGGTACCGCAGGGTGCCTGAGGGGTGGCAACGCCCTTGACAGGACAGTTATGACGATCACACAGAGGCTAGCGCGATGTGGCCTTGGCAAGCGGTAGGCGCTTGCCCTCAGAGGCGGCCGGAGCGGCTATACCCAGCAATCCCGCCAGCGTGGGGGCAATGTCAACCACTTCGACCCGCGTGTCCACACGGCCCGGGCCTATCCAGCTTGGGCCATAGGTGAGGATGGGTACATGGGTGTCATAGGCATAGGGCGATCCATGGTTTGCCACGGCCCGTCCGGCATACGTCCAATTGGGTTTGAGCACATATTGCACATCACCCGAAACCTCCGCGTGCCAAGATTTGCGCATCGATTGGAAAAGTGGCTCGCCTGACAGGGGCTCCCCTGCGCGACTACCGCTGAGCAGTTCGGCACGGGTAAAAGCGGACGCAAATCCGGGCTCAGCCAGCAGCAAAGCACGCGCGGCATCCGCCACCGCCTGGGCACTCTGGCCTTTGCTGACCAGCAATGGTTTGTTTAGCAGCAACGCGGAGCCCGAGTTACCCAGCAGCCATTTACCAGGGCCAAACTGCGCCTCCAGACCCCTGTTGATATTGGCAAGGGATAGTGCGCCATCCACGCGCCCGCTGGACTGGCCCTGCAGGGCGCTGTACTCTACTGCGGGCATAAACCCATGGTCGGACGTCAACACCACAACATACTGGTCCTTACCCACCTTGGCATCCAAGTCTTTCCAGAAACTTTGTAGCAGCTGGTCCAGTTGCAAGACATGGTCGTGTGACAGCCGGGATTCGGCGCTGAACGCGTGGTTGACGTAGTCGTGGCCCGACAGGCTGATGGACAAGATATCGGGCACGCCGTCTTGCCCCAGTTGCTCCCCGCCCAACGCGGCACGGGCGAAGTCCAGGGTTAGCGCATCGCCAAAGGGGCCGCGCAGCAGCCCCCCATAAAAATTGGGGCCTGGCTCTGCATCCTCCGGGGCACTGAAGCGGGCGGGCAAGCCACCACCGGCCGGACCAAACCAGGCTTGGTTGTCTGCGACCGATCGGGCATAGGCCGCCTCGGGTAGCAAGGCCGTCCACTCGCTGCGGAAATAGCGGTCGGCTGGCTTGGCCGCATTAAACGCATTCACCCATGCCGGGTGCTCCTGCATGTAATAGGTGGTGGACGCAAACTGGCCGCTGGAGCGCATATAGATATAGGCCGTGCCGGTTTTGCCGGCCGGCAGTATCGCGCCACGGTCTTTGCCGGAGATGGCGATGACCTTGGACTGCGGATTGGCCCGGCGCAGACCATCACCAACCGTCTCGACCAACAAGTTCTTGGGGCTGGTGCCGTCCAGTGGGTTGGTGGCATGGCCGATGTAGGTGGCCGTAGTGTCCCCCGTGCAGTATTCGCGTGCGCCGGTCTGTGCGTCGCGCCATTCGTTGCCCACAATACCGGTGCGGTTCGGGTAGGCGCCCGTCAACATGGTGGCATGTCCCGTCGCAGTGACCGTGTACGCATGGCCATAGTGCGCGTTGGCAAACCAGCTGCCATGTTTCAGGAAGCGGTTAAATCCGTCGGGCGCCAGCTGGTCCCGGTAGGCCAGCACCTGGCGCTGGGGCAGACCATCAATGGCCATAAAAACAATGAGTCGGGGGCGCTTGGGCTGTGGTTGGGCTTTGGCGTCTGCTGCGCTTGCAATTCCCAGCGCTGCGCCAGCCAGCGCAAGACTGGCCAGCAAACGAAAGACCGTCATGCTTGCCCTAGTGCGCGGGCCAGCCATTGGCAGACGACACTGTTGGCGTCCTCTAACCCATGGATCACGGTGAAATGGTTGGTGCCCGCATGTTCTTGCAAGGTGGACGTGTTGCCTGCCGCCTGCCAGGCGGCATGGTAGGTCTGCGCTTGGCGCGCAAACTCGGTACTTTCCAAGCCACCCCAGGTGATCCAGAGTGGGGTTTTGCACGGGCGCACCATAAAGGCGGGTGAGTTGCGCCGCACGATGCCATCGTCCAGCTGGATCATGGGTTGCAGGTAGCTGAAGCGCAGCGGTTCCAGGTCAAACAAACCGCTAAAGGCGATGGCACCGGCTAAGGGGTCTTGTGCCAAGCCATAGTCGCGCGCCCATTCGGTTTGCAGACACATGGCAGTCAGGTGGCCGCCGGCCGAATGCCCGCCAATCGCCACGCGCTGAGGGTCACCCCCGTGCTGGCCAATATTGCGCAGCACCCAGGCGATGGCCGAGCGGCACTGGCGGGTGATTTCGTCAATCGTGACAACTGGGCACAGCGCGTAGTTGACCACCACGGTGGTGATGCCCAGCGCGTTCAAGCCCAGCGCTACGCCATGAAAATCTTTGCTGGAAAGTGCCCGCCAGTAGCCGCCGTGGATGAACACAAACACCGGCGCGTTGGGCGCATCGGCGGGAAATATATCCAAGGTTTCTTCAACCGTGGGGCCATAGGCCACATCCAGCGTGTTGCGCAATGTGCTGCGCGCCCGTTCGGCCTGGGCCGTGAAATGCTGCATGGGCTGGTCGCCCGGTGCCAGCACCAAACTGGGGTTGTACTGGGCGTCTATCTGCGCCTGGGTATCAAAGTTGCGGTACAGCGTGCGCATGGGGGCCTTTGTTGCATGGAGATGCGGCGATTATTCCGCATGCCGCGCCCCCGCCCCCAAGGGCTTGTTAGTTCAGGAATGACTCCGCATGGGCTTCAAAGTCATCGGCGTCAATCGCCGCATCAAAAGCCGCCCGGCTGGCCAGCGCTTCCTTGGTGTAGGGGATCAGGGGTTTGTCCAGCGGGCGCAGTTTGTGGCGGCGCAGGCCGCGCAGTTGCTGCGAGCGCTCCATGGTTTGCAAGACCAATTCGGGCTCCATCATCAGGCTGAAGGGGTTGAGTGCCAGGGCTGCGATTGTCATGGTGTTTCTCCGGTTGCATCCTGCGCCAATCAAGAATGGAAGGGTTTGGCGCTTGATGCAACTGTAGTCGCTGTGCCACGAAACTGGAGTCAGCCGCAGGCTGTAAAGCGTGTAGGAATTTGCCTTACAAGGCGGGCGGTTATGTGTAATCCGCCAGCGTCATCAGCCGTGCCCGCACACTCTTTCCCTTGACCTTGCCTGCATTCAGTTTTACACAGGCTTGCTTGGCCACGTCTCGCGTCACCGCTACAAAGGTGCAGAACTCGGTGACCTGGATCTTGCCGATTTGTTCGCGCGTGTAGGCCGGGCCGCCCTCTTCACTGGTCAACGCGCCCAGCACATCGCCGGGTCGTATCTTCTCTTTGCGGCCACCCAGGATCTGCAACGTCACCATGGGCGGGAGCAGTGGCGCGGTGCTCGTTTCAGTCAGGGTGTCCAGCGGGTACCAAGTGGAGGCTTGGTTCTGGTACTGCTCGATCTTGCCGATGCGCCCCATGTCATTCATGATCGCCAGGCTTAGCGCCAAGCCCGTGGCTCCGGCCCGCCCCGTGCGGCCAATGCGGTGCACGTGCACTTCGGGGTCGGGTGTGATGTCGACGTTGATCACCGCTTCCAGTTGGTTGATGTCCAACCCGCGCGAGGCCACATCGGTGGCGACCAGCACCGAGCAACTGCGGTTGGCAAATTGGGCCAGCACCTGGTCGCGCTCGCGCTGCTCCAGCTCGCCGTACAGTGCCAGCGCATAGAAGCCTTCGGCTTGCAGCAGGGTCACCAGGTCTTTGCACTGCTGCTTGGTGTTGCAAAAGGCCAGCGTGCTCACCGGGCGGAAGTGGCGCAACAGTTGGCCCACGGTATGCAGTCGGTTGGGCTGGGTTACTTCGTAAAAGCGCTGCTCGATCAGGCTCTCGGTTTTGGGTGGGGCCACTTCCACACGCTGCGGGTCGCGCATGAATTGTTTGGCCAGCTTTTCAATACCCTCGGGGTAAGTGGCCGAGAACAATAGCGTTTGACGATCCGCCGGGCACTGCTTGGCCACCTTGGTGATGTCGTCAAAGAAGCCCATGTCCAGCATGCGGTCGGCTTCGTCCAGCACCAGGGTGTTCAGGCCCTCCAGCGTCAGGTAACCACGCTCCAGGTGGTCCATGATGCGGCCTGGCGTGCCCACGATGACGTGTGCCCCGTGCTCCAATGAAGCGCGTTGGCCACGCAGTGCAATACCACCACACAGAGTAACGACCTTGATGTTTTCTTCGGCGCGCGCCAGGCGGCGGATTTCGACCGTCACCTGGTCGGCCAATTCACGCGTAGGGCACAGCACCATGGCCTGCACCGCAAACCAGCGCGGATTGAGCTTGGCCAGCAGTGCCAGCGCAAAAGCTGCCGTCTTGCCGCTACCGGTCTGGGCCTGGGCAATCAGGTCCTTGCCAGCCAGCGCAATGGGCAGGCTGGCGGCTTGGATTGGCGTCATTTCCAAGTAGCCAAGCTGTTGCAGGTTTGCCAGGGCGGCGGGGGATAGCGCTAGGCCGTTGAAAGGCTGTGCGTTCGGAGGGGTATCGGATGCGGATGTCATTCTTCCGATTATCCCCGCCCTTGCGACCCGTTCTACACTGATGCGGTTCGTACCTACCCAGCGCGTTCACACACATTTCCAACGGAGTCCATCCATGCCTCGTACTTTTGCCTTTTTCAAACCCACCGTTCTGGTGCTTTCCCTTGCACTGACCCTGCCTGCCATGGCCGCAGACAAGCAGCGCATCGATAAGGAAGCGGATATTCCCCGTTTCAGCTACACCATTGCCGAGCCTCTTGAAACCGTGGTGCGCGACAAGGCGGTGTTTGCCAAAGTGACCGAAAAAATGCGTGCCGACATGGAATCGGTGCTGGCCCAGTACGACATTGCCGACAAGGCTTCGCAGCGTCAGTACATGGGTACGCTGATGCTGCTGGACTTCCTGGCAGGTAACTACGATGCTGCGCTGGCGCGCTCCGAGACCGTGCGCGCTGCTGAAGAAAAACCTGCCGACAAACTGCTGTCGGGCCTGCGCCTGCGGGCCATGGTGGCTGCGGCCAAGCAAACCGGCGGCATCAACACCCCCGCCTACTTTGAAGCTGTCGCCAAGGCTATTCGCAGCGAGCTGGATGGCATGCCGTACGAGGTCATTGCCAACGACGTCAAGGGCTTCAAGGCCAGTGCAGAGACGCTGGGTGAGGGCCGTGTCATGGGCGGTGTGCGCGATGTACTGCAAGCCACATTGAACAAGACCGGCGCGCTGAGCTCAGACCTGGCTCCGGGCCTGATCCGTGCGCGCTACGCGCTGGAGACAGCCCTGCCGCTCCAGCAAACGCTGATCACCACCTACACCGCCTATCTGGACCAGCACAAAGTAGAGAAGGCCGATATCTGGGCCGCGCGCGATGTGACGCTGGCAGCCAATGGCCCTTACAAGACCGTCAATGTGGGGGTGTGGGACAGCGGTGTGGACAGCAAACTGTTTCCCCAGCAATTGCTGATGGACGGCAAGGGCAAACATGCGCTGATCGGCTTTGATCTGGAATCCCGTCCATCCAACACCGCGCTGTTCCCCATACCCGCCGCGCTGCAACCCAAGCTGCCCGAGATGCTGGCGCGTACCAAGGGCTTCTCCGATCTGCAGTCCAACGTCGACAGCCCAGAAGCCTCCGAAGTGAAGAAGTTCATGTCTTCGCTGAAGTCCGAGGAGTTCAAGCCCGCGATGGAGCAATTGGGCCTGTCGGGCAACTACGTGCACGGCACCCACGTGGCCGGCATCACGGTAACGGGCAATCCTTTTGCGCGCATCGCCACAGCGCGCCTGTCCTTCAGTTACAAGCTCCAGCCCGATCCTTGCCCGAGCAAGGCATTGGCCGAACGCGGCGCCAAGGCGCACCAGGCCTATGTGGACTTTTTCAAACGCAACAAGGTGCGCGTAGTCAACATGAGCTGGGGCGGTAGTGTGAAGGGCATGGAAGAGGCACTGGAAAAGTGCGGCGTAGGAACAAACACCGAAGACCGCAAGAAATTGGCGCGTGCGTATTTCGAGATTGAAAACGTGGCCCTCAACAAGGCTTTCCGCGGCGCGCCCGAGATTCTCTTCATCACTGCGGCTGGCAACAGCAACTCCGACGCCAGCTTTGGCGAGGACATCCCTTCGAGCATCGTGCTGCCCAACCTGCTGACGGTGGGCGCCGTGGACAAGGCGGGCGACGAGGCACCTTTCACGAGTTACGGCCCCACCGTGGCCGTGCACGCCAATGGCTACCAGGTAGAGAGTTTCCTGCCGGGTGGTGCCCGGGTTGCGCTGTCGGGTACTTCGATGGCCGCACCTAACGTCGCCAACCTGGCTGCCAAATTGCTGGCCGCGAAACCTTCGCTCAAGCCCACCGAGGTGATCGCCATCATCCGCGAGACTGCGGACAAGTCCGCCGACGGCCGACGCACGCTGGTCAATCCGGCGAAAGCCATGTCCCGCGTGATGTAGAAACATGACCACACTACACATCTCCACCCAGTTTGACTCCGGTGCCATTGAGGTGCTGAGCCTGGACAACCCGCGTGACATCCAACTCAACATCCGCGCCGACAACGCCAGCGCCTTTGCCCAGTGGTTCCACTTCGCGCTGCATGGCGCAGCCGACAAGGCCATCGCGTTGCGCTTCATGAATGCCGGCGCCTGCGCCTACCCGGATGGTTGGAAGGGCTACCGCGTGGTGGCCAGTTATGACCGGCAGACCTGGTTTCGCATCGACACCGAGTTTGACGGTACGGTGATGACAGCGCGCACCACGCCCGAATGCAATTGCATGTACTTTGCGTATTTCGAACCCTACTCGTACGAGCAGCATTTGGACCTGTTAGGTACTGCCGCGCAATCGGCCCATGTGGCGCTGCACCGTCTGGGCAGCACGTTGGATGGCCGCGATATGGCGGTGCTGCGCATCACCGAAAGCCACGGCGCCACACCGCTGGAGCTGAAGAAAAAGGTCTGGATGATTGCCCGCCAACACCCTGGTGAGACCATGGCCGAGTGGTTTGCCGAAGGATTTCTGGAGCGCCTGTTGGACCCGGACGATGCGGTCAGCCGCGTGCTGCTGGATCGTTGCGTTTTCCACGTGGTGCCCAACATGAACCCAGACGGCGCGGTGCGTGGCAATCTGCGCACCAATGCTGCGGGTGCCAACCTGAACCGCGAGTGGGCCGCGCCCAGCATGGAGACATCGCCCGAGGTGTTTTTGGTGCGCCAGCACATGCTCAAAACCGGAGTGGACATTTGCTTGGATGTGCATGGCGACGAGGGACTGCCCTACAACTTTGTCGTCGGGTCTGAGGGCAACCCCGGTTACTCCGAGGGGATTGCCATGATGGAGAACGCCTTCAAGAGTGCATGGCTGGCCAACTGCCCGGATTTTCAGGATGAGCACAACTACGGCCGCAGCGCGCCCGGCTCGGCCAACCCGACGCTGGCGACGAACTGGGTGGTACAGAAGTTTGGCTGTCTGGCGCTGACGATTGAGATGCCGTTTAAGGACAACGCACAACTGCCAAACACCGAGACGGGCTGGAGCGGGGAGCGGTCGCGCAAGCTGGGGGCCAGTGTGTTGCAGCCATTGTTGGCTATGCTGTGAAATCTTCGTTGCTACTGCATTGATAGCATATTAGGTATATCCGACGGGGGCTACAGGCCGATTTTCGCATTATTTCTTCTGGTCAGCGGCCTCGCGCAAGGCGGACGGCGTGGCTTGCGTTCTCCGGCTCGCTTCGCGGGCGGCTGGGTTGGTTCGCTGGTGTTGCTGCGTCAAGGCGTTGGGCTGGGGGCCTGCTCTGTGGCAACCGCAAATGCGGCCTGCGCCCGCAAACCCCACCGCCCGCCTTTAGTGGCGATGTAGCACTCGAAACCGAGTGCTAGCTTATGCGGGAATCAGTTGCAAGGAAGCTTTTGAACGATGCGCACTGCCACTGTGGAGCTAACGTGCAGCGTTCGCCGAACTCAAGGTTCACGACGATCCGAGTCTTCTGTCGCTGGCTTTACTCGCATGCCATTCACTGTGACGTAGTGATCGACGAAACCAACTATTTCGCCCGGCGCATAGACAACAAGAAAGCCGTCGTTCGGCGCGATGGTGAAGAACCCGTTGTTCGTTTCTCGCCCACAGACGGCGTGTATTTCAATCTTCTGGCCGGGCTGTATGAGGAACGTTTCGCAAAGCGGCTCCAGAACGAGCCGCATGACTTTGGAGCCCTCGTTCTGAAGCGGGAGCACGAAGGAAATATTCGTCATTCACAAGCCTAGTTGATGGTGCCTAACCGTTGGAGGTCACTGCTACACAGCGAGCGACGCGCAGCGGCAACATGCCGTTGTGCGTCAGTGTGAGCCGACCTACTAAACAAAGCGCACTTCACTTTAAACGCGCTCCACATGAGGGACAAGTTTTGGGATTGAACGGCACACCGTCGTCGTTGGGCACTTTATCGCAATTTGGACAACGGTAGATGTTGATACCGATGATCGCGCCGACCATGGCGACAGCGAAAAAGGCAATCGATGTGACTTCTCTGGCATCTTTCCACAGAGAAAAGTAGTTTGCGACGACAAGGCCGACTACACCCAAGACGACCCATGGCAATGCAAGGCGCCCCGCTCGGCGGCGACGGCGTTGAAATTCCACAATAGTTTTCATAACCCCCGTTGTTCAACGTAATGTACAGAGCAAAACTTGCTCCATTAGTTGGGCATAAATTTTTCAAAAATTTAAAGCCAGTATTGGCTCGTGGCGGATCGTGCTTCAGTTTCAGGTCAACAAAGGGACCAGGAAACACCGCACCATTGTTTGCAGATTCTAGGGGCGAAGGACTGGTACGGACGACTCGCAAAAACCCGCCGTCCGACCTGAACGCAGGCAACCACAGCCCAGTGGGGCGCAACGCGTGTGTCATTACCACAATACTCCTACAAACATAGCAACACACGCATATTTCACGAGGGCTACAAGTCGTTTTCTATTATGTTGATAATTTCTCAATCTATGTAGAATATTTGTTCTAGAACATTTATACTAGATACATGCCGACATCAACGCCCATCCCCCATCCCACCGCAGCCGAGCTCGACCTGCTGCGTATTCTCTGGCGCATTGGCGCAGCCGACGC
>JBKJJC010000218.1:0-22342 GCA_046598245.1 Rhodoferax sp.
GACCGCATCCGCATGAACGCCATAACTCCGTGGGCCCCCACGCTTGCCGCTGCGCGTGCTGCGCTGCCCCCCGAGGGGGCGTCCGTCGCCTTGGGGCGGCCCGGCGGGGACGGGTCCCTGGATAGCGGCCAGCGTGTTTTCATGCGCTCACTGGCCACACGCGAGTTCGGCAGCGAAATCAGCAAAGCCCTGCCCGAGGTGATTGCTGCCTGCAAGGTGGCCGGGTTCGACCTGGTCATTGTGGAGACCTCGGGCATCGGCCAGGGCGATGCCGCCATCGTGCCGCATGTCGATGTGCCGATGTATGTGATGACGCCCGAGTTCGGCGCCGCCAGCCAGCTCGAAAAAATCGACATGCTGGACTTTGCCGAGTTCGTGGCCATCAACAAGTTTGACCGCAAGGGCTCGCTCGACGCCCTGCGCGACGTGGCCAAGCAGGTCCAGCGCAACAAGGAAGCCTGGGGCACCCCGCCCGATCAGATGCCGGTGTTCGGCACCATGGCCGCACGCTTCAACGACGACGGCGTCACCGCGCTGTACCAGGCGCTCAAACCACGTCTGGCGGAACTCGGCTTGAGGCTGTCCGAAGGCGCCCTGCCCCGCGTCGATGTGCGCCACAGCACCAACCAGACGCCCGTGGTCCCCGCTGCACGTGCCCGTTACCTGGCTGAAATTGCCGACACTGTGCGCGGCTACAAAAAACGCAGCCGGGAGCAGGCCTCGCTGGCGCGGGAAATCCAGCAACTGCGCGCCGCCGCCGCCATGCTCACCGTCGGCAAGCCCGACAAGCCCCGCGCCGCGGAAGCCGCGATCGACCTGGCGATGCAGCGCGAGCTGGTCCAGGACCCGGCCGCACGAAAACTGCTAACCCAGTGGCCCACCATGCAGCAGGCCTACGCCGGTGAGGAATACGTGGTAAAAATCCGCGACCGGGAAATCCGCACGGCCTTGACGAGCAAGTCGCTCTCGGGCACCACCATCCGCAAGGTGGCGCTGCCGCAATACGAAGACCACGGCGAAATCCTCAAGTGGCTGATGCTGGACAACGTGCCTGGCAGCTACCCCTACACCGCCGGCACCTTTGCCTTCAAGCGCGAAGGCGAGGACCCGACGCGCATGTTTGCCGGCGAAGGCGATGCGTTTCGCACCAACACACGCTTCAAGCTGCTCAGCCAGGGCATGGCCGCCAAGCGCCTGAGTACGGCCTTTGATTCGGTCACGCTGTACGGCAACGACCCCGACCTGCGGCCCGATATTTACGGCAAGGTCGGCAACAGCGGCGTGTCGATTGCGACGCTGGACGACATGAAGGTGCTGTACGACGGCTTTGACCTGTGCAGCCCGGGCACGTCTGTCAGCATGACCATCAACGGCCCGGCACCGACCATCCTGGCGATGTTCATGAACACCGCCATCGACCAGAACCTCGAAAAATTCCGGGCTGACAACGGCCGCGAACCGAGCGACACCGAGCTGGAGAAAATCCGCGAATGGGTGCAGGAAAACGTGCGCGGCACGGTGCAGGCCGATATTTTGAAAGAAGACCAGGGCCAGAACACCTGCATCTTCTCGACCGAGTTCAGCCTGAAGGTGATGGGCGACATTGCCGAGTACTTTGTGCACAACCGCGTGCGCAATTTCTACAGCGTCTCCATCAGCGGCTACCACATCGCCGAAGCCGGCGCCAACCCGATCAGCCAATTGGCCTTCACGCTGTCCAACGGTTTCACCTTTGTCGAAGCCTATCTGGCGCGCGGCATGCACATCGACGATTTCGCACCGAACTTAAGCTTTTTCTTCAGCAACGGCATGGACCCCGAATACACCGTGATGGGCCGCGTGGCGCGCCGCATCTGGGCCGTGGCCATGAAAGAAAAATACGGCGCCAACGAACGCAGCCAGAAGCTGAAGTACCACATCCAGACCTCGGGCCGCAGCCTGCATGCGCAAGAGATCCAGTTCAACGACATCCGCACCACACTGCAGGCGCTGATTGCGATTTACGACAACTGCAACTCGCTGCACACCAATGCGTTTGACGAGGCCATCACCACGCCCACAGAAGACTCGGTACGCCGGGCCATGGCCATTCAGCTCATCATCAACCGCGAGTGGGGCCTGGCCAAGAACGAGAACCCCAACCAGGGCTCCTTCATCATCGAAGAGCTGACCGAGCTGGTCGAAGAAGCCGTGTTGTCCGAGTTCAACGCCATTGCCGACCGCGGCGGCGTGCTGGGTGCGATGGAGACCGGCTACCAGCGCGGCAAGATCCAGGACGAGAGCATGACCTACGAGATGCTCAAGCACACCGGCGAGCTGCCCATTATCGGCGTCAACACCTTCCGCAACCCGCATGGCGACCAGGTCATGGACAAGCTAGAGCTGGCCCGCAGTACCGATGAAGAAAAGCAAAACCAGTTGAAGCGCCTGGCTGCCTTCCACGCCACACACGCGGCCGAGTCACCCGCAGTGCTCAAGCGTTTGCAGCAGGCCGTTATCGACAACAAAAATGTGTTTGACGTGTTGATGGATGCGGTGCGGGTGTGCTCGCTGGGGCAGATTACGAATGCGCTGTTTGAGGTGGGAGGGCAATACCGGCGGAATATGTAGTTTGCGGGGAGGAGTATTATGGCCAAAATGACGTCTAGCCCCCGTAAATATTGGGTATCTTGCTATATAATTAGGAGTAAACGACCGCAAGACGTTCGCAACCTCGACGTGGCGCTTGCGCTTCTTACCGATGCGGTCAGCGTTCAGACACCCGTCCTGTCTTGGCAAGCAACCCGTACCAACCAGTCTTCCACGGTCAACAGCGCTTCGGATACAGCGCGTTGGTTCGGCTTGAGGATGTGGTGGGACTCTCCCTTGAGCGTGGGTTCTGCCACGGCTCGCAGCAATCCCAGGCGCAGTTCATCCTCGGCCTACCCCCTGATTAGCGAAGCGCTAACTCTCGCCAAATCCGTGCAAACGCTGCTTTCGCCTGAGGCCTTTCGCCGATATCACCGTTGGCAAGGAACACGCGGCCACTACCCGCGACCAAGTCCAACGAGATAAACGCCGTCAAGCCGGGGTCGCTGCCCGAGTGACCGACGGTCCCGTTGCTGCGAATCTGCCAAAACAGGCCTTGGTTTGGCTCAGCCACGGGCATACCTGTAGGTAACGCTTTCGAATCAAGTTGAGGGCTCAGCATCAGGCGCACGCCAGCATTTGAAAGGGTGCCACTTAGACCAGCGTAGGCCCTTAACAGGGCACTCGTATAGCGCGCTAGGTCATTGCAACTACTGTGCAGTCCCCCATCGGCGTACGTGATGAGGGTGTACGGCGGCAACCGTCGGCCCAGACTGCCAGCGTCGGCCCCATACAGCGTCGCGTTTCTGGGTCCTCGCTCGGGGTTGAAATGCCAACTCGAAGACAACATGCCCATAGGTCGCAGAAAGCGCTGTAAGGTGTAACTGTCAAACGGGACGCCGGTATGCTGTTCCAGGCCCACTGCAGCCGCAGCCGCACCAAGGTTGCTGTAGACATATTCCTGACCCGGTGCAGCCCGGGCAAAGCGTGGCTCTAAGGCTTTGGGCGTGGTGGGGAAAAGATAGTTTTGGATAAACGCGGGCATTGACAGTTCAGCTCCACGTCCCTGCACGTAGGCTGTATCGTAGGCCTGGCCTTCGTCCAGAATGCCCGAAGTGTGGGTAGCGAGTTGTCTCCAAGTGATGACCTGGGTCGGATATACAGGGTGTTTCAAGGTCTGTGCTTTGACACTTAGCGCCTCGCCATTTTTGCCTGGCAACAGCACGGGAGCTTGCAGGTCCAGTTCGCCCCGCGTGACCAGATCGGCGATTGCCAAGCCGATCAAGGTCTTGCTTACGGAGCCTACAGGCTGCACGGTATCCGCGTCATAGGGCACACGCTTTTCTACGTCAGCAAGTCCACGACCGGCGGAGTATCGGACACCGTGGACATCAACTGTGGCTACGCACAAACCAGGCAATCTGGAGGCTCGGTACTGCTGTTCGAGGACCTGTTCGAAAGGTGCACCGACAGCGCTTTGGCACAGCGCCAACCAAGCGACTGTGCCTAGCAAATTCGCATTACCGGATTGCCAAAACGATTGCGAGTTATTTCGGTTTTCCATAGATAAAGTATAGGTGGCTCCAAGCTTTGGGAAGAAAGAGCTAAGAAGGCATCTGGCGCGTCAGAGGAATCTGTGGGCGGACATCAGCACGGCAAGATTCAGGACGAGAGCATGATTTTCAAACTGACCCGGATACAAACCGCGCAGCGGGGCATCATTCGAGGGTCGTGACGCAGCCAATGGAATATACAAGCGGAATTTGTTGGCTCTTGACGGTTCCAGGCCAGTGCCTTAGAGATCCGTCCTAAATTCCCTTGCGCTCCGACTGCCGTGCATTCGCTGGCAGACCCCATTTTTTGGTCAATGTTTTTGAATCCAATTTGCGGTATTGTGCGTAACTGAGATGCCCAGCCCTTAACTTTCACTAAAAGGTTCGATATGCACACTCCATCCTTCAAGCTTGTCGGCATTGCCGCGCTTACCCTTGCCAGTCTGACCGCCTGCACCACCATGGCGCCCGAGCCTGAAGGTACGGAGCGTGCCGAAAAGGCGGTAGCCGTCACCGCCTCTAACAAGTTGCTCAAGTTCAATGCCGGCCGACCCAGCCGCATCCTGACCACCCTCAATATCACTGGTTTGCAAGCGGGCGAAACCTTGTTGGGTATTGACTACCGCGTGGCCAAAGACCAGCTTTATGCCTTGGGCAGCACGGGTAGGCTGTACACCCTCAATGAGGACACCGCCGTTGCCAGCGTCGTGGGTATGCCATTTGCCGTCCAGCTTGAGGGCACGCAATTTGGTTTTGACTTCAACCCAACCGTAGACCGTATTCGCGTGGTCAGCAACTCCGGGCAAAACCTGCGCTTGCACCCTGATACGGGCTCGGTGGTGGACAGCAACGCAACGATCGAAGGCTTGCAAACCGACGGCAAGCTGACCTATGCAGCGGGTGATGCGAACTTTGGCAGGTTGTCCAGCGTCGTCGGAGCGGCCTATTCCTACAACAAGGCCGACCCCAAAATCACCACCAACTTTGCGCTGGACGCGGCCACTGGCGCGCTGGTGACGCAAGGTTCGCGCGAAGGTGTTGCGCCTGCCGTGTCGCCCAACACGGGCCAGCTGTTTACAGTTGGTGCTACCAGCATGGTGTTCTCAACCGCCTCATTTGACATTCAAGCGCTGAGCGACGTTGCGTTTGCGGCTTTGAACAGCGAGGGTGCAGCAGCCAGTCGCTGGGTGACGATCGATTTGAAAACCGGTACGGCTAGGTTGTTGGGCACGGTTGGCGGCGGCGAACGCGTGGTCGGTATTGCGCTGGAGCCTTGATTAAGATCGCCGCGATGACAGATGGTCCGGCGGCCCTTAGAAGTGCAGGGCCGCCGTCAACCATGCGCGCCGCGTGAAAGGCACTTCCCCAACCCGATTGACTGTGCCGTATTTGGTGTAGTCGTCTTTGTTGAGGTTTTGTACCACCACGGCCAGTTCCGCCTGGCGGCCTTGTTCAAACTTGAATGCCTTCGCGAGCTTTATATCGAAGCGGTGCATGCCGTACTCGGGGGTTACGTCAGTGGATACATCCAGAATGCGCACTTGGTCGCGGAAGTAGTAACCCGTGCTCAGCCGCCAAGAGTCCGCCAGCGCCAGCGACAGTAGCAGGCTGCCGCTGTTGGTGGGTGTCGACTCGTGGAACTGCGCCAAATATTCGGCGTCGTAGTAATTCCTGACCGGTTCGCCTATGGTGGGGTCGAAATAACGCGTGGGAAGGGCGTCTAGGCTGGCCGACGCCCGTTGGCGCGCGTAGTTGGCAATCAGAAAACTGCGCCCCTCGTCCCAGCGCCATTTGGCGGTGAATTCAAATCCCTGGTATTCCGCAGCCAGCAGGTTGCCGAAACCGTCGGCACAGGGAGGGAACCCGGCGCATTTGTCCCACCAAATCAGGTTACGCACGGTCTCTGCATACAGCCGTGCTTCAACGGACAGGCCCGAGCCCCGCAACTCCCCGATGTATCCAATCTCCCGAGACACCACGCGTTCGGGGGTCAGTGCCAACACGGGCGGCACGTAAGCACCGCCCCAAATGGTGTTGTTGGCCGCTACAAATGCTTCCGACATCACCGGGCTGCGGGTGGCGGTCGACACACCAAACCGCAAGGTGTGTTCTGGGGTGATGTGGAAGTTCAAAGAGGCTCGGGGTGAGGTGCTGCGGTTGCCCATGCCATCATCTTCTGTCATGGCGCCGATGTTCAATACGGCGGTCTCACGCAAACGCCACTCGTCGTGCAGAAAAAACTGCCAAGAACTGACAGTGTGGGGGCGGGAAAACAGCAGGGGGAAATCCGCGTAGTCGCTGCGCACATCGGCGCCCCACACCAGCCTGTTATACGCTCCCAACTGCAAGGTGTTCTGCAACTCCAGGTCATGGCGTTGACTGAACACTTCGCGGGTGGTAAATCCTTCGGCAATGGTCTTGCCAATGACTTTGCCCTGGCATGCTTCACTGTCCACGCAGATGTAGGGATCCCGAGACCGACGGCTGGCCCGTGAAAAAGTCAGCTTGCTCTCATCACCTCCGGGCCAGATATGCAACCAGCTGATTTGCTGAAAGTCGCTGCGCGCAGTGGTGTTGCGAAAGGCATCCTCCGGTCGGCCTTCTATTCCCAGGCCGTACATGCCGTCGCTGAAGCCCAATTGCACATCCACACTGTCAGTGGTGCGCGGGCGGTAGTTGCTGCGAAAGTTGAATACCCGCGTGGCACTGCGGTCGTTCAAGATTTCGTTGTCGAGGCCCCGGTCTGAACGGTGGCCCAGTGAAACCCGGTAGTCGAACAGGTCCCCTGCACGGTCAAAGCGGGCAAGTGCGTCTGTCGCATGGCCACCCGTCAGGGATATGCTGCTGCCGTTTTGGTCAGCGGCGTCCCGCGTAATGATATTGATCACACCGTAGAACGAATTCGAACCGTGGGAAGCCGAGGATGGGCCGCGCACCACCTCAATACGCTCAATGTCTTCGGTCAATATGGGCAGATCAGCCCAGTGCATGCCGCCGAAGGGTGGCATGTAGGCGCTGCGTCCATCGATCAAGACCTGCATGCGGCGCGCAAATTCGTCAGAAGAGCCATGCAAGGACACGACCGGTCGGTTGGCGTCGGCAAATCCCACGTACATACCGGGCACCAGTCGCATCAGTTCGGGCACGGTGCGAAAGCCCGATGCTGCAATCATTTTCCGATCAATGACGGTGACTGCACTGGGTGCTTCGGAGACGGGTTGTGCAAGCCGCGACGCGGTCAGCACCAGCGGAAGGTCCTGGGTGAAAACATCGTCCGCCGACCCGCTGGGTTGGGCTAGACAGGGCCAGGCGGATAGCAACACCAGGGACGCCAAAGCCACCCGTGGAAACCGCCTGAAAGAGCCAAAATGGAACATGGTTGCAAGTGCGCAAGTGCTAGAACATGATGCCATGTTTATGCGCAAGTTGTTGCTATTTAAATGCTCAAATTACCAGGCTGCGCGTCGTATTCTTTCCCGCGTGTTTGGCCGCATACAGCATTTGGTCCGCCGCGTCGCTGAGCAAGTGCAGGTTCTGCCCCACTGCAGGTTGTACGGTGGCCACCCCAATGCTAATGGTCACTTGCGCAGCCACCCCCGAATGGGCATGGGGTATTCGCAATGCAGCAATACTTTCGTGAAAATGCTGCGCCACGTGTAGTGCATGGTCCATATCGGTGTTTGCAAGAATGGCAGCAAACTCCTCCCCGCCGTAGCGCCCCAGGCAGTCGCTGGGCCGCTGCACGCACCCATGTAGCGCCTTGGCTACGCGTACCAGACATTCGTCTCCGCTGCCATGGCCATAGTGGTCATTGAACTGCTTGAACAGATCGATATCGATCAGGACATAGGACAGCGGTATGCCACTGCGCAGACTGCGCGCCCACTCCTGAGCAAATGTTTGGTCCAACGCGCGGCGGTTGGGGATTTCCGTCAGGGCGTCCATGAACACCAAATTTTCAAGCATGCGGCTTTGCCTTTTGAGCTGCATGTGGACGCGAATGCGCGCCATGACCACGGTTTTGTTAAAGGGCTTGGAGACGTAGTCCACCGCGCCCAAGGAAAGGCCCAGGCTTTCATTCTCAGCGTCCGCCATGCCGGTAATAAAAATAATGGGGATGTCTTTGGTGGACTCTTGGGCCTTGAGGCGGCGGCACACTTCGTAGCCATCCATGCCGGGCATCATGATGTCCAGCAGGATCAAGTCGGGTGGGGTGCCCGACTGCGCGATCTCCAAGGCGCGCTCGCCACTATTGGCAACCTTGACTTTGTAGGTGTCCTTGAGCAGGCTGCTCATCAGCGAAAGGTTGGCCGGCGTGTCGTCCACCATCAAAACCGTCGCTTCACCCATAAACGACGGGAAATTGTTCATATGCGCAACCATGTCTTGTGAACCTCAATCCAAAGTGATGTCCAAGCGTGTTGCAATGCCTTGCAACACCGAAAGCGCTTCGTGCAGCGAAAAGCGTTCAACCAACCGTTCGAGGCGGCGATATTCATCCGCCTCGGGGCTACCCCTGACCAGGCCTGCCAGTGGAGCAAGCAACTCCAGTGCCTTCGCATCGTCGTTGCTTAACAGTTTAGCCATTTCCCGCAACAAGTCACCCAGTACAGCTTCGCCAGCCGGTACGCCTTTGAGGGGTTGGGTCTCCGTCGACTGGGCAATTGCACGCTGGATGTTGGCCAATTGCTGAGCCAGCAGTGCCTCCACCGTATCCACCAGGGCCGCTGAATCCACGGTGGATGGTGTCAGCAGTGCTGCCTCCAGCCGTTTGGCAGCCTCGCATAACAGCGTCGCGCCGATATCGCCCGCTGCGCCCTTTAGGGTGTGCGCCAGCCGCTGCGCCGTCGCGTGGTCACCCGTTGCGATGGCGGCCCGCATGCTCCGCACAAAGTCTGCATGGCCATCGCAGAACCACCGCAGCATGTTGCGGAACAAATCGCCATCGTCTCCTATACGGCTCATGACCTCAGTGATGTCCAGATCTTCAACGCGTAGCATGGCGGTGGTCTGGGGTTGGGGTGGCATGGCAAAGGCGCCATCGGTGCCCGCGCGCGGCTTCATGTAGCGGGCCAATGTCAGGAACATCAGGTCTATGTCGATGGGTTTGGCAATGTGGTCGTTCATACCGGCGTCTGCACACCGCTCGCGATCGCCGGCCATCGCGTTGGCCGTCATGGCGATGACGGGCAGTGCCGCAAAGCGCCCGTCTGCGCGGATTCTGCGTGTGGCCTCAAAACCGTCCATCACCGGCATTTGGCAATCCATCAAAACCCCGTCGTAGTGAAAACAGCCGATTTTTTCCAGCGCCTCCTGGCCGTTGCTGGCCACGTCGACTTGAATGCCCGCCCGTCCCAGTATCTCCAGCGCGAATTCGCGGTTCATGTCGTTGTCTTCCACCAGCAAAATGTGGGTGCCGCGCAGGGCGGTCTCAACGTCTGTGCGCGCACTGCGACCGGCGACCGTGCGGCGACTGGGGCTGACCGTCATGCCCAGCGCTGTACTGATGCTGTCGTGCAGCGTGGAGGGCGCAACCGGTTTGATCAGCAACCCGTCAATGCTGACCCCGGATACCTGTGCCTGCCGTAGCAATTCTTCCCGGCTGTGCGCCGTGACCATCATGCACACGGGTGGAATGGGCAGCGCCATGTCGGCCTGGATGCGGCGTATGGTTTCCACACCGTCGATGCTGGGCATCTGCCAATCCACCAACACCAACCCAAACGGATGTCCTGCTTGGTGCGCCTGCTCCAGCGCTTCAATGGCCAATAGGCCGCCGGTGACGCAGACTGCCTCCATCTGCAGCGACTCCAGCATGCCTTGGAAGATGTCGCGCGCGCTCGCGTTGTCATCTACCACCAGCACCCGCAGTGTGTCCATGGGTGCGATCGCAGTCGTGCGCGGTTTTTGCCCTGCACGCAGCCCAAAACGTGCGGTGAAGAAGAACGTGCTGCCGACGCCCGGCACGCTGGAGACCTCCATCTGCCCCGACATCAGCTCCACCAGCCGCTTGCAAATGGTCAGCCCCAGTCCGGATCCGCCGTATTTGCGGGTCGTCGAGTTGTCGGCCTGGGTGAATGCCGTGAACAAGTGGCCAATCTGTTCAGCATCCAGGCCCACGCCGGTGTCGGACACGGCAAACCGCAGCTCCGCACTTTGCGCGTCCACAGCGACCGTGCTGATGGATACCGTCACCTCACCGTGATCGGTAAATTTGATGGCGTTGTCAACCAGATTGGTCAGGATTTGTCGCAAGCGCAGCGGGTCGCCGACCATGGCGTGTGGCACCTGTGCGTCTATCCGAAACAGCAACTCCAGCCCCTTCTTTTGTGCCTTGATCACCGCCAGGTCGGTCACACCGTACAGCACATCCTCCAGCTGGAAATCGATCTGCTCAAAACTGACCTTGCCCGCCTCGATTTTCGAGAAATCCAGAATGTCGTTGATAACGCCCAACAGGCCCTTAGCCGCCGTTTCGACGTTTACCAGGTAGTTGCGTTGCCGGGCATCGAGCGGGGTCTGTAGCGCTAAGTGGGTCATGCCAATGATGCCGTTCATGGGCGTGCGGATTTCGTGGCTCATATTGGCCAGAAACTGGCTCTTGGCGGTATTGGCGGCCTCAGCCTGCGCGCGCGAAAGCTGGTCCGTCTTGGACAACTGCTCCAACGCCAAGTTTCTATCCTTGAGTTGCTGGGTCCGGTGTGCCACCAACAACTCCAGATTGATATTCACCTTGGCCATGGCTTCGTGACCACTCTGCAGTTCCGCCGCCATCCGATTGAAGCCGTTTTCCAGCTCGGCCAGTTCCCCGGTCGATTGGGTGGGTGGGATGCGGGTTTCCAACTTGCCCTGCGCCATCTGGTTGACGCCGCCCAGCAGCGACAACAGGGGGCGCGTAATGTCACGGCTCATGCGCAGGGCTAATACGGTGGCGCTGGCCGTTCCCAGGGCGCCAATCAGCAGGGTGACGAGAATAAACAGGTTCTTGCTGTGCTCGCTGTTGGCTGTGTTCAGCTCCAGGTAAGCCATTCCCAACAGCTTGCCCGCGTTGGCCGCGGTGGTGGCTTGGTCCAGAAAGCCAAAACTGTCCCCCTGGCGCGCATCCTGGTAGATGGGTGCGGCGAACACAAGGGCGCCTTTCTCGCTGTGCAAGACCTGCGCCTGATCCACCATGCCCTTGTGGTTTAGGCTGAAGCGGCCGGGCGTGCCACTGACGGCCAGGACTTTGTGCTGGGCGTCGGTAATCATGACGGCTTTGGCATCGTCTTCACGCATCACGGCCTGGGTTAGCGCCTGCAAGACTTCACGGTTGCCCGAGAAGGCGCCGTATTCACTGGCCGGGGCCAACTGGCGCACGATGACGGTGCCGCGTAATTTGAGCGCACCGTCGATTTCGGTGATGCCCCCTACGACGACCAGCAGCGTCAGCAGGACCGTGATGATCCAGACCGGCGCGAGTGCCAGTAACAAAATGCGGTGGGTGAGCCGCCAGTTTTTCATGGCGCACGCTCCGGCAACTGCTTGAGTTTTTGCTCCAACTGCAATTCATCGTCCATGTCCAACTCCAGGGAAAGGCGCACCTGGGGATTAACGGAGACGGAAAAATAGCGCGGCGACTGCGGCGCCGGCAGGCTGCCGCTGGCTGGCAGGTTCTGGACCACCTCTGCCACCTGCATGGCGATTTGCCATGGCTGGCTGTAGACCGCAGCCAGCGCGCCGGCCTTCACGTAAGACGGCGAGAAACCGAACAATGGAACCTTGGCCCGGTAGCTGGTCAGCAAAATGGAGGCGATATTGATGCGGTTGTAGATCGTGGCGTCGGGCACCGCTAGCAGGGCATCACTATTGGGTAGTAGGCGTCTGAGCGCTGGCAGCAGATCGGCCTCGTCGGCAACCATTTCTATGTTGGCCACCATGTTGGCCTCCCGAGCGGCGGCCAACAGGCTGCCGCTTAGGTCTGCGGAATCCTTGCCCAATAGGATGCCAACCCTGCGCCCCGGCACCGCGTGCCGGATCAGCGAAAGCTGCCGTGTCCACGGCTGGTCGAAATACACGGCCGAAAAAAGTTTGCTGTCCTGCGTTCGCGCGCTGGAGCGGGCCAGGCTGCGAAAACTTGCGCGTGGCACCAAGACGTTCAGCACGGGGATGGTCGGCGGAGTTCGGGCCAACGCGGTCATGGCCGGTGTACCGGCCGCGATCACTATCTGGCTTTGGCCGCTTCGTGCGGCAGGTTCGTCCTTAAGGCTATTCAGCGTTATTACGCGCAGCGCGGTCTTAGAACCGCTGGCCTGGCCTAATACGCTACCCAGTTGGGTGGCAAATTCCGCATACGCTCCGCCTTCTTCACTTAATACAACCGTGACCACCTCGTGTGACCAGGCACGACAAGGCAAACTGAGTCCAGCCAGAACGAGGATGCAAAGGAAGCCTAAGCGCATAAAGACCAGTATCGCATTGCCCCCCGCAGCCGCGCGATGGGGAGAACCCTCTTGCGCTGGGTGGCGGACGGCACGCCATCAGGCGCTGGCAACCCCCAGCACAACAAAACAGGTTACTGCCAGAAAGCCAAGGCCGGCTACAAAAGCGCTTGCGATCGCCGTCAGCGCCGCCCTCCAGGGCGACCAACCCTCCGTGAGCCAGCGCCGGGTGAGCCGGCGGGCCAGCCAGGTCGCGCCGATTATGGCCAGTACCACCATCAGCAGGTTGCCCCCCAGGATCACTCCGCCACGGCTGCTGCTGAAACCGTTGCTGCCGATCAGCCACATGAACATCCAGAACGCGCCCAACACGACCATTGCGAACCCGGTGACCCATCCCGCCCAACGCACTCCACCCATGCTTGTCTCCTGTGCCATTGTGTAACGGGCAGATTGTGCCGGAGCCGATCGGGTTTGAATCCAACTTGGCGTGCGATGCGTATTCTGTACAGCTAACTCTTTTTGTATCCGTCCACCCCGACCAGGGAGTGTCAACTATGTTTTTATCCTCTAGCCCCCGTGGAATAAGCGTAAGCCGCTATCTATTTGGTAGTGACCCGTATTCGCCGTCGGGTTCACGACCATCAGCGCGCCGCGCCAACAGGTTCCAGCACAATGCTGGGATGAATACTGACAACAATGACGCCCTGTTGATTGCCCTGCTGGAGCGTATTGCGCAGCAAGATGATGCCGCCCTCAAGGTTTTGTACCGCCAAGTAGCCCCCAAGCTGTATGGTCTGGCGCTGCGCGTGGTGACCCACCGCGATTGGGCCGAGGACGTGTTGCAAGAGGCATTCTTGTCCATCTGGCGTTCTGCACCTGATTACCGCGCATCGCTGAGCCCACCCATGGCGTGGATGGGCCTGATCGTGCGCAGCCGCGGGCTGGACATGCTGCGCCGGCGTACAGCCGACCGTAGCCATGTAACGCAAGAGCTGGACGACACCCTGGCCGATACGCTGGCCAGTGACAACCCCACCCCCATGGACACGGCCCAGGCCAGCGAACAGGCCTGGGCGCTACACCAATGCTTAGGCAAGCTGGACAGCAAGCAGCGCGAAGTGGTCAGCCTGGCCTATGTGCGTGACATGAGCCATGGCGAACTGGCACAGCAGCTCAGCCTGCCGCTGGGCACGGTCAAGACCTGGATACGCCGGGGCCTGGACCAGTTGCGTTCGTGTATGGCGCGTTTTGCATAAGGATGCCCTTACCATGAACCTCTTAAACAACCCCGAATTACTCGAACGCTTGGCCGGCAGTTATGCCCTGGGTACGCTGCGGGGCGGCGCCCGGCGCCGTTTTGAAGCCTTGGCGCGTGAGCAGGCCCCCGTGCGCGCCGCGGCGTTGATCTGGCAAAGCCGCTTGGCTAGCATCAACGAGTTGCAGCCCCAAGCGCAGCCCGATGCTGTGGTCTGGACCCGCATCCATAACCTGGTGCTGGGAGAAAAAACCAGCGCCGCTCAAGCCGCCGTGCGCGCCCAGACGGCAGCACAATCCACCGGCCTAGCCGCCTGGCTGCGCAACTTGACACTGTGGCGCACTGCTACTGCGGTGGGCGCGCTGGCCACTGTCACGGCGATCACGGTCAATGTCGGTCAGCGCCAGGAGTTTGGCGGCGAGATTGCCCGCCTGCAAAACCAGTTGCTGGCTGCGCCGCAAATTGAATATGTGGCGGTGCTGTCGGACGACAAGTCCGCTGCCTCCATGCTGGTCACCTTCGACCCAAAGGCCAAGAAGCTGACTCTGCAGCGAGTGGGCAATTTTGAGGAGGCGGGGGATCGTTCGCTGCAACTGTGGGCGCTGCCGCCCACCGGCGGACCCAAGTCTCTGGGTGTTCTGGGCCGCGACAAGCTTTTGCGCCTGACCGCGGGTGACCGCGATGTACGCGAGGTGCCCACGCTGGCCATCAGTCTGGAACCCAAAGGTGGCGTGCCCAGCGAAACAGGCCCCACAGGGCCCGTACTCTTCAAGGGTGCTTTGATCCAGAAGATGCTGTAGCCAGCATCTAGCGGGTATCAGCCCCGGCGGCGCCGGGGCACTACATCCAACTGGAATGTCAGCTTGGCTGGGCTTGCGCCTACCACCAAGTTTTGCGGTGTTTTCTCGACCACTTGCAAGGCCTGCCAGACCTTGACGGTCGCGGCACCTTCTGGCACGCCCTCTATAACGGCCACGCCATTGGCACCGGTCTTTACGGTCCACGGCGACTCGGCCACATAGACATGGCCACTCATGGACCCATGGATGAAACAGCCCAGCAGGACTGCCCCGGTAGCGCCGGGTTGGTCTAGCGTCAACACGGTGGAGCTCGCAGGCTTACCCTCGGTTTTTCCTTCAAGGCGTAGCGACAGGCCTTCAGAGCTTGGGGGAGTGGCGCTGACGATTGAGCCTGGCGTTGTCAAGCGCACGTGGTGGTCCCATGCGTCGCTGTTCACAAAGCGCACTTTGGCACCCAGCCCCACAACCGTTACGCTGGGCATGAACTGCATTTTTTCTTGGTTAATGACAGCAGTCATCGGCAATGCTTTGGGTGCAGCACCGCGCGCGCTTGGCAAAACGATGACGACGGCGTCTGGCAGCGGTTTGTTGTTTCCGTCCAGAACCAGTACTTCCAGCGTGCCAGCCGTGGCCAGACCGGCCATGAGGCTGGTAACCATCGCCGCAGCCAGGGCGTGCTTGGTGAAACGTGGGGTTTTTTGGGGGGTGGTTGTAGTCATAGTCATGGCCTTGATCATTTCACAGTTATTACATCGCGGTGCATGGGCGCCAAAGCGGCCAGCAACTTGTTTTGTGCGCTAAAAGCAATGCCCTGCGCATCCATGGCTTGTTGCAGTACTTCCACCAGCGCATTGAAATCGCTCTTGGTAATGTCCAGGTTAGCGTGAGACGACTTCATGTCTGCACCTTTGTACACGCAAGTTCCGCCCATGACCACGCAGAACTGGTCTACTAATTGCTCTTTGACGCGCTGCTGGTTGGCCGGTTTGAAGTGGGGGCCGGTGCGCGGGTCGGCCAGTAGGCGGACCATGAAATCGTCCATCAATTTCACCAGACCCGCTTTGCCGCCAAAGCTGTCGTACAGCGCGCTGCTGGCCGCAGTCGGCGCGGATGCAGTCTGTGCGGCTACGGGCAAGGCCAGCATGGCTGATGCGGCGAGCACCAGTGCGGGAGCAATGAAGGTGAATAGTTTTTTCATCAAAAATCTCGTGGTAAAAATGGGTTCAGGTCAATTGAAGGGTTGAGCCAGTGGCCAGGCTCAGAAAGCCAGTTGCGCCGACAGGTAATAGCCGCTCTGGTTGCGCGCGGCCGTCACACCGGGAACAATGCGGCCCAGGTCCACATAGGCCAGCGTCATCGACACATTCTTATTGGGGGCCCAGGCTACAAACACATCTTTCCAAGCGTCCTCTGCCAAGCCCTTGCCCAGGCCGGCCGCTTGGCCCAGGTCTTCCAGGTTGTTGGGTTTGGCGCGGTATTCGGCCCCGATTGCCCAATTCTTGCTCAGCAGGTAGGCCACCGACACCTCCGGCACCCAGGACCGGCTGTCCTTGCCCGGCGCGGCGGAGCCAAAGCCCAATAGGCCATTCTGGTTTGCATTGGTGTTGCGCAATGTGGCGTTCACCAGAATGCCCTGGGCGAGGAACAGCTTGGTGGCGTTGACGTAAAAGTCTGTGCCGGTGGTCTTGGTGCCCAAAAAGTTTAGAACAGAGTTCAACGACCCGGGTGTCACCGACTTGTGCTCCAGACCTACGGCGATTTGCGGCATCGGTGAGTCGCTGTCCAACACCGCGTCGCCCGCGACCTTGACTTTGACGCCAACAATATCCATCAGAATGTGCTGGCCCGGCGTTACGCCGAACGGCGCGACACCATTCAGTGCAATGGCGGCAGAGGCATCAAAGTCTTGTCGGGCCAAGGACACCTCCACCCGGTCGTGAATGCCGACCGCTGCGCCATAGGCAGTCAGAGCGAAGTCTTGTGTGGTGGTGCGAGTTACAAAGGCCGAGCCACCGATTTCACCTGCCGTGGCATTGCTGCCAATCACAGCCCACGGCGTCAGGCCCCCGCCCGCCGCGCCGTCGATGGAGCTGACGCCACCGGTCAGCAGCAGTTTGCCGGTGCCGGCATAAGCGGCGGAAGTACAGGCCAGTCCGACTGCACTTAACAAGAGGGCTGTGGAAAGTGTTTTCATGCGAAGTTTCTAAAAGTAGAAGATCAGGGGCAACAAGGGTAAGCCAGCACCGCGGGCGATGCAAGCCGTGGCTCCCCCTGTGGGTACGCGCAGAGTGCGGGCTTGGATTCAACTATATTTGTAAAAGTTGAAAGATAGTGTGCGGCGACCAATGGAGCGCGCGCTGTCCCACGGTTTCCGTGTAGAAGGAGCAACCCATGAATGTCGAGGAAAAGAAACGCGAAAACGCGCTGCGCCTGGTGGAAGATCATATCGGCCGCCACTTGGCCGAAAGCGAAAAGACCGGGGAGCTGCACGCCGCCCCCAGCTTTGGCAAACCGCTGGACTATGGCGACGGCTACTTCGAGACGCCCGAAGACCTGCGCATGGGTTTCAAGCTGCTCAAGGACGGTGGTTATGTGCCGCCCCAAGTCGAGTTGATGCAAGAGATAGAGGCGCTGCGGCGCAGCCTGGAGGCAGCACCCAACGCGGCAGACGCGCCGGCAAACCAAAAACGCTTGTCCGATATGCGGCAAAAGCTGGCCATGCAACTGGAGCAGTTGCGCGGAAGCAGCGTCTTGTAACTTGCCGCCCTCCGGCGCTTGGCCGGACTAAATTTCACATTTACTGCGCCACCCGGCCTGCGGCACCACCAAGCCGCGGTATGCTCTCGACCGCATGCAAACCCCATAGCGATCCTATGGGGTTTGCGGTATTGTCAGACTGAGCTTGGTTATCCGCCAAGTCTTCAGTCCCTCTTGAAACCTGCTGCAGGACACGACCCTGCAAGGAGTAAATGCCTATGCCACCGTATGAGCCACTGCGTCTGCATGTGCCGGAGCCCACTGGGCGACCGGGGCACGACACAGACTTTTCTTACCTCCCCCTGTCTGAAGCTGGCGCCGTGCGCCGCCCCCCGGTCGATGCGCTTGCCACACAGACCAGCGATCTGGCCTTTACGCTGATCCGCGTGCTGGACAAGGATGGCAACGCCGTCGGTCCCTGGGCACCTGATCTGGACGTGGCCGCACTGCGCAAGGGTTTGCGCGCCATGGTCAAGACCCGCGCTTTTGATGCCCGCATGCAGATCGCACAGCGGCAAAAGAAGATGTCGTTCTATATGTTGAGCCTGGGCGAAGAAGCCATCTCCTGCGCCCACGCCATGGCGCTGACCGATGGCGACATGTGCTTCCCCACCTACCGCCAGCAGGGCCTGTTGCTCGCGCGTGACGACTGCAATATGGTGGAGATGATCTGCCAGTTGTTCTCTAACCAGAACGACCCGCTCAAAGGCCGCCAACTGCCGGTCATGTATTCGAGCAAGAAGCAGGGCTTCTTCTCCATCTCCGGCAACTTGGCCACGCAGGTGATCCAGGCCGTGGGCTGGGCCATGGCCTCGGCCATCAAGGGTGACACCAAAGTGGCATCCAGCTGGATTGGCGACGGCGCAACCGCCGAAGCCGATTTCCACACCGGCATCACCTTTGCCCACGTCTACCGCGCACCGGTCATCCTGAACGTGGTCAACAACCAGTGGGCCATTTCCACCTTTCAGGCGATAGCCGGTGGCGAGGGCACCACCTTTGCCGCACGCGGCGTGGGCAGCGGCATTGCGTCGCTGCGGGTGGATGGCAATGACTATTTGGCGGTGTATTCGGCGTCCCAATGGGCACTGGAGCGCGCACGCCGCAACCTGGGCCCAACCTTGATCGAGTGGGTCACCTACCGCGCCGGGCCGCATTCCACATCCGACGACCCCAGCAAGTACCGGCCCGCCAACGACCCGGCCCGTTTCCCGCTGGGCGACCCGATTGCCCGCCTAAAGCAGCACTTGATAAAAGTCGGTGCCTGGACCGATGCCGAACACGAAGCCATGCAAAAGGAACTGGAAGCCGAAGTGACCGCCGCGCAAAAGGAAGCCGAGCGCTACGGCACGCTGGCCGACGGCATGGTGCGCAGCCCGGCCGAAATGTTTGAAGACGTCTACAAGGACATGCCCGCGCACCTGCGCCAACAGCGCCAGGAACTGGGGATCTGACTATGAACGCAACAATTGTTGGGGCCGACAAGACAACGGCCATGACCATGATCCAGGCGCTAAGAAGCGCGATGGATGTGATGCTGGAGAAGGATGACAACGTCGTCGTCTACGGTCAAGACGTGGGCTACTTCGGCGGCGTGTTCCGCTGCACCGAAGGCCTGCAAAAGAAATACGGCACCTCGCGCGTGTTCGACGCGCCTATCTCCGAGGGCGGCATCGTCGGTACGGCAGTCGGCATGGGCGCCTATGGATTGCGCCCGGTGATCGAGATCCAGTTTGCCGACTATGTGTACCCGGCAACGGACCAGATCGTGTCCGAAGCGGCGCGCCTGCGCTACCGCTCGGCAGGCGACTTCACCTGCCCCATGACGATACGTATGCCCTGCGGCGGCGGCATCTACGGTGGGCAAACCCACAGCCAAAGCCCCGAGGCCATGTTCACCCAGGTCTGCGGGCTGCGCACGGTCATGCCGTCCAACCCCTATGACGCCAAGGGCCTGCTGATTGCGTCTATTGAGAACGACGACCCAGTCATCTTCTTGGAACCCAAGCGCCTGTACAACGGCCCGTTTGACGGCCACCACGACAAACCCGTCGTGCCCTGGTCCAAACACCCCATGGGCAATGTGCCCGAGGGTTACTACACCGTGCCACTGGACACTGCAGCCATCTTCCGCCCGGGCAAGGCCCTGACCGTGGTCGCCTACGGCACCATGGTGTATGTGTCGGAAGCCGCGGCCGCCGAGAGCGGGGTGGACGCCGAAATCATCGACCTGCGCTCCATCTGGCCGCTGGACCTGGAGACCATTGTGAATTCCGTGAAGAAGACCGGCCGCTGCGTCGTGGTGCACGAAGCCACGCGCACCAGCGGCTTTGGTGCCGAGCTGTTGTCGCTGATTCAGGAGCATTGCTTCTACCACCTGGAGGCGCCGATCGAGCGTGTCGCCGGTTGGGACACCCCCTATCCCCACGCCCAAGAATGGGCGTATTTTCCCGGCCCTGCGCGGGTCGCTGAAGCGTTCAAACGCGCCATGGAGGCATGATGGGAATCCATATCATCAAGATGCCAGATATTGGCGAAGGCATTGCAGAAGTCGAATTGGTCGCCTGGCACGTGAAGGTGGGCGACATGGTGGCCGAGGACCAGCTCCTGGCCGATGTGATGACGGACAAAGCTACGGTGGAGATTCCATCCAGTGTGGCGGGCAAGGTGCTCGCGCTGGGCGGCGCTGTCGGCCAGGTCATGGCCGTGGGCTCTGAAGTTATTCGTATTGAAGTGGAAGGGGCGGGCAATCTCAAGGAAAAATCGGCTCCAGCCCCCGCCAATGCTGACAAAGTAGCTACAAATTCAGTAGCATCTGCAGCGCCTACCGCTGCAACCCCTGCACCTGCGGCACCTGTTGCCGCGGCGTCCGCCAAGCCTGCACCTGCACCCGCAGTGCACGCCGCCAACGGTTCCTCATCCGCTCCGGCCCGCAATGGCAACGGTAGCAATGGCAAAGTCCCCGCCGCCTTGGTGCGCGCCCCCGGCGACAAGCCCATTGCATCCCCCGCCGTGCGCCGCCAAGCCTGGGACCAAGGCGTGGAGTTGCAGTTTGTACCCGGCACCGGCACCGCAGGCCGCATCACGCATGAAGACCTGCAAGCCTACGTTGCCCGCGCCGCGCAGGCCCAGCCGGCCGGTGTGGCCGACCAGCGCTATGCGCAGCGCCTGGACGAGCAGACCATTCCCGTCATCGGCCTGCGCCGCAAGATCGCGCAAAAGATGCAGGAGGCCAAGCGCCGCATCCCCCACTTCACGTATGTGGAAGAAGTGGACATGACCGAGCTGGAAACCCTGCGGGTGCGGCTCAACGCCCAGCACGGCAAGGAACGCGGCCGCCTGACGGTGCTGCCTTTCCTGGTGCGCGCCATGGTGCTGGCCGTGCGCTCGCACCCCGAGGTCAATGCGCGTTACGACGACGAGGCGGCAGTGGTCACGCGCTCTGGCGCGGTGCACTTGGGCGTTGCTACGCAAACCGAAGGCGGCCTCATGGTGCCTGTCATTCGCCATGCCGAAACGCTGGACCTGTGGGCCTGTGCCGCCGAGATCACGCGTTTGGCCGAAGCCGCGCGCACGGGCAAGGCCACGCGTGATGAGCTGACCGGATCGACGCTCACGCTCACCAGCCTCGGTGCCTTGGGCGGCATCGTCAGCACACCCGTGATCAACCACCCCGAGGTGGCCATCGTCGGCGTCAACCGCATGGTCGAACGCCCCATGGTTCGCGAAGGCGCCGTCGTGGTGCGCCAGATGATGAACCTGTCCTCGTCATTCGACCACCGCGTGGTGGACGGCATGAACGCGGCGCAGTTTGTACAACGGATACGTGGCTACCTGGAATGTCCGGCCACCTTGTTTGTGGAGTAGGCGGATATGGACATACAACACACAACTCTATTGGTCATAGGCGGTGGCCCTGGCGGCTACATCACGGCGATACGCGCCGCGCAGCTGGGCATTGCCACCACGCTGGTCGAAGGCGAGCAACTGGGGGGCACCTGCCTCAACGTGGGCTGCATCCCATCAAAAGCCATGATCCACGCGGCCGATGCCTTCCACCAGTCGCGCAGCTTCATGGGCGACAACACGCTGGGCATCCATGTCGAAGGCGCGCGCATCGACATCCCACAGACCGTGCGCTGGAAAGACGGCATCGTGGCACGGCTCACCGGCGGCGTTGGCGCCTTGCTCAAAAAGCATGGCGTCAAGGTCGTCAAGGGCTGGGCCACCATGGTGGATGGCAAGACGGTCGACGTAACGCAAGACAAGTCGGACACCAAGCCCGTGCGCATCCAGGGCGAGCACATCGTGCTGGCCACGGGCTCGGTCGAGCTGGGCCTGCCCGGCATGCCATTTGGCGGCCGCGTCATCTCGTCTACGCAAGCCTTGTCACCCGACAGCATCCCCAAGAAATTGGTGGTGGTGGGCGGTGGCTACATCGGCCTGGAGCTGGGCCTGGTCTACCGCAAGCTGGGCTCTGACGTGACCGTGGTCGAGGCGCAAGACCGCTTCCTGCCGCTGTACGACGAAGAGCTGACCAAGC
Source organism: Rhodoferax sp. (assembly GCA_046598245.1). GTDB lineage: Bacteria > Pseudomonadota > Gammaproteobacteria > Burkholderiales > Burkholderiaceae_C > Allorhodoferax. The sequence goes on from JBKJJC010000218.1 coordinate 21,897, forward strand.
CGGTGGCAGCATCCCTGCGCAAGCTGGGTGTGCAGGTGCTGCTCGGCAGCAAAGTGCAAGGCCTGAATGCGGCTGGTGACGCCGTACGCGTGCAAGACGCCGCGGGCCGCGAGAGCGAATTGGCCGCCGACCAGATGCTGGTAGCCATCGGCCGCGTGCCGCACACCCATGGCTGGGGGCTGGAGAAGCTGATGCTGGCGATGCAAGGCCGCGCCATCAAGGTCGACGACCAATGCCGCACATCCATGCGCAACGTCTGGGCGATTGGCGCCCTGTGCCATGGCGCGATGCGCGAGCATGGGATCTCCGGTCAGGTCGCCAATCGCCCAGACGTTGCGCATGGATGTGCGGCACTGGTCGTCGACCTTGACTGCACGGCCTTGCATGGCCAGCATCAGCTTCTCCAGCCCCCAGCCGTGGGTATGCGGCACGCGGCCAATGGCGAC
>JBKJJC010000160.1:0-2534 GCA_046598245.1 Rhodoferax sp.
CACACCACGGTCAGCAGCATCCACATCCACGGTTGTTTTGGCAATTTCGACAAATGGCAGGGCGCCAACTGGATCGTGCGGGAACTGCTACAGCGCGACCTGGCGCAAGAGATGGACCACTGGGCGTTTGTAGGCGACTCTGGCAACGACCAAGCGATGTTCGAGCACTTCACGCACAGTGTCGGCGTGGCCAACATCCGCCGTTTTGAGGTGCAGTTGGCGCATCTGCCCCGCTACATCACGCCCAGCGAACGCGGCGCGGGGTTTGCTGAAGTGGCTGCGGCGCTGGTCAATGCCGGTCGGAGTCTGGTGCCTTAACTGGCAGCAGCAGAGTGAACACGGTGCCCGATGCGGGCGTGCTCTGCACTGTCAGGCGCCCCCCCAGCGGACCATAGACGATGTTGTGCGAGATGTGCAGCCCCAGCCCAGTGCCGCCCTGACCCAGCTTGGTGGTGAAGAAGGGGTCAAAAATCTTGCCCACGTTCTCCTCCGCAATACCGACGCCATCGTCGGTGACGGTAATACACGCCCTGTCGCCTTGGCGCAGACAGGCCACGGTGATAGTGCCAGGCTGCATATCGTTGAAGCCGTGTTTGATGGCGTTCATAACCAGGTTCGTCAGCACCTGCCCCAACGGGCCAGGGTAGCTGTGCATGGCAATGCCGGGCTCCAGTTGCTGGACCAGTTTGATCGGCGTTTTGGACACTACGTGGGAAATGATGGATAACATTTCTGCGATCTGGTGGTCCAGTTCAAAGTCTCGCAGTTGATCGGTAGTCTGGTCCACCGCCACCTGTTTGAAATTCTGAATCAACTCGCCCGCACGCCGTGCGCTGCTCAACAGCAATCTGGCACCCTCGTCCAATTGGCCGGCCATGGTGCTCAGTGCGTTGCGCGTCAGGGCGCCGGACGCCACGGACTGGTTCAACTTCTGCACCGCTTCTTGCTGGGTGCTAGCCACCATCATGATGTTGCCTATCGGCGTGTTGAGCTCGTGTGCCACGCCTGCCACCAAGCGGCCGAGCGCCGCCATTTTTTCGGCTTGCACCAGGCCTTCTTGAGCACTTTCCATATTGGTCAAGGCGCATCGAGCCTCTTCTTCCGATTGTCTGCCGGCCTCTAGCTCCTCGCCCAGGCGCGCAGTAATGGCGTTGATGCTGCCGGTGATGGCGCCAAACTCGTCGCGCTCCGTTACCGGCAGCGCCACAATATCTGCAGCTTGCTCGCGCCCCGCAGCATGGTCCAGGGCCTGCTGCAACTGATGGACCCGCTTGAAGATCAGCCTGTCTACACCCACCCACACCACGGCCAGCAATACCAGGCTCACCCCCACAAGCTGCGCCAGTGCAAGCCACAGCGTAGCGCTGAGCGCCTGGCGCAGGGAAGCATCCGACCACGCCACCAGAATACGCCCCAAGGGGTTGCCATCCACGGTTGGAATGTCCATGTTCAGCACCTCCGCATCCGACGGCAAGACCCCGCCAACCAGCGGCAGTGGGTGGCCGACCTGGGTAATCAGCTTGCCGGATTCGTCCACCACAGCGAGGCCCAGGACCGAGCCCCCCAGTTCGGACCCCAGCACCGCGTTAAGCCCCTTCACATCGAAATTCCACATGGCCTGGGCAACGGGTTGCCCCAAGTGGCGTTGCGTCTTGGACCAGAGTTCAGCGCGCTGCGCCGTCAGGCGCTGTTGGGTTATCCAGTAACTGCCCGCCGCAAACACACCCATAAGCAGGGTGGACGCCACCAAGGCAATGACTGCCAGCGTGGCCTTCGCTGACTGGGGCCGCCAGCTGCGGGGATTGGGGAAACGCATCATCCAGCCGGCTGCAGCGGGATCAGGCAAGGCCAGCCCGTGGGGCGTGCCGTCGCACCGGGCTTGTTTGCCCTAGCGAAGCCCCACAGCAGTTTGGCCATCTAGTCTCCGGTCTATTCTTGGTTGCACGGTTGGACTGAGCGTAGCGTGTGCAGCGTCTCAGCGTCAAGCCCCGCCACTACAAAAATGCCTCCAGCACGTTAACCGTATTCACGCCCACCTCTGCCACCGCATAACCCCCTTCAAATACCAGCACCGTCGGTAGACCTGCCGCAGCCAAGCGTTGGCCCACCGCACAATAGTCTGCGCTTTGCAGCGTAAAGCCGGAGATGGGGTCGCCCTCAAATGTATCCATGCCCAGTGAGACGACCAGTGCGTCTGCGCCAAAGCGGGATATGGCTTGCAGCGCATGCTCCAGAGCCGCTGACCAACGCAAAAAGTCTGTGCCCCGTGGCAAGGGGATGTTCAGGTTGGCACCGAGCCCTGCTCCAGCACCGGTTTCATCGGCATGGCCCAAGTAGAAGGGGTATTCGGTGCGCGGGTCGCCATGGATGCTGGCAAAAAACACATCAGGGCGGTCATAAAAGATGGCCTGTGTGCCATTGCCGTGGTGGTAGTCAATATCCAGCACCGCCACCTTGGCCATGCCCGCATCGCGCAGGTGCTGGGCGGCCAACGCGGCGTTGTTCAGGAAGCAGTAGCCGCCAAAAAAGTCAGC
>JBKJJC010000345.1:0-10521 GCA_046598245.1 Rhodoferax sp.
AATCGCGCTCGATGCAAGAGAACGTTTCATCGCCCTTCCGATTTCAGCTGCGCGTGTACTGGGAAGACACCGACGCCGGCGGCATAGTTTTCTACGCCAACTACCTCAAGTTCTTCGAACGCGCCCGCACTGAATGGCTGCGTGCCAAGGGCGTGGAGCAGCGCCAACTGCAGCAAGACCTGGGCTGTATCTTTGTGGTCAGCGACGTGCAGCTCAAATACCTGCGCTCGGCCCGGCTGGATGACCAATTGCTGGTAACCGCCCACGTGACCGAAATGGGACGCTCATCATTCACCATCCAGCAAGAGGCTCGGCTGGTTAGCGCCCAATCGGCCGATGCCGCGCCCGTGGTGCTGTGCTCGGGTTCCGTGCGCATTGGCTGGATCAATGGCCAGACCTCCAAACCCGCCCGTATGCCGCCAGAGCTGCAAAAAGCGCTACAAAAATAGAATAGATACGGCTCGCCCCGGCGGCCAACTGCGCGTGGTGCAAACCATGCAGCATTCGCATCAACTACGCGGGTTTCCCCTAGCTTGGGTCGGTAGAATGGGGCCTGACGCCAGCGCCACGCTGCCGCTCACCCCTCACCCGAATCATTCCCACAGGACTCCGCTATGTCTCTCTTCTCCTCCGTCGAAATGGCCCCTCGCGACCCGATTCTGGGTTTGAACGAGCAATTCAACGCCGACACCAACCCCGCCAAAGTGAACTTGGGCGTGGGCGTGTACTTTGACGACAACGGCAAGCTGCCCCTGCTGCAATGCGTGCAAGCCGCTGAAAAAACCATGATGGAGAAGCCCACACCGCGCGGCTACCTGCCCATCGACGGCATCGTGGCCTACGACAACGCCGTCAAAGGTCTGGTGTTTGGTACCGACAGTGAACCCGTCACCTCTGGCCGCGTGGCCACCGTGCAGGCTATCGGCGGCACCGGCGGTCTGAAGATTGGCGCAGACTTTTTGAAGCGACTGAACCCCAACGCCAAAGTACTGATCTCCGACCCCAGCTGGGAAAACCACCGTGCGCTGTTCAACAACGCCGGTTTCGAGGTCGACACTTACGCGTATTACGACGCAGCCAAGCGCGGCGTCAACGTTGAAGGCTTTCTGGCCAGCCTGAACGCGGCCGTGCCCGGCACCATCGTCGTATTACACGCCTGCTGCCACAACCCCACCGGCTACGACATCAGCCCCGCGGACTGGGACAAGGTCATTGCCGTGGTCAAGGCCAAAGAGCTGACCCCCTTCCTGGACATGGCCTACCAGGGCTTTGGTTACGGTATTGCCGAAGACGGGGCCGTGATCCAAAAGTTCGTCGCCTCTGGCCTGAACTTCTTTGTATCCACCTCGTTCTCCAAGAGCTTCAGCCTGTACGGCGAGCGCGTCGGCGGCCTGTCGGTGCTGTGCAAGGACAAGGAAGAAGCCGGCCGCGTGCTCTCCCAGCTCAAGATCGTCATCCGTACCAACTACTCCAACCCACCCACCCACGGCGGTGCCGTAGTGGCCGCCGTGCTGAACAACCCCGAGCTGCGTGCCCTGTGGGAAAAAGAGCTGGGCGAAATGCGCGTGCGCATCAAGGCCATGCGCCAAAAACTGGTCGACGGCCTGAAGGCTGCCGGCGTCAAGCAGGACATGAGCTTCATCACCACCCAAATTGGCATGTTCAGCTACTCCGGCCTGACCAAGGAGCAGATGGTGCGCCTGCGCTCCGAGTTTGGTGTGTACGGCACCGACACCGGGCGTATGTGCGTGGCTGCGCTGAACAGCAAGAACATTGACTACGTCTGTGCATCGATTGCCAAGGTCATTTAAGCGAAATGGGGCTGTAGCCCCCGAGGGTGGTGCGTATTTCGCTATTAAAACAATAGCATTATACCTGCACCCTCTATTTGTACCCTGAAACCAGGCTAGCGCGCTTGCGCACCGAACACCCTGTCAAAAACCTGACAAACACCGGAAATCTACGGGGCTTCCGAGAGCCAAACATCCACCCCTGAATAGCGCAAAACTGGTATATTGCACTGCAACATTTCTGTTTTTGAAACGTTCTTCCGAAAGCGAGTCTCCCATGCTGTACCAGTTTTACGAAACCCAACGGTCTTTGATGGAGCCCTTTTCAGACTTGGCCCAGACCGCCGCCAAAGTATTCGGCAACCCCCTGACCATGGCCGGTCAAAACCCGTTTGCACAACGCATATCAGCAGGCTACGACCTGTTGCACCGCCTGGGCAAGGACTACGAGAAGCCAGAGTTTGGTTTGCGCGCTATTGATGTGGATGGGGTCGATGTCGCAATCCACGAAAGGGTAGAGATTAACAAGCCCTTCTGCGAACTGCGCCGCTTCAAACGCTTCACCGACGACAACGACACATTGAAAAAGATCAAGGGCCAGCCTGCGGTGTTGATCGTGGCCCCACTTTCAGGTCACTACGCCACGTTGCTGCGCGACACCGTCAAGACCATGCTGAAGGACCACAAGGTCTACATCACTGACTGGAAGAACGCCCGCCTGGTGCCGCTGTCAGAGGGCGGCTTCAACCTGGACGACTATGTGAACTACGTGCAAGAGTTCATCCGCCACGTGCAAAGCAAGTACGGCAATTGCCATGTGATGAGCGTGTGCCAGCCCACGGTGCCCGTGCTGGCCGCCGTGTCGCTGATGGCCAGCCGTGGCGAAGCAACGCCGCTGACAATGACCATGATGGGAGGCCCCATTGACGCGCGCAAGTCACCTACCGCGGTCAATAACCTGGCCATGAACAAGAGCTACAGCTGGTTTGAGAACAATGTGATCTTCCGGGTGCCGACCAACTTCCCCGGCGCGGGGCGGCGCGTGTACCCCGGCTTTCTGCAGTACACAGGCTTCGTGGCCATGAACCCCAGCAACCACGCCACCAGCCACTACGACTATTTCAAGGACCTGATCAAGGGCGACGACGCCAGCACCGAGGCCCACCGCAAGTTTTACGATGAGTACAACGCCGTGCTGGACATGGATGCCAACTACTACTTGGACACCATCAAGGTCGTGTTCCAGGACTTCTGCCTGGTCAATGGCACCTGGGATGTCAAAAGTGAGAACGGCAAGGTCGAACGGGTGCGCCCTGCCGACATCAAGACCACGGCCCTGTTCTCGGTCGAAGGCGAGCTGGACGACATTTCCGGCTCCGGCCAGACCCAGGCCGTGCATGACATCTGCACCGGCGTGCCGCGCAACATGCAAAAGCACTTTGAAGCTAAGGGCGCGGGCCACTACGGCATCTTTTCGGGCAGGCGTTGGCGCGACCTGGTTTACCCGCAAGTCAAGTCCTTCATCCTGTCCCAGCATGTTCCCATCACAGTCGCCGTGGCGGACAGGCGGGCCCCAGCTAAACCGGCGGTGTCGTCGACACAGGCAAGCCGCACAGAAGTTGCTGTTGCAAAGAAGGCAGCAAAACCCGCTGTAGCCCCCGTAAAATATGCGCGGACCGCTACTAAAACAGTAGCATCCAAGCGGACAACTGCCAAGAAGTGAGCACGTTGGCGCAACCGCTGGGGGCGCTAGCCGCCCGCATACTGGATGCGCTACCGCAAACCCAGTGCACGCGCTGCGGCTACCCAGATTGCGCCGGTTATGCCCAAGCCATAGAGGCTGGCGAGGCGGACATCAACCAATGTCCGCCCGGCGGCCAAGAAGGTGTGGTTCGGCTGGCTGGCATCACCGCTCGGCCTGCCAAGCCGCTGAACCCAGAATTTGGCCAAGAGGGTCCGCGCCAGGTCGTCTTTATTGACGAGAACTGGTGCATTGGCTGCACGCTGTGCCTGGACGCCTGCCCAACCGACGCCATCATGGGCAGCAACAAACGCATGCACACGGTCATCGAGGCCCATTGCACGGGTTGTGAGCTGTGTCTTCCGGTCTGCCCAGTGGACTGCATCAAGCTGGAAAATGCCAGTGGTGACGCAACCGGTTGGGCAGCCTGGCCCCAGCCCCAGGCCGACCTGGCCCGCAGCCGTTACGCCGCTAAAACCCAGCGCAGTGAACGCGCCAAGGCTGAGCACACCAAAAAGCAGCACGTGCAGGTTCAAGCCAAACTTGCCGACCTGGCTGCTCATTCGCGCATCACAGACACCGTGGTGTTGGACCAAAAGCGCGCCATCATCGAGGCGGCCATGGCACGGGCCCGCAGCAAACGTGCTGGCGAGCCCACCAAAGACTGACTTACTGCACCAGGATTATGTAGACACAGCAGCCTACGTAAAACCTAACCACTTTTTGCACGAAAGACATCTAGGCCCGCAGGGAAAAAAACTTTCGCATACGCCTCAGCAGATCATCGTTTTGGTTGACCGCGGGTTGGCCCGCTTTGGCCAGCAACACGCTGCGCTCGGCGTTGCGTGCCTCGACGATGGCGCTCATGTCTTTGGCAATCTCTGGGCGCTGCTCCAACACCTTGGCGAAACCGGCCTTGTCCAGACGGTAACAATCCACCGCCGTAACCGCCACCACCGTGGCACTGCGTGCCTCGCCGGTCAGCATGCCCATCTCGCCAAAAATGGCCCCGTCGCGCAGGGTAGCGACCGGCAGCCGCCCGTTCGGGCCGTCCACCAAAACCTGGGCCTCACCGCGGATGACCAAATACAACCAATGTGCGACAGCGCCCTGGCGCGTGAGGATATCGCCCGCCGCAAAGGGTGCATGCACCAGGTGCTCGGCCAGCATCTGTTGTTCGGGTGTGGGCAGGTTGGCGAACAGATCGGTGCGCCGAATCGCGTCCAGTCGCAGGTCGAACTCACGCTGGTCGGCGGCGGCCCGCCAGCTGTCGTTGTCTTTAACCAGCAAGCGCTGCTCCTGTGGCACACCCAGTTGTATGTCCGCCCGCGCCAGCGCGGCCAGCGCATGCACCCGCACCGATGAGTCGCCCGGTTCGTCAAACTGGGGGTCGCCCAACCAGTAGCGCAAGCTGTAGCGGTTAAAACCCGCGGCAACTTCATGGAGGATGGCGTTGGGCGGTGGATTGGTCAGTACGTACGGGATTTCAGCGTCCAGCACCGAACGCTCTAGCGCGCGAATCACGGTATCCGGATTGGCCGTGGGGTGGATATTGAAATGCACCGCTCGGCGCCATGCCATCGGCACTGCTGCTGACCCACGCAAGACAGTAAAGCGGTTTTTCATCAACCAGCTGTTGGGCACCATGACCAGTTCACAATTGCGGGTCTCTACCGCGGTAAACCGCCAGTGCACATCGGTCACACGCCCGCTGATGTCGTCCAGCTTCACCCAGTCGCCCACGCGCAATGAGTTGTCCAACTGCAGGGTCACGCCGCCCAGCACATTGCCCAGCGTGTCCTGCATGGCAAAGGCCAACACCGCGGTGATGACGGCTGACGTGGCGAACAGGGGCGTGGGGTCGACACCCGACAGGCGCAGACAAAAAATCCCCCAAATCAGTACCAGTCCGGTGAAGCTGAGGTCATGCGCAATGCGTGGCACGCGGACGCCCGCTTTCGGCAGGACAGCCCGAAAAACGATAGTGCCCAACAAATGGGCACAGGCCACGCCCCAGAAAAATATCGCCAACACCATGGCTGTATTGGCCAACATGGAATAGCTGGCCAAGCCCTTGACCGCAGACAGAGCCACCGAGGCGAGTACGGTGAACACCCAGGTGACCCGCAAAGCGCGGCGCTCGGTCGGGCGCAGCATGCGAAAGCCCACCGCCGCCACTACCAAGCCCAGCAGGGCCCACCACAACACGGGCTGTTGGGCCATTGCCGCATCAAGCACGGTCATGCTCAGGTCGGGCTGCGTTTAGCGGCTTTGTCCAGGATGGGCCAACTGCGAAAACGCCTTGACCACATCGGGCGGTGCCTGCACCAACTCTATGAGTACGCCCTCACCGCCAATCGGGAATTCGTCGTTGCTCTTGGGGTGCAAGAAACACACATCAAAACCAGATGCACCCTTGCGGATGCCACCCGGCGCAAAACGCACACCCTGGGCTGTGAGCCAATCCACAGCGGTAGCCAGGTCATCAATCCACAGCCCAACATGGTTGAGCGGTGTGTTGTGCACGGCGGGCTTCCTCTCGGGGTCCAGCGGCTGCATCAGGTCAACCTCGACCTTGAAGGCACCCGCGCCAATGGCACAGATGTCTTCGTCCACGTTCTCTGATTCGCTGCGGAAGGTACCGGTGACCTCCAGGCCAAGCATCTCCACCCACAGCTTGTGCAAGCGCTTTTTATCGGTGGCACCAATGGCAATTTGCTGGATGCCCAGCACTTGAAACGGACGCAACATAACAACAACCTCCACTTTTTTTGGGCAAGCTTCACTTTCGCATATTTTTGCGAATTCCTACCCCGCGTTTACGCGAACTCCACCTTCGCGTCTATGCGAACTCAATAATCGGCTGGTCCACCGTCAACGACTCACCCTTGGCGGCCAGCACCTTGCCCACCACGCCGTCTGCAGCGGCAAACAGCACGTTTTCCATCTTCATGGCCTCGATCACCGCCACGCGTTCTCCGGCCTGCACCTTTTGCCCCGGCACCACCGCCACGTCCACCAGCAAGCCGGGCATGGGCGACAACACATAACGGCTCATATCGGGTGCCGCCTTGTGCGGCATCAGCGCATGCAACTGCGCCATGCGCGGTGAGATGACCAGCGCGTCAATCCGCGTGCCGTTGTGTTGCAGGCGCAGCGCCAGCGGGTTCTTGGGTGTGCCGCGCTCCACCTGGGCCGTGAACGGCAGGCCGTTGGCTGTGCCGTTAATGGCAATGTCGTTGATGCGGGATCCGCTACGTATCTCATAGCTACTGGAGCCCACCCGCACACGGGCCGAACCGGTCTCGCCCACAAACTCATCCACATGCACCGGGGTGTAGGCATGTTTGCCGTCCTGCCCCAAGGTGACCACCACATAGTCTTTGCCCACTTGCACGCCATACCCCGGCAACTGCCCGCTGATGCCGGCCGCGCGCTCGCGCGACTTGCGCCGCACAAAGGCGGCCAATGCGACCAGGAAGGATGGATCAGGGTGCGGCACATCTTCGGCCGCAAAACCCTTGCCGTAGTTCTCAGCAATAAAACCGGTGTTGAAATCGCCCGCGACAAACTTGGGGTGCGCCAACAACGCCGCCTGGAACGGAATATTGCAGCTGATACCGCGGATCACAAATCCATTCAGCGCCTCGCGCATCTTGGCAATCGCATCGTTGCGGTCCGTACCGTGCACGATCAGCTTGGCGATCATGGAGTCGTAGAACATCGGGATCTCGCCACCGTCTTGCACACCCGTGTCCACCCGTACGCCAAACCAGTTGTCGGTATCGGACTGGAACATGGTCTGGGCCGGTGGTGCAAAGCGCACCAGGCGACCAGTGGACGGCAGGAAGTTGCGGAACGGGTCTTCAGCATTGATACGGCACTCAATGGCCCAACCGTTACGTTTGACGTCGGCCTGCGTCAACGGCAGCTTCTCGCCCGCCGCCACACGGATCATCAACTCCACCAGGTCCAGCCCCGTGATGCATTCGGTCACCGGGTGCTCCACCTGCAGGCGCGTGTTCATCTCCAAAAAGTAAAAGCTCTGGTCTTTGCCGACCACAAACTCCACGGTGCCCGCACTCTGGTAGTTCACCGCCTTGGCCAGCGCCACGGCCTGCTCGCCCATGGCCTTGCGTGTGGCATCAGAGATGAAAGGTGAAGGCGCCTCTTCAATCACCTTCTGGTGGCGGCGCTGGATGGAACACTCGCGCTCGTTCAGGTAAATCACATTGCCGTGGCTGTCGCCGATCAACTGGATCTCGATGTGGCGGGGTTCTTCCACAAACTTCTCGATGAACACACGGTCATCACCAAAACTGTTGCGTGCCTCATTGCGGCAACTGGTAAAGCCCTCAAACGCCTCTTTGTCGTTAAAGGCCACTCGCAGGCCCTTGCCACCGCCGCCCGCGCTGGCCTTGATCATCACGGGGTAGCCAATGCTCTGGGCAATCTCCACCGCGCGCTCGGCCGTCTCAATCGCGTCATTCACACCGGGAATGCAGTTGACCCCCGCCTTGCCCGCGAGCTTCTTGGATTCGATCTTGTCGCCCATGGCGGCAATCGAGTAGTGCTTGGGGCCGATGAAGACAATGCCCTCTTCTTCTACGCGCTTGGAGAACTCGGCGTTCTCACTCAAGAAGCCATAGCCCGGATGCACGGCCTGCGCGCCGGTCTGCTTGCAGGCGGCAATGATCTTGTCCGCCAGCAGATAACTTTCACGGCTGGGTGCCGGACCGATGTTGACGGCCTCGTCGGCCAGTTCCACGTGGCGTGCTTCCTTGTCGGCATCGGAATACACCGCCACGGTCTTAATGCCCATCTTGCGGGCGGTGGCAATGACGCGGCAGGCGATTTCGCCGCGGTTGGCGATCAGGATTTTGGTAAACATAGGGTTCCTAGCTGGGTAAGGTCGGCAAGATTGAATTCAGTACGAAACGAGCTTGAGTAACGGGAGGATTGGGCTGCCTGGGTGTTCTGCGCAGGTAAAGGAGGAGCGCGCAGCTTTCAAAATTTAAACTCCCCCAACAACCAGCCCGACACACAGGCAAAGTACTCACGTATCCATGCGTTGTATCGCATATACAGCGGGGTGGTGGCACCGGCCATACGCACTTGCGTCCATCCCGCTTTGGCGGCAATCCAGCCCGCACGCGCGGTATGAAAATCGTTAGTCACCACTACTGCAGGCATGTTTTGCGATAGCCCGTTTGCCTGCAAGACCCGCGCAGAAAACACCAGATTTTCCGCGGTGCTGGTGCTCTTGTCTTCTAACAAAATGCGTGAAGGCGGCAGACCCAGCGTTTGCAAGTAGGTGCTCATCACCTGCGCTTCTGAAACGGTTTGGCGAAAGTCCACGCCACCGCTGACCACCACTGGCGCTTGTGGGTACTGCAGCGCTAACTGGTAGCCCAACTTCAAGCGCTCGGCCAGGGCGGGGGATGGATGTGCGTTCGGCGTGCTGGAGCCCAATACCACGATGGCGCTGGGCTGAACCGGACCGGTATCGCGTGGGTTGTGAAACTGAAGCATTGCGAAATACGCCAGCAAAGTAGCAAACCACACAGCGATGCCAGCCTGACTAAAACGCCAAAGCAGTTGGACCATTGGGTGAGCAGCCAACCATGCGTTCCATTGCGCTTGGAACAACGACAAGGCAACCAACACCAAACCAATCAATGCTGGGACCACCACTCCCATATGTGTGACTTTGACCGTCACCAAATACACACAATGGATGAGCAAGAACACTCCTGCCAATAGCATGAGCCAGCGTAAGGGACTGTCTGGCACATGATTCATGGCGTGGCCTCGGACGCGTGTGCAGCTTTAGGCATACCCGGCCACCAAGAGCGGGCTGCCCGGGCGTTTTGCGCAGGTAAAGGAGGAGCGCGTAGCGCGGGGGACACGGAGCAAAACGTCCGGGTAACCCGATCCAGCGCGCAGCAAAGTAGTGTCCATGCCTGTGCAACTCACAATGGAATGTTCCCGTGCTTGCGCCAAGGGTTCTCCAGCTTCTTGTCCTTCAACATCACCAGCGACCGGCAGATCCGCTTGCGCGTCTCCGAAGGCAAGATCACATCATCAATGAAGCCGCGTGCCCCCGCCACAAACGGGTTCGCAAAACGGGCCTTGTATTCCGCCTCCTTGGCAGCCAGCTTGGCCGGGTCGCCCTTGTCTTCACGGAAGATGATTTCCACCGCGCCCTTGGCACCCATCACTGCAATCTCGGCATTGGGCCAGGCCAGGTTCACGTCGCCGCGCAAGTGTTTGGACGACATCACGTCATACGCGCCGCCATAGGCCTTGCGCGTGATGACCGTGATCTTGGGCACTGTGCACTCGGCATAGGCATACAGCAGCTTGGCACCGTGCTTGATGATGCCGCCGTACTCTTGCGACGTGCCGGGCATGAAGCCGGGCACATCCACAAACGTGATGACCGGAATGTTGAACGCATCGCAGAACCGCACAAAGCGCGCCGCCTTGATGCTGCTTTTGATGTCCAAACAGCCCGCCAACACCAGCGGTTGGTTGGCCACAATGCCAATCGTTTGGCCATCCATGCGGGCAAAGCCGATGATGATGTTCTTGGCATATTCGGGCTGAATCTCGAAGAAGTCGCCATCGTCGACAGTCTTCAGGATCAGCTCCTTCATGTCGTAGGGTTTGTTCGGGTTGTCCGGGATCAATGTGTCCAGACTCAAGTCTTTGCGGTCGATCGGATCACCGCTCTTGCGCACCGGGGCCTTCTCGCGGTTGCTCAACGGCAGGTAGTTGTACAGGCGGCGCAGCATCAGCAGAGCTTCTACATCGTTCTCAAACGCCAAGTCCGCCACGCCGCTCTTGGTGGTGTGGGTGATGGCACCGCCCAGTTCTTCGGCTGTTACTTCCTCGTGCGTCACCGTCTTCACCACTTCGGGGCCGGTGACGAACATGTAAGACGAGTCTTTGACCATGAAGATGAAGTCGGTCATGGCAGGCGAGTAC
>JBKJJC010000059.1:0-13308 GCA_046598245.1 Rhodoferax sp.
AGTCGAAGCGCTTCATTGGCGTGGCCTCGGTGTTGGTCATGCTGATCGCGCTAGCGTTGTTGACCAGGATGTCGATACCGCCAAAGGTCTCCACTGCCTTGGCTACCGCGGCGAACACCGCATCATCGTCGCGAATATCTACTGCCAGTGGCAATGCTCGTCCACCTGCCGCTTCAATCTCTTTCGCGGCACTGTAGATGGTGCCGGGCAACTTGGGATTTGGGTCGGTGGTCTTGGCCAGGATCACGATGTTGGCGCCATCACGCGCGGCGCGCTTGGCAATGGCCAGGCCAATGCCGCGCGAGGCCCCGGTGATGAACAGGGTCTTGCCCTGCAGGCTTCTAGCCGTGGGTGCGGATGCGGTGCTTGTATTCATGTGGCTTGTCTCCTGAAGGTGTTACAATGAAAACGCTACTATTTTTATAGCTAACTGATCAATGTATTCGGGGGCTAGAGGCCAGTTTGACGCAAACAACCTCGCCAGGAACGCCCTCTATCCCCAAGTACGGTACTTACACCTGCGAGAAGTCTGGCTTGCGCTTTTCCAGGAAGGCAGTGAACGCCTCCTTGGCAGCAGGCTCCTGCAACAGGCGGGCAAAACTCTCCCCCTCCTCACTGATCTGCGCCAGCACCTGGGCCATCTGGCCCTTCTTCATCAGGCGCTTGGTTTCGATCAGCGATGCGATCGGCTTGGCCGCCAGCTTGCGCGCCAGCGTTTGCACCATGTCGTTGACCTCGGTGGGGGGCAGGATGCGGTTGACCAGGCCCACCTCCAGCGCCGCTTCGGCCATAAAAGGTTCGCCCAGCAGCAGCGCTTCGGCCGCGCGGTGGTAGCCCATCATCTGCGGCACCAGCAGGCTGGAGCCAGCCTCGGGGCACAGGCCCAGATTGACGAAAGGCATGGAGAAAGCCGCGTTGTCACCCGCATAGACCAGGTCACAGTGGAACAGCAGCGTGGTGCCAATGCCTACGGCTGGGCCGCAAACGGCAGCGACGAGGGGTTTGGGGTGCGAGGCAATAGCGCGCAGAAATTTGAACACCGGCGCTTCGTCCTGCGGTGTAGGCTTGCGCTGCAGAAAGTCGCTGATGTCGTTACCAGCGCTGAACACCGTTACATCACCTTGGATGACGGTGACGCGGATGGCGGGTTCGTTTTTGGCTTGGTCCAGCGCGTCAGCCATAGCGCCGTACATGGCTTGGGTGAACGAGTTTTTCTTGTCCGGGCGGTTGATGGTGAGGGTCATCACGCCGTCGGCGGTGTGGGTCAATAGGTCTTGCATAACGTCCTTTAAAACGGTTGGGGACAGAGCTTGCCGCTATGCGGCTGCGGTCTGTCCCGCAAACATACTAATTTTTATAGTAAACAACTTGGTGGGTCGTCGCGAGTAACACGCCTGCCTCGTTCCACAGCTGGGCTATATGGTCGAAGTAGCCGTTGCGAAATGCCTGTGCACGGGCCTGGGCCAGCAGGTAGCTGGTGCCGCTGGCTTGCAATTGTGCGCTGTCAGCGTGGAAGTACACCGTCATGGTCACGGTGCCCACCGGCACCAGCGTTGCGCGGCGCACAAAGATGCGCGGGAAAAATACGTCTGACAGGGAAGTGAGCGAGGCAAAGTCCAGCGGGCGCGGCGGGTTGTCACGCACCCACAGCTGGGTCAGGCTGGTGTCGCCACTGCCGTCCCAGACCAGGGGCATGGCTCCGGCAACGGGGCGCATGTCGTACTGCTTGATCCACTCCATGGGCATGGGGCCTGTGCCATGCGGTGTCTGCTCCGGTGGTGGGCACATCGGCATGGCATCTTCATCCACACCCCAGGTGTCGCGGCGCAGCGCGGTGAAGGCGGTGCCGGTGAGCACAGTCTGGCCGTTCTGCAACACCTCAATCATCCAATGCTGGGTCGAACGGTTGGTGCGCGCGGCCCGCGCCTGCACCACAAACGGCCCCGGCTCCAGGGCCGCTGCGAAGTTGATGGTCAGCGACACCGGGTCGCCCAGTCGGTCGGGGTGCAGCAAGACCGCGTTCAACATCTGCGCGGCGCTGATACCGCCAAACGGCCCCACCATATTGGCGTACGCCGCGCTGGTGTGGCCGGCAAAGCTGCCGTCACTTTGCATCTCCAGGGCGATTGCCTGGTCAAAAACATGGCTGCTCACATCAAATCCTCCATTGAAAAAGGCCACCCGTTGGTGGCCTGATGGGAGAGCTGATCCGATCCCTAATCAGTTGGGGACAGAACCGAAGGCCTGTCCCACAAAGCTATCAGACGCGCTCAAAAATCCCGGCTACCCCTTGGCCAGTGCCCACACACATGGTCACCATTCCGTATTTGAGATTATGGCGATGCAGGGCGTGAATCACTGTCGCGGCCCGGATAGCTCCGGTGGCACCCAGCGGGTGACCCAGGGCGATGGCACCGCCCATTGGGTTGACCTTGGACGGGTCCAGCCCCAGCGTGTTGATGACCGCTAGCGACTGGGCGGCGAAAGCCTCGTTCAACTCGAACCAGTCGATATCGCTGTGCTGCAGACCGGCATAACGCAGCGCGGCAGGGATCGCCTCAATCGGGCCAATGCCCATGATCTCGGGCGGCACTCCACGCGCAGCGTAGGACACAAAACGCGCCAGCGGCGTGAGGCCAAACTGCTTGACCGCCTTTTCACTGGCCAAGATCAGTGCTCCAGCGCCGTCGCTGGTCTGCGAGCTGTTGCCAGCCGTGACGCTACCGCGGGCGGAGAACACTGGGCGCAACTTGCCCAGTGCTTCGAGCGTGGTGTCGGGGCGTGGGCCTTCGTCCAGGCTCACGGTGCGGGTCTTGGTCGTCACCTCGCCGGTCGTGAGATCGGGTGTGCGCTCGATGACATCGAAGGGCGTGATCTCATTGGTGAACTCGCCTGCCTGCTGGGCCCGGACAGCGCGCAGGTGCGACTCCAGCGCAAAAGCGTCTTGCGCCTCACGCGAGACTTGCCACTTCTGGGCCACGCGCTCGGCAGTCAGTCCCATGCCGTAGGCGATGCCGATGTTCTCATCACGCTCAAACACTGCCGGGTTGAACGAGGTCTTGTTGCCACCCATGGGCACCATGCTCATGGACTCGGCACCACCGGCAATCATCACATCGGCTTCACCCACGCGGATGCGGTCGGCTGCCATCTGGATAGCGGTCACGCCCGAGGCGCAGAAGCGATTGACGGTGACGCCGCCGACGGGGTGGTCAAAGGCCAGACCCACCGCGATGCGGGCCATGTTCATACCCTGCTCACCCTCAGGGAAAGAGCAACCAATGATGGCATCCTCAATGGCCTTGGGGTCCAGCGTGGGCACCTGCAACATGGCGCTCTTGATGGCGGCCACCAACAGCTCGTCGGGGCGGGTATTGCGGAAGTAGCCACGGCCGGAACGGCCGATGGGTGTGCGGGTGGCCGCAACAATGTAGGCGTCTTGAACTTGTTTCATGGAGTAACTCCTTTTCGGTTCTGGGATGGTCCTGGCTTCAAGCCGGAACACTGCTGGACTTGGGGGTGGCTGATTTTTTAGTCAGCGGCACCCAGGCCCAGATAAATTCACACACGATGGGCTCTTGGCCCGAGGCATCGGTCACGGTCACGGGGACCACCACCTCGCCCTTGTCTTGGGTTTGCATCTGAAGGCGCTGTTGCGCTGTGAGCTGCGCCACCGCACGCATATCGCCCTGGGTGCGGCGTTTGAACTGCACCTTGAGCTCCTTGGCCAATGGCAGGCAGCCGTCGCGCACATTCATGCCCACCACCATGCCGGTAGCCGTCTCCGCCAGCAGCGTCATCGCTGCGGCATGCACACCTTGGATGTGGTTTAGCACACGGCGCTGGTTGGCAATTGCAATCTCGACCTTCTCGGGCGTCATCACGGCGAAGTCCAGCCGGGCCGTGCCGGTAAAAGGCACAGCACGGCGCAACACCAGATTGCGCACCAGTTGTCGCAACGGTGCAGGCACGGCGTCCAGCCGGGCCAGCGTGCGCGCCAGGCGATTAGGGCGTGTGGTAGTTTCAGACATGGCGGTTACGCAGCTGCGCCATCAGTTGCGAACAGGCTTGCCCGTGCTCATCATGCCCATGATGCGCTCTTGCGTTTTGGCGTTGGTCAGTAGCGAGGTAAAGGCCTTGCGCTCCAGCGCCATGAGGTATTCCTCACTGACCAAGGTACCAGCATCCACCTGGCCGCCACACACCACTTCGGCGATCAACTTGCCAATGTGGAAGTCGTGTCCGCTGATGAAACCGCCGTCGCGCATATTGACCAGTTGCGCCGTGATGGTGGCAATGCCACTGCGGCCCGCCACCGGAAACTGGCGCTTGTGCGGTGCACGGTAACCACCGGCAGCCAGAGCCTTGGCCTCGTTGATGGCGACAAACAGCAGCTCATCCTTGTGCGGCACGATGACGTCGCTGTCCAGCAGATAACCCAATTTGCGGCTCTCCAGCGCGCTGGTGCCGACCTTTGCCATGGCAGCGCCGGTGAAGCCTTCCGTGAGGAAAGGCAGTAAGTCCTTCGACGTGGACAAGGCCATGTTCTCGGCCGCACGGCGGGCGATATAGGTCAGGCCACCGGCGCCGGGCACCAGGCCCACGCCCACTTCAACCAGACCGATATAACTTTCCATGGCCACCACACGGCGGCTGGAGTACACGGCCAACTCGCAGCCACCACCCAGCGCCAGGCCGCGCACGGCCGAGACCACGGGCACATTGGAGTAGCGCAGCTTGAGCATGGCATCTTGCATCTCATGCTCGGCGCCGTCGATGGCGGCAGCACCACCCATCATGAAGGCGGGCAGCATGGATTGCAGATCGGCACCGGCGGAGAACATATCGTCTGGCGACCAAATCACCAGACCCTTGTAATCCTTCTCGGCCATGTCCAGACCGGCGAGCAAGCCTTCGACCACACCGGGGCCGATGGCGTGCATCTTGGTCTTGATGCTGGCGATGACTACTTCGTCGTCCAGCGTCCACAGGCGGATGGATTCGTCTTCGAACAGCGTCTTGCCGGCCGTCGTGGCCGACGGTGCATTCGCACCCAGCACACTCTCGGGGAAGTGCTGGCGCGCATACACGGGCAGGCTGCGCGGGGCGACAAACTTGCCAGTTGTCGGGTTGAACGAACCTTCGGGCTGGTGCACACCACCGCGTTCGGCGACAGGACCTTCAAACACCCACTTGGGCAGCGGTGCCTTGCACAGGGCCTTGCCAGCGTCAATGTCTTCTTGGACCATCTTGGCCACTTCCAGCCAGCCCGCCTCTTGCCACAATTCAAACGGGCCTTGCTGCATGCCAAAGCCCCAACGCATGCAGAAATCCACATCGCGGGCATTGTCGGCAATCGATGCCAGGTGCACGGCCGCGTAGTGGAAGGCATTGCGCAGAATGGCCCACAGGAACTGGCCCTGTTTGCCTTCCGCACTGCGCAGCAATTTCAGTCGCTCAGCAGCAGGCTTTTTGAGCATGCGGCCATAAACTTCGTCGGCCTTTTCCCCGCCGGGCACATATTCTTTGCTTGCCAGATCAAAGCGCAGCACATCGCGACCGACCTTCTTGAAGAAGCCAGCCTTGGTCTTCTGGCCCAGGTTGCCCATTTCCAGCAGCGTCTTCAACACCTCGGGGGTCGCAAAGCTGGCGTAGAACGGGTCGGTCTCAATCGACAGCGTGTCCTGCAGCGTCTTGATGACGTGGGCCATGGTGTCAAGCCCCACCACGTCGGCAGTGCGGAAGGTACCGCTAGATGCGCGGCCCAGCTTCTTGCCGGTCAGGTCGTCGACCACATCAAACGTCAGGCCAAAGTTCTCGACCTCTTTCATCGTCGTCAACATGCCGGCAATACCGACGCGGTTGGCGATGAAGTTCGGCGAATCCTTGGCATGCACCACGCCTTTGCCTAGGTTGCTGGTGACAAAGGCTTCCAAGTCATCCAGCACCTGTGCTTGTGTGGTGGGCGTGTTGATCAACTCCACCAACGCCATGTAGCGGGGTGGGTTGAAGAAGTGGATGCCGCAGAAGCGCGGCTTGATCTCTTCGGGCAGTGCTTCGGAGAGCTTGGTGATCGACAGACCCGATGTGTTGCTGGCCACGATGGCATGCGGTGCAACAAAGGGGGCGATCTTTTTGTACAGGTCCAACTTCCAGTCCATGCGCTCGGCAATGGCCTCGATGATGAGGTCACAGTCCTTGAGAAGGTCCATGTGTTCTTCGTAGTTGGCCTGCTGGATCAGCACGGCGTCTTCCACCACACCCAGCGGGGCAGGCTTGAGTTTCTTCAGACCTTCAATGGCCTTGGTGACGATGCCGTTCTTCGGGCCTTCTTTGGCCGGCAGATCAAACAAGACCACGGGCACTTTGACATTGACCAGATGGGCCGCGATCTGCGCACCCATCACGCCAGCGCCGAGCACGGCGACTTTTCTCACTTGAAAACGGGACATAAATATTCCTCTCTAGTTGAGGACAGAGCTTGTGGCCTTGCCACTGCGGTCTGTCCCGCAAAGTTATTAGTTGACCCTGTTCCAGATTTGGGTCCGGTAGAAGAAGCCGATGTAGCCGCGCATCTGCAGCTTCTTGCCGCCTTCGATGGGGGTCACAGTGGCTTTGTAGATCTTGCCGTTGTTGGGGTCGAGGATGTTGCCACCTTCCCATACGTCCTTGCCTTCTGTCTTCTTCAGGCCGCGCAGGATTTCCATGCCCAGGATGGGTTGGTCCTTGCGTTCGTCAGTGCACACATCGCACTTCTCGTCCGGCTTGGATTTGGGGTCCAAGATCTTGTCGATCTTGCCGGAGACCACGCCTGCGTTCTCCACGATGCGAATCTCAGACTTGACGGCGCCGTCCTTGTCGTCAATCGTTTGCCACAGGCCCACCGGCGACATTTGCGCCATGGCCGAGACGCTGAAACCACACACCAAAACTGCAATAGCTGAACGCAACATGGAGATTCCTTTTTTCATCAAATCAAAGAGAACGGCAAAGCCAAGCAGCTTCAAGCCAAAGCCAAATCGGTATCCATCAACACCTTGCTGCCAGCACGTGCGCTGCGCATCAGGGTTGCAGTCTCGGGGAACAACTTGCCGAAGTAGAAGCGTGCGGTCTGCAGCTTGGCGCCGTAGAACGGGTCGGTATTGCCAGCCGCGATTTCGCGCAACGCCACCTGCGCCATACGCGCCCAGAAGTAGCCAAACACCAGGTGGCCAGCCACACGCAAGTAATCCACTGCAGCGGCGCCCACTTCGTCGGGGTTTTGGAAGCCCTTGAAACCGATCTCGGTGGTGAACTTGGTCATCTGGTCACCCAAGATGGCGATGGGGGTGATGAACTCGGCCATCTTCTCATTCACGCCTTCTTCTTCCACCAGCTTGCCAACCAGCTTGCCAAACTTCTTCAGCGTTGCGCCGTTGTTGCCCAGTATCTTGCGGCCCAAAAGGTCCAGCGACTGGATGGTGTTGGTGCCTTCATAAAGCATGTTGATGCGGTTGTCGCGCACAAACTGCTCCATGCCCCATTCCTTGATGAAACCGTGGCCGCCAAAAACCTG
Source organism: Rhodoferax sp. (assembly GCA_046598245.1). Classification (GTDB taxonomy): domain Bacteria; phylum Pseudomonadota; class Gammaproteobacteria; order Burkholderiales; family Burkholderiaceae_C; genus Allorhodoferax. The sequence continues at coordinate 7,556 of JBKJJC010000059.1, forward strand.
CATGCAGGTGTTGGTGGAAATGTGGCCGTTGTCGGTGATGAAGGCTTTGACGATGGGTGTCAGCATGGCCAGCATTTCGCCGGAGTCCTTGCGCACTTTTTCATCAGGGTGGCCGTGCTCTTTCTCTAGCAACATCGAGCAGTAGGCCTGCAGCACACGGCCACCTTCGGCATAGGCCTTGGCTGTGAGCAGCATCTTGCGCACGTCTGGGTGCACGATGATGGGGTCCGCCGGCTTGTCCTTGGCTTTCGGGCCGCTGAGCGAGCGCATCTGGATACGGTCCTTGGCATAGGCCAAGGCGTTTTGGAACGCCACCTCGGTCAGGCCGATAGACTGGTTGCCCACGCCCAGTCGGGCAGCGTTCATCATTACAAACATGCCCTGCATGCCTTTGTTGGGCTGGCCCACCATGGTGCCAATGGCGTCTTCCAGTACGATTTGGGCGGTGGCGTTGGCCTTGATTCCCATCTTGTGCTCGAGGCCGCCACAGTAAATGCCGTTGCGGCTGCCGACGCTGCCGTCCTTGTTCACATTGAACTTGGGCACGATGAACAGGCTCACGCCCTTGATGCCAGGGGGCGCATCGGGCAAGCGGGCCAATACCAGGTGGATGATGTTGTCGGCCATGTCGTGTTCACCGGCGCTGATGAAGATCTTGTTGCCGGTGATCTTGTAGGTGCCGTCGCCCTGGGGCTCGGCCTTGGTACGCATCATGCCTAAGTCGGTACCGCAATGGGGTTCGGTCAGGCACATGGTGCCGGTCCATTCACCGCTGGTCATCTTGTGCAGGTAGGTGGCCTTTTGCTCGTCAGTTCCGTGGGTATGCAGCGCGGCATAGGCGCCATGCGTCAAGCCCGGGTACATGGTCCAAGCCTGGTTGGCACTGTTCAGCATTTCATAAAACAGGTTGTTGACCACCAGGGGCAAGCCCTGGCCGCCGAACTCTGTGTCGCAACCCAGCGCCGCCCAGCCCCCATCGATATAGGTTTTATAGGCTTCCTTGAAACCTTTGGGGGTGGTCACTGCATGGGTCTTGTTATCCAAGGTGCAGCCTTCGGCATCGCCCGAGATGTTCAGTGGGAAAATCACTTCGGAGGCGAACTTTCCACCCTCTTCCAGTACCGCGTTGATGGTGTCAGCATCCATCTCGGCGTGCTGCGGAATCTGCTTGAAGTCATCAACCACGTTGAGTACTTCGTGCATCACAAACTGCATGTCACGCAGAGGGGGGGTATAGGTAGGCATAGTGATTACTCCTTGTGGAACGGTGATTCAGAAAATCAGGATTTGTCAGTGGAAGGGGCCTTGGCGCCGTAACGCGCCAGGATGTTTTCAAAGCCCTTGTTGGCACGCTCTATCGAGCCAGGCTTTTGCAGGAAACGGGCTTCGTAATGCAGGGCCAGGATGAGGCCATGGATCTCGAATGCCATTAGTTCTTCGTCAACATCGGCGCGCAGGTCGCCACAGGCCTTGGCCAGCACGATAGACCGGTTCATGGCGGACAGCCAGGTTTGGACCGAAGTGGCCAGCGCATCGCGCACGGGGCCGGGGCGGTCGTCAAATTCAACGGCACCACTGATGAAGATGCAGCCGGCCTTGATTTCTTCGGCCACCAACTTCATCCAGTTGGCAAACAGGGCCTTGACCCGGGGCAGGCCACGGGGCTGCTCCATGGCTACAAAGAAGACATCGCGCTCAAAATGCGCAAAGTATTGGTGGATGACCGAAATCTGCAGTTCTTCGCGGGAGCCAAAGTGGGCAAACACCCCCGACTTGCTCATATTGGTGGCTTCTGCCAACGCGCCGATGCTCAGGCCCTCTAGGCCGATCTGGGTGGCCAAATTCAAAGCCGCATCCACAATGGCCAGCTTGGTTTGCTGGCCCTTTTGCAAGGCGCGCCCCGACGGGGTCTTGCCACGCGCGGCGGCCGAACGTGTTAAAGCCGGGCGGGTATTGCTGATCAGCTTGGCAGAGAGTGACGCGATAGACATGGACGCAATGTACTACAAAATAGAACGATCGTGCTATTCTGCATGCATTACACCCCGCCCCGGAAAAATATTTTCCGGTCTAGAGCCGATTTTCTAAAGCGGGGACGGGTTTACCCGATCAGCAGCCGCAGGCTGGCGTCCAGGTGTTCGGACGGCAATCGCTTGTAGCCCGAACGCACAAAACGCTGCAGACGCCCGCTGACAAAAGCCGCCAACACCGCAGCGCGCACTTGCGCATCCACCGTGGGCGTGGCCGAGGCGTTGGCCGCAGCACCGTCGCGCAGGCATTGCTTGAGCGTGGCTTCTATCTTGTCAAAGAACTGGTTCATACGCTGTTGCAGGCGCTCGTTCTCAAACACCAGGGCGTCACCCACCATGACGCGGGCCATGCCGGGATTTTTCTCTGCAAATTGCACCAGCAACCCAATGACTTTGGTGGCCTGGCGCTGGCCCCTATCGGCCACGTTGCCCTGCGCCGCCTGCTCGCGCTCCACGATTTGGTTGACCAGGGTGAACACGGTTTGCTCGATGAATTCGATCAGTCCTTCGAACATCTGCGCCTTGCTGGCGAAGTGGCGGTACAGGGCGGCCTCGCTCACATCCAGCCGCGCCGCCAACGCCGCGGTGGTGATGCGCTCACCGCTGGGCTGCTCCAGCATAGTGGCCAAGGCCTGCAGAATTTGCACCCGGCGTTCGCCCGGCTTGGGGCGCTTACGCGTAGCAGTAGCAGTAGCGGTGGCAACTGGCGCAGCGTCGGACGCCTGCCCGGCTAGCGCCTGGTCTTCTTGTGGCTCAGGGGACTGGGTGAGGGCGTCTGGCATGGTGCACAAAGCGATGGTGATAAATCATTCTCGCATAGGGCCTACAAGGGTTTTTGCCTAGCCGCCGGGTGCCTAGGTCATGGGTACTGCGTTTGGCGCCACCGTGGGAATGCTCAGCCGAAAACAGCTTCCACTCTCCAACTGGGAGCTCACGCTCAAGCTGCCGCCCAGCACCCCGGTGGCAATGTTACGGGAGATCGACAAGCCCAGACCCGAGCCGCCTTGGCCCAATCTGGTAGTGAAAAATGGGTCAAAAATGCGTCCCATGTGGGCGGGGTCTATGCCGTTGCCATCGTCGGTGAACTCCAGCACCAGCTGATCGGCATGCAACACGGCGGAGATCACCAGCCTACCCTCGGTCCGCCCGTAGAAGGCGTGCGCTACGGCGTTGTTCACCATGTTGGCCACGATCTGGCCCAGCGGGCCGGGATAACTGTCGCAGCGGATGCCTTTGGGCACGTGGGTCTCGACAATCCAAGGCGCGTTCCGCATCGATGGTCGCAGTGTCGACACAACGTCTTCTACCAGCGTGTCGAGGAAAAAAATGCGGCGCTGTTCGGTGGTCTGGTCCACCGCTACTTGCTTGAAACTGCTGACCAAATCCGCAGCCCGGTGGGTGGAACGCAACACCAGGCTAACAATTTCTTGGCCCGACGACAAGAACGCTTCGAACGTGGATTTGCGCAACTCGCCGCGTGCCAGCGCGGTCTGCAACTCCACAAATCGATCGGACAATGTAGACGCTGACATCAGGGCATTGCCCAAGGGCGTGTTGAGCTCGTGCGCAATGCCCGCCACCATGGACCCCAGCGCCGCCAGCTTATCGGCCTGCACCAATTCGGCTTGGGTTTGGCGCAAGTCTTCAATGGTGTCAGACAGCTCAGCGGTACGCAGAGCCACGCGGTGTTCAAGCTCAGCATTGAGGACTCGTAATGCGTTTTGCGATGCTTCGAGCTCCTGGGTGCGCTGCAGCACCCTTTCTTCGAGCACCTCCTGGGCCGCCCGCAAAGCGTCCTGTGCAATGTGGCGGTCGGTTACATCCTCAAACACCCAAATGATGTCTTCGCCGGGTTTGGACAGGGGCAGCTGCTGGCCAGTCGCGCGGACCCAAATGTGGGTTCCGTCGGTGTGGCGAACCACCATTTCATGGACATAGGGCTTACCCGCCAGAATCGGTGCGTAACCGGCCAGGCCAACGGTGCGGTATTCCTCATCCGACGCATAAAAAATCCGGGTCGACTGCCCGACCAGCTCTTCATACTGGTAGCCAAAAATAGCCGCCAGGCGCCGGTTGCAGCGCACGATTTTGCGCCGCGATGCAAACATCAGACCCACTGCGGCGTTGTCAAAGGTCTGCTGCTGCAAATCAAAGGTTTGCTGCAAGCGTAATTCGTTGGCACGTGCTTGGGTAATGTCATCAAACAGCCAAATGGCGCGTTTGCCAGGGTCAGCCTGGTCGACGGACGCGCCCGTCACGCGCAGCCACAACTCCGACCCGTCCCGCTTACGCCTCAACTGGTCTTGCCGAAAAATGGAACCGGCTTCAAACACCGCGAGAACCTCGCGTACCGCCACCCGCATGGTGTCGCCATCAAAAAACACAACATCCACGGGTTGCCCCACCAGGGTGCCTTCGTCAAAGCCGAAAAGACGCTCACACTTGGCATTGCAGCGCACCACCACGCCGCCTTCAACCACCGCAATCGCCAACGCATCGGAATCGAAAATGACCGTCAACTCGTTGTCCGAGCGCGTGAGCCGGTCAAGCTGTCGGCTGTCTGCCGGTGGCGGAACTTGCGGGTCGTGCGTCATAGGGCGAGGATACCGGGAATCGGCGTTTTGACCACTATGGATAAATTTACACCCTCTGCGAAAAGGCTCCTGGAGAAGCCGGCAGGATCAACAGCATGCGCAAACCTGTGCCGTCGTGGCCATCGAGCACCTGTAACTGGCTGTGGTGCACCCGGGCAATTTCGTCCGCAATGGCCAAGCCCAATCCGGTGCCCTCGCCCTGGGTGCCGGCAATCCGGTAGAAGCGCTCCAGCATGCGGGCACGCTCGTGCACCGGCACACCAGGGCCGTTGTCTTCCACTTCCAGAAAAGGCTGGTCCGCGGTGTGTCCGGGTTGCTTGCACAAGCCGCAGCGCAGCGTCACGTGGCCACCGGCCGGCGCATAACGGATGGCGTTGTCCAGCAGATTGCCCAGCAATTCGCGCAGCAGCCACTCGTGGCCGGTGACGTGGGCGTCGGCGGCGTCCAGGCCCAAGTCGATGCCTTTGGCGGTGGCTGCATCCAGGTGGGTTTCCAGCATGACTTCACACAGCTGGCGCAGGTCTACCCGCTGCGTGGCCTGGGTGTTGGCGCTGCGGGCATCGGCGCGCGACAAGGCCAGCAGTTGGTTGGCCAGTTGCGACGTGCGGCGCACCGCATGGCGCAGCTTGAACACCTGGCTTGCTTTTAAAGTAATAGCAACATCTTCAATATCGGCGGGGGCTAGATGGCTATTTTCCTTATAAACATGCTCTGGATGGGCCTGCGCCGCGGTGGCACCCACGGCCTGTGCCCAAGCCTCCACCTGGGCCTGCAGACCGGCCAATGGCGTGCGCAACTGGTGGGCGGCATCGGCGACAAACCGCCGCTGGCTCTCGGCCTGTGCATTGACCAAATCGAACAGCCGGTTCAACGACAGCACGAGCGGCCGCACCTCGTCGGGTGAGCCTTTGGCGTCCAAAGCCGACAGGTCGCGCGGCGAGCGACTCTCCACCGCCTCTTTCAGTTCGATCAGCGGGCGCAGTGCCCGGCGCACCGCCCAGTTCACCGCAAAAAGAGCCGCTGCGGCCAACACCAGGTTGGGAAATACCACCTTGAGCCACAGCAGGCGCAACCATTGCTGGCGCGGGTCCGAACCATCGGCCAGGCGCAACACCAGGTCACCGGCCAC